>NZ_CP036501.1:0-302706 GCF_026230195.1 Candidatus Paraluminiphilus aquimaris | reverse complement strand
GCCCGATTAAATCTTCAGACTGAAATGGCAGGGGCGTGTTTTTCACCCGATGGCAACGTGCTGTTTGTAAACGTCTATTCGCCGACTAAGACACTAGCGATTACCGGTCCTTGGGATCAGTTTAACGCGGGAGTGATTGACCTAACTGCTTGAGTTGGACAGTCCAGCATAAGACGCTAAGCGAGCGTAATGGACTGATTAACTGCGACAGCACCCGCACGTACCACTTTGGCATATACCCCAAGGTTGCCCTCCGCCTCTGCCACTAAATGCCGCATGACGTCAGTATCGCGGGGGAGTTCTGCCGTAGCGTGGGTGGTCATGGAGCAGCGCGGGCAGGTGTCGATAATTTTTAAAACCACATCACCGATATGCAGTTCCTTGCCAATCCACGCCTGCTCGGGGAACGGTTCATTAGAACCTTCAACCTCGAGCAGGAGATTGGCACGAAAGCGGCGCTGATCAAATGTTGAGCCAGGTGCGCGTTGGTTTAGTGTATCTAGGGACTGCTGGGTCATCAGCATGATAGGAAACGCATCGAAATAGGTGCCGGGCGGCGATTCGAATTCTAGGACCTCGGCAAAGGCACTCAAGTCGGGCAATGGCTCGTCGGGAAGTCGACCGAATAATTCGCGTAACTCTTGTTCGAAATCTTCAGAGTCGGGTGCGCCGCGACGATAGTGGTCTAGGTTGTCTGCGGGCATGATTGGCCATAGCGTGACGTCATGACTGAGCTTTTCTGATAGCCACCCGTTGATCGCATCGGTGTTGGTTTGGCAGGTCTCGCCGTCGGGGGCGGTAATTTCTGCGGTGTTTCCGGACACTGATGTGGCCTGAAAGGACATAAGTTGAGGGAGTTTCTTAGCGCCCCTAATGCCGCCTCGGACTTCATCGCGGGTGGCCCAGGCTCGGTCACCCTCAATTCCCTTTTCGCCAAGGGTGACGGTGGTCAACGATTCGCCCAGCATGGACTTCACTGGATAACGAAAAATCTGTTTCAGTTTAATGTTTGGCATGCGTCTCTCGTTTGAGTCTGAAAGCGTGCTCAGTGTATCGAAGCACCAAGGGCTGAGTCACCGACCTCACAGAGCCTTCACAACCAAGTGGCGTCTCGGCAGTTGTGCGAGCAAGCACTTTAATTTGGAACATCTAACGCTGGGTTACGATCGAAGAAATTCCTCGGTTTCAGTACGATTTCGTCAACTTTTGCCGGCATGACCGGCCAATCCTCTGCCATCGGCACGTGATGAAAGCCGATTGTGGGCCAGGCCACGATATCTGTGTTTTCGATCGACTCGTTGTCCTGGGCGTAGACAGGGAGACCTACACCGTTTTCCGACTGATTGACTGCAATACCGGCTGAAAAAATTTCATCTGGCTGGTAGCGAGTCACCCATAAATTATTCTTTAAAAAGCCAGCCCGCTGATAGATCGGATCCTCTGGTGTGACCAAAGGTCGAATGTTTGGAAACATGAGTTGATAAGCAGTGGGGTAGCCCATCTGGTTCACGGTACTGTGACTGGCAAAGGTGAGAAGCGCAGGCTTTTCTACACGCATAACGGTCTGTGCCGCTTGCTCTGTCGCAACCTGTTCTGTCTGGACCCGCCAAATACCTTGGCGTGCCGCATCGCTGGGTTGAGTTTCGGCAACGAGTTTTTGCCGAAGAAAATTATTCTCTGTGCCATCGACATCCATATCGATTCGGTAGCTGAAGAAGTGGTCGTGGTTAACGCCCAAACGGAGAGGTGCAATCAGTGTTCCGTACGCTGTTTCGTCGAGCGCACCCGAGTCACTGAGCGATTTCGCGAAGACGCCCTTCGTGGCATCAATGCCCGTTGAGATAAGGCGAATTCTTATTCGCCCATCTTGCTGAAAAATATAATCTTGGAAGTAGTCATAGTTGCCTATTACAGCGACCATACGAACGACTAAATTGGTTGCGCGTCGAGCGTTGTGCGTAACCAGCCCTGGCACGTCTTCAAGAAGCGATTCGCTGTGACGCCAACTCGGGTAGCCAGGGTCGAATTCGAAAATGCACACACGGTTGGGCGCGGCAACGGGATCGCCGCCTCCTGTGTGTAATACGACATCTTGGTAAACGGCGTTAGCGGGGCAGTCGTTGCCCTTGAGTTCGGTTGCCATGTTGCCAAAGCCATACTCGCCCATGTCGAAATACGCGCGGTAGAACCAATGGGTGTCTGGATCCTGATAGGGCACAAACATTTCCGACATGGCTATCTCGTAGGCAATGGGTCGAAACGTCTCCCCGTTCACGTAGCCAATATTATTGAGGACGGTGCCTTGTCTCGGATCAAAGCGAAGGTGGAATTGCCAACCTTGCCAATCGATTTGACTGCCGCTCACACTGAAATTGCGGCCTTCTGACTGTGTAATGGTAATAGGTCGAAGTGGTGTTCGGGTGTCGAGCGTGTCCTCATCGAGCTCGAGGACCTCAAAGTCAGCCGGTGGAGCTTCGGCGCCCGCATACGTATCGGTGATGTCAATGACGCGGTTTTCCTCGACATCAAATAACACGCTGAGCCCTTCGATGGGGCGTGCGTAGGCGCTGGTGGTAGGTAAAATACCTAAGCCGCCTTGCCCCCGGATGTTGAAACAGTCAAAGCGTGCCATTCGATCATTAATCGGATCGGCGATGTCCGCATAAAAGCGCCCTATGGTGCGTGGAAGACAAATGGCATAGTCGGGGTCAATGCCGCGTTGGCTGACTGCATCGACTATTTGGGGCAACGCACTCACTTTCTCAACAGCTCCAAAGAGCTCCTCACCCACCAGCATGGACTGACCTGTCGTAAGCTGGGTTGGCGTGCTTAGTGTGTTCGAGCCGAAATCAAAGCTTGCTCGAAAGGAGGATTTACCGGACCGGAAGAGTAAGTCTGCGCCACGTTGTGCCAGCTCGTTCGATTGCCACGCCTTTGCGGCCTGCTTATTCGGCTCTTTTAGGCTGATTCGATTGATGACAATGGCATTACCTTCGCGGCCGATTAAGGCTGCAGCCGCTGTTTTAATTTCCTCTTCGGTTAAGGAATGCCACGGCGACAATGGGGTCCCCACTTGCGCCGTTTCGGGGGTCTTTTCGGCTGTGCAGGCAGCCAGGAAGAACAGCATTAAAAGCGGTGCTAGGTATCCAGGTTTCATTGTTCCCTCGGCGTTGTAAGATTTATTTATATCACTCTATCTCATAACCGAAGGTGAAGGGCCTATATCTAGTCATCGGTGAAGTTCTTTCCAATGCCTAGGGACACCAAGCGGCTGAGTTGCGACAGACTTCTGCCACTCTCTTCACGAAGTTCGTTGAAATAGTGTTGCGTCGCCTTTAGCGCCCGAAGGCTGTGTGTGCCCGAATCGACGATGTTGTGATTACGTAAAAAGGTCTCGACGTCTACTGTCATTAGGAAGGTGTCCACACCCAATGTGCGCAACGCATAGGGACCGGTATTACCACCTAGTCGGCTCCCATGCTTTTTAAGATAGACCCAAAGGCTGATGACGTCGTCTTCCGGCCAGTTGGCAATGAATTCACCAAAGCTTGAATCTACGCGTCGCTCGGTGTCCGAAATCATGACCGCGTTCTGCAGCACCGTTTTGACTTTGTTGTAGTTGCGAATAATGCCGGGGTCGCTCGCTTTTCGCTCGAGCATATCCTCCGGCATCATCAGTAAGCGCTCGATATCGAAATTCCAAAAGACTTCTTCGAAGTTGGGCCATTTGTTGTTAACGATGCGCCATACAAACCCGGACTGAAAAATTTTACGTGTGAACTCGGCGAGGTATCGATCTGAACCTAGGCGCGTTAATTGCTGTTTGGTAGCCGAGGTGGGGAGGAGCGCCTCCACTTCGGCCTCGCCGCCTTTGCGCTCGCAGGCGCGCTGATACAGTTCATCGTAGCTTGGCGTGTTCATCATGAGGTAGACCGTTCCCCGCTATGGTGTGGTGAGAAGTTGTAAGAAGTTGTGAGCGTTTCATATTTTTTAGTCGGACGCACTACCTTAGCCGTTTGAGGCCAACAGCAGGTCTGCATCGGCCAAGTGTTTTTGTTGCTCAACCTTCTGGATAACGTACAGCCCAAGGCTCAATCGTCTTTAGCCCCTTTCTCTGCTGCATCGTCTGCCTTTTTATAGCGTTCAAACCAGGCAAGAATGTGATCGACCTTACTCACCAACCTAGAGGGTCGACTCGCGATGCCGTGGGATGCGCCCGGCATGCGAATCATGACGCTATCGACACCTTTCAAGCGAAGCGCCTGATAGAACTGCTCTGTTTCTGACATGGGGGTGCGTCGATCGTTTTCGCCCGTTAACAACATAGTTGGGGTTGTGACATTACCAATGAGTGATAAGGGGGAGCGTTTCCAATAGTGATCAAGGTGTTCCCACGGTGGGCCCGGAAATTGATGGTAAATCTGGCCAACCATTGAGTCAGCAGTGAGTGTTTTACTGACCCAATTAATGACAGGCTTGGCGGCAACAGCCGCGTTGAACCGATCGGTAAGACCAATCGCGTAGGCCGCGGCGATACCGCCTGCGCTCCCGCCCGCGATGAACAGATTGCGGTCATCGATAAAGCCTTTCTTAATCAAGGCATCAATGCCGGACATGTGATCGGCAAAGTCTTCTTTGCTTGAGTATTTGTACTGCAGCAAAAGAGCAAAGTCTTCGCCATAGGACAGACTACCCCGATGATTGTCATAAAAGACAACATAGCCTTGTGCCGCCATCATCTGAAGCTCGGCGGAGAAGTTGGGTCCGTAGGCTAAGTGCGGTCCCCCATGGATCTCTAAAATCAACGGGTACTTCTTGTTGGGATCAAAGTTAGGTGGCGTGATGTACCAGCCCTGAATCTCCTGAGCATCGTGTGACGAGGTGTAGACGAGCTCTTGAACCTTGCCGAGCTGTCGAAATGGGAGAACGTCCTCGTTTAGTGAGGTGATGACGCGTGTCTTTCCCTTTTTCATTATGGCGAGATCAGCCGGTCGATCGGAACGTCCTCGCGTGAAGGCAATCGTATTGCTAGCCACGTGGAAACCACCGGACAGGTAGGGTCTACCAATGGTTGTACCGCCCAGTCCCGATACGACCTTGCGGAGCTCACCTTTAAGGCTCGCTTTACCTATTTTTCGCTCACCACGTTCATCGTAGAGATAAAAAATGGACTGGCTGTCTTTCGACCAAATCAATCCGCTGGCATCACCGTCGAGGTCGCCGCTGATAATCTGAAGATCAGAGCCATCGAGTTTACTGACCGCTATTTTGTCCGGTGTGAACGCCAACGGACGCCGTACTTGGTGAGTAAACGTCAGCATGCGGCCATTGGGTGAAACCTGTGGGTTGCGCTCTGCACCCGGTTCACGTGTGATTTGGGTCAACGTCTTACTTGCAATATCAACCGCATAGATGTCCGCCTCACCGCTAACCAGTTCCCAATCATCTTGTCGGTAAGCGGAGAAGAAAATCTGTTGGCTGTCGGAAGACCAGCTCAGGGCGCCGCTGTGGTTAAAGTTACCTGTTGTAAGTTGTCGAGCTGAGCCGCCCTCGGCGGGGACGACAAAGACATGCCGGTAAGAGGGGGCAACGATTCCCCGGCCATCGTACTGATAGCGAGTGGTGCTCACGGTAATAGGCTTATCCGCCCACGTTGCACCCTTGGGCTTTGATCGCGGCTTGACCATCGGTTCTGTTGGCGCCTTGACGGACAGGGTGAATGCCAACCACCTGCCGTCAGGTGACCAACTCAAGTTCAACGGCGAGGACTGAAGATGGGTTACGACAGCCACATCGCCATTATCCATCCATCTCACATGAATTTGCGACGAGCCCGTGGAAGAGGATATGAACGCGAGCCGGTTGCCATCTGGCGACCATCTTGGTGAGTAAGCATTGTCGTTATTTGATAACAATGGGCGGTGGTTATTGCCGTCAGTATCGATGCGCCAGAGGTGAGAACGGGTGCGGTCGCTCATGATGTCGTTTGAACGTCTCACATAGACAACACGATTCCCATCAGGTGAAACTTGTGGGTCACTTACCCATTCAAGGTCGAAGACATCCATGGCGTTGAAAGGGCGAAGCGATTCCTCAGCGGAGAACCCAAGCGTGGGGATCCAAATAAGCGTTGCCGCAAGCAGGCGTCGACCGATTTTTCTCAGCGCATTAAGGGAGTGGGGGGAGTGTGTAATCTGAAGCACGGTGCCTCCTTGTCCTGACCTCGGCGAAAATACTTATCGCTATTTTTTGACCGAGGGTAGTGGTTTCTTTAATCATATTCATCCTCTTAACGCACTGTAGATGCGCGCCAACCCAAGATTCCGGCTGCCATCTCATGCTTACTAAGAGGGAAAATGATCGCAATAATGACACTTCCGGCGCCCCTCCAAGGGCATTGGCTTACGCTAATGGCGAATTCAACATATACTTCGCACCGCGTAGGACACCCCAAATATTAGCCAAGCAGCCTTTAGTGTGGGCCGCCACTGACCGAGGTAACAAACATGCCGCAAATTACGCTTCCTGACGGATCGTCTCGTCAATTCGATACTCCCGTTTCTGTTTTTGATGTTGCTGCCGATATTGGGCCGGGTCTTGCGAAGGCCGCTCTGGCAGGAAAAGTGAATGGCGAGATGGTCGATACGTCATTTGTTATGGCAGACGACGCCGCACTCTCGATCATCACGGCAAAGAGCGATGAGGCTCTTGAGCTGATTCGCCACGACGCAGCCCATGTGATGGCCCAGGCAGTGCAAGAACTGTTTCCGGGGACACAGGTGACGATTGGCCCCGCCATTGATGACGGCTTCTATTACGATTTTGCGCGTGAGACACCTTTCTCGGCGGATGACCTCACCAAGATTGAAGACCGAATGACTGAAATCGTTGATCGTGATTTAGCGATTACGCGTGAGGTCTGGGATCGTGACACCGCAAAGCATACCTTTGGTGACATTGGTGAGCGCTACAAAGTCGAGATCATCGAAGACATCATCCCGGACGGAGAGGAAGTATCAGTCTACCGTCAGGGTGATTGGTTCGACGTTTGTCGAGGGCCTCACTTGCCGAGTACAGGCAAGCTACCGAAAGCTTTCAAGTTGATGAAGCTTGCCGGCGCTTATTGGCGCGGTGACTCGAATAACGCGACCTTACAACGGATTTATGGCACAGCCTGGCGCGACAAGAAGGAACTCAACAAACATCTGACGCAGCTTGAGGAAGCGGAGAAGCGAGATCATCGAAAAATTGGTCGTAAACTCGATTTCTTCCATTTCAGCGACGATGCGCCAGGCTCGGTTTTCTGGCATCCCAAGGGCTGGACGCTATTTCGGCAGCTACTCGATTACATGCGTCAGCGTCAGGACGAGGCTGGCTACGTTGAGGTCAACACGCCAGACGTAATGGATCGAAGCCTCTGGGAAACCTCGGGTCACTGGTTTAATTACCGTGAAAATATGTTCTCAACGCAAACTGAGGACGAGCGGATCTTTGCGCTAAAGCCCATGAACTGCCCGGGGTCAGTATCGATGTTTGCCCAGGGTCTAAAGAGTTATCGTGATCTCCCATTGCGTATGGCTGAGTTTGGAAAAGTACACCGCTACGAACCATCGGGTGCACTTCACGGACTAATGCGTGTACGCCACTTTACCCAAGATGATGCGCACATTTACTGCACCGAGCCGCAAATGGAGCAGGAGTGCATCGACGTGGTCAGACTGGTGCTCGATATCTACAAAGACTTCGGTTTTGACGATGTCATTATCAAGCTTTCGACTCGCCCCGAGAACCGTATCGGTAGTGACGAGGTATGGGACAAGCTCGAGGGCGCACTCAGTAACGCGCTCGATGTTATGGGCTTGGACTACATTCTCTTCCCAGGAGAGGGCGCCTTCTACGGGCCTAAGCTTGAATTTGTATTGCGCGATGCGATTGGACGGGACTGGCAGTGTGGCACCTTGCAGGTTGATATGAATTTGCCTGAGCGCTTTGACATCAGTTACGTGGACGAGGACGGGAGCCGTGACAAGCGTCCTGTCATGTTGCACCGAGCGCTGTTTGGTTCATTAGAGCGCTTCATTGGTATTCTCATTGAGCATTACGAGGGGAAATTCCCCGTATGGTTGTCGCCGGTTCAAGCGGTCCTAATGACAATTACCGATAAGCAGGATGACTACGTCAAAGACGTCGAGAAGCGTCTAAAAGCGCGAGGCATTCGTGTTACCACTGACCTTCGAAACGAGAAGATCGGTTTTAAGATTCGTGAGCACACGCTTCAGGCGACGCCTTACTTGTTGGTGGCAGGCCATCGCGAAATGGACAATGGGGAGATCGCTGTCAGAACCCAAAAGGGTGATGATTTGGGTACCATGTCCGTTGATGACTTTGCCAATAAGCTCGCTGATGATTTGGTAATGCTTCGCTGATCTAGGATTGAGCGCCTGCTAGGCGCTCTGTTGATGGGCCTACTGGATCGAAGTCGGGTTAATTGATCTAACTGATCTTGCTCGTTAATGCAGGGCCTTTTGCCCCTGACGCCGTGCTTGATGCGCGTACATCGCGGCGAGCTGCGCTTGTCGACGAGGGCAATTCATTGATTTACACCAGTTGCATAACCACGTCTTATTTTTACCCTGGGGACAACCAACGAGCGGCGGAAGTACCGCGATTTGGCTGTGCATATTGTGCAAGAAAGGGTCAATAAGGCGCTCGCATTCGAGTAAATTTAGGGTGATGACCAGGAGGTTGGCGCTCTCTGTTAGTCGCATTGCCCAGCGCCAAGTTGGCGCGGGGGTTGTGCACACTTGCTTATGCGCAATTTGCAAGGCGCCTCCTAACTCCATAAACGCGGCGCTCTCTTCGCCCGCGTTGAGCAGGTGAATACCGGTTTCGATATAGGCGCTCCATGACAGATCGGAGGTGATGGCGTCCTTGCATAAAAGGCGCATCTCCTCTTTTTCTAAGAAAGAGGGCGTTAAAAAGGTCTGCATAATGGATGCCCGGGGTTATGTGTCTTCGAGGACAGTAACGGCTCTTTAATGTAAATGCAAATCATTCTCATTTAAAAAGAAAGTTACTGCCTCATGACAAAGCGAGGTCTGTTCGTAGCGCGTCTAATAGGTCACGACGCTACCTGTCAGGGTCTGGGGCTTGCTGCGATAAATAACTTAACGGTTTGCCCCTGGCGAGTGGCCGCGAGCCGTCTCGAGATAGGTGGCAAAACTACCGAGCCAATGGCTCCCCATGTAGTGCATGTCGCCTAACACAGCATCGAGGCCAGCCTTTCGGTGCGCTTCAGCGGCCACGCGGAGCGGTGCGCGTCGTTCATCGCCCGATGGTAGTCCGAGAATAATTCCCTCAAGCATCCAAGCACGACTCGTGTTGAGGCCGTCAAGATGCGCGAGTTTGCCATCGGTTTTATCCGTGACAACGGCTGGAGCTAGCCAATCGCTACCGGTTTCGGCAGACAGCGTCGGGAAAAAAAGCGTTAACCATTCGGCAAATTCTGTCCGGGTGAATACCCGTCGCATGAGATCAGCCTCGGCAATGCAAGGTGATAGGAAGTCTTGTCCTGAGGGCTCATAAGCCAAGGGACAGTCGACATCGCCTGCATAGAGTTCACGAATTCGGGCTTTCAACAGCGAATGGAATTTCTCATCCGCGGCAATTTCAGCCCAGTCCAACATGAGACCAAAGGCGAATGCGGTTTGGCTGTGCTCGCCGGTTCGAATCGGAAACGAGAGTTTAGGCAACCACTCACTGACATTGGCGACGGCCTGCCGCTCTAGTGGCAATAAAAAGCGAAGCCAGCGCTGAGCCTCTGGCCGACTCGATTGCCTCAACTCAGCGGTAAGCTGAAGTAACCAAGCTATACCATAGGGCCGTTCGAATGATTTCATGCCCGGTCGAGAATAACTCGCAAGCTCACCCGCCAGATTTTCTTCAGTAAAGCTCATATCCAGCGATTGTATGATTGCGGCGCTATCGACGTCGTCTTCATGTGTATTCAGCAGCCTCACCAACAGCCAATGGCCATGCACCGAGGAGTGCCAATCGAAGCAGCCGTAAAACGCCGGATACAGTTCTCGAGGTGGTTTTAAATCGTCATCACTGTGCATGAAGTGAGCAATTTTGTTGCTGTACTCCTTGTGAACACAGTCCATTGCAAGATTAGAAAACACCTTGGCGTAGCTTTGCTCGGCGTTCGGATCACTTGCGAGCGTGAGACCGCTAAAAAGAAGTAAGCTCAGAATAAGAGTAGATTTCATACTTTGAAGCGCTCGCGAATGACCAAAGTTAAGAGCCTAACTCATCCACAACAGACATGGGCGATTGGCGAGCGAGGACCCTGCCTATTAGTGTTAGGTGTGCAGATGTCGCGAATTTCGTTATTCATGGGGTATGGGCAGGCCACATACACCTAGAAAGCGAAGCCTTAGATTTCACGCGGGTGTCACTTCAATCAGGTGCACACACTTATCTAGAGGCTTCGGATTCTTCACTCGCAGACCAGAGGGCGAGGACGGAGCGCAGTGTGCTAACGAAGGCGATGGGCTCATCGAGCATGAGGTGATGTCGTGCACCGGGAACACCAATAAATGGCATGTCCGTGCCACCCATCTCGCGAACGTAGTCGGCGGAGTCATCATCAAACAGCAGGCTCTCTTGGCCGTAGATATAAGCCTTGCGTCCCGGTGCCGCGACCACAGCTTCTGCTTGATGCAGTATGCGGTCTCGGACCGAAAAGTCGCTGTCGAAGACGCTCGTATCAAATTTCCATGTCCAGCCACCCTCAACTTCTTTAAGGGAGTGAAAGGCCATGTAATCGAAAAGATAGGGCTCGCCACAGGGTTGGTTGGGCGAGAGCACAAAGCGTGCCTTGGCGGCGGCGTAGTCAGGGTACACCCGATTGGGTCGGTTTGGATCTGAGCGCAGAGGTCGGCCACCAGCGAAGTGGGCTTTAAGCCGCTCGAGACGCAGTACCATTAAGTCGCAGATGATTAAGCCACCAAACAGAGAGTGGTGCTCATTCATCGCAGTAAGGCCGACATGGCCGCCATAGGAATGCGCAATAACAATAGGCTTTTGGGCGTGCTCAAACAGCCCTGTCTTCTGCGCAACGTCGACCACCTCTTGTGCGCGGACACTGTCGGGGTACGCGTCGCGAACGCCGGAATCGCCCATACCCGTTAAATCATAAGCAACAACGTGGTAGTTCTCTGCCAGAAACGGGGCGATGAACGCCATGCATCGGGCATGCGCTAGGAAACCGTGCATCAATATCAAAGGGGGGTTCTCTGGGTTGCCCCATCGGAAGTAGTGCACGTCGCAGCCCTGTGATTCGATGAAGCCCTCTTCGCGAGGCACTTGCAGCGCTTTGACCAACCACTTTGGCGCATCGGGTGCATCCGGTGGGAGTTCTTTTTCGAGATCGCAAACCGTTGTTACCTGAGTTTTCATAGCTATCCGTGCGCCCCTTGGGAACCGCGTTTGTTGATTAAGGTGGCTAAGGTGTGGTCCCTATACGAGCGCTACCCCGCATTGGGATCGCACATACTATAGAAAAAATTGATCGGTAAGTTCCTCGTGCGTCACTCACGCTGGTTAGGGTGATGGCTCTTCTGTCGGTGTGTGACCGAATCTCGGCGTTGCTTTTCGCGCGCTTACGATGCAACCGAGCATGATTAGACCCGTTCCTACCAAGGTTTGAGGACTCACCGTTTCGCCAAAAATCCACCAGCCGAACAGAGCGGCCCAGATGAAAGCGGTGTATTCAGTGGTGATTAATTGCTGTGCCTCGGCACGACGATAGGCAATCGACATTAGGATGAGCGAGCCAATGGCAACAAGACCGGCGAGTATGGCACCGCCCCACTGCAGCTCATTGGCGGGCATCAAAAGCAGCAGTGGCGCAAACGGGATCATGAGCAAGAGGACGAAGGTATTTTGATAAAAGGTAATTTCTTTGGGCTTTGCGATGAGCGCCAACTTACGCTGCAGAATAAGGTTGATCGCGTACATAACGGAAAAGGCCACAATGGCGGACACACCAAGTAGATCGGTGTTCGCATTGATGCTCAGGAGATCGCCGCCAACCACAACCATTACGCCTCCAAAGCCCAAAAGAGCTGCAAGTTTCACGTTGGGTCCAATGCGCTCACCCAAGAAGGGTGCGGCCAAAAATAGCGCAATAATGGGTGCAATAAAGGTGAGTCCAATCGCCTGCGCTAGCGGTATCCGAGTCAGGCCAAAAAAGAATAAGTACATCATAACGGCGGTCAAGGCCGACCGACCCACATGTAATTTAAAGGCCGCCTCACTGGGCTTCTTGGGTCGGAAGGGCAGATACAGTGTTGCGGCAAAAAGGGCCCCCATGGCGTTTCGCCAAAACATCGCGCTAAAGGTTCCCATTGCAAGTGCCTGCGCCTTCATGACCGCATCCATAACCGAAAAAAGAAAGACGCCGGCCAGAGCAAGGGCGATCGGTAGAAAGTGACTGTGTTTTAACGGCATGGCGAATGATTAACCCTGGGTATAAATGCACGAGTCGGTCAGGTGACGGGAGAACCTTGAGTCCGACGGGCGCTAGTCTGACCTTTGTGGCTCTCTACGTCACTATTTGAGGAGCGTATTATTTTTTTAAACGCCAATCTGTGGGTGTAAGAGAGGCGTTGAGCGAGGGCGGTTCACACCTTTTAAGTGCAGGAAAACACGCGATGGGGTATCGCGGTTAATAGAGCTGTGAGCGTAAGAACAAGGCGCTATGTTAAGACTTCCGAGGTGACATAGCGCCACCTCGTAAAGATTCCGCGAAATAGGTGTTTAGATACTTATGTCGTCACGGTTGTAGTCGTGCATGTCTTGGCGCGCTGCATCGTCCCAGTCGAACGATAGTCCCGCCGCCTCAAAGGGCTCGTAGCGGTATGGCTCCTCACTCGGGTAGCGCTCTTTTCGGGCGGCAATAGCGTAACCAAGCACCTTGGAACGTCGCGCAATCGTGGCTTCGTCGAACACTTGTGCATCGCTATGTATGCCGCCACCTTTTACACCCAGTACAGATGATCGTTTGTGAAAACCGAAGTTGACGGTCAGCCGAGGCTCGAAACCACTGTTTGGGAAAGAGCCGTGCAGTGCTTGGCGGTTGCAAATGACAACGTCCCCGCGATCACATACGAGTGGGACAGCGCCGTCGATGCGCTCACTTCCCGCTGCGCCCACCAACTCACTGATGTCAATTTTGCCAAGCTTGTGGCTGCCCGGTAGAACCCATACGCCATTTACCGCGGTGCTCCCATAAAGCTGTGCCATAAAGTTAAAGCCATGAATATTTTCGTCAAAGTCGGGGCTTTCCCAGTGCGTTACGCCGTCTTGATGCCACGAAACGGCAGCACCAATGCCGGGCTCTTTTATGAACAAGGCTTCGTTAAAAGGGGTAAAGTCTGCACCGTTTATCGCTTCCGCAACCCGAAGAAGTTCTGGCTGAGCATAGGTCCGCAAGCAGGCGTCTGAGAACCGCAGTGAACCGAGCAGGATGAAGGGTGACGCCGCCGGTGTTTCCACCGTCGCCTCGGGCTCGAACATTTTGACTTGATGCCGACCGTTTGCCAGCTGTGTACCACCGAGTGGGTCACCCAGCGGCTTTGACCAAACGAGATGAGGGGTCTGCGAGCCGGAACCGAGCGCGGGGTTGCCATTGGCATCGAAGCTGCTGTCGGGTGAGACAGGGAATGATGCTTTGAGCGATACCATATCGGCCTCAATATCATCACACTCCTCTTCGCTGAGGACGTTGGTAAAGACATAAAACCCATAGTTGGAGTAGGCGTCTAGTATGTGCTGTGCCAGTCTGCCGGAGTCATCAAATTCAATGGGCCCACGGTTATCCAAAGCGAGAGCCGCGCGCTCTCCCGCTACGAGGTAGTCACGCATAGCCTCCGCCTGCTCGCCATAGTGTGCCGCACAGGCCTCAATCGATTTGGAAATGTCTTGCACGGTGCTTTCCCCCCAATTTATTTTGCTTCAAAGCGGACAATATTAATGCTGCGGTAAGTGAGTGCAACATGGAGTAACGTCGTCTATACCTCTCCCAACTCTCGATGAAGTTGTTGGTGGAAGCTGACGATTGCCTTCTCAAAATAGCCAAACGTTAAGTGTGAATTAGCTGAGGTAGAGACGGTTTCTTGAATATCCCTTGCGGCCGCACGATCTTCCTCTTGACCTGATTGGTTCACAAATTCGACATCCCGCATCGCCTCCTCATGACTGACTTCAACACCACTTTTAGCGCCGTGTTTAATGTAGTAGGAGAACATCTGTGTGCGAGACGGTGACAACGGTTCAATGATGGTGACACTCGTATGCTTCGACAGCACCGAGACGCTGACGTTTGGAAATAGGTGGTAGACGAGGGTTGCAAACCCTTCGATCTCACGGTCATCACGAGATACAGCGCGCAGCTTCTCGATGCGCTTAAACGGGTATACGACGCGTGAATTTTGACCGAATGATTCGACCACATTCACGTTGTCCAGCCCGAAGGGATAGAAGCTTTCGCGGTGCAGCGACTTGATGTGATAACCCTCGAGTAGCGTTTCCGTTAGGAGCTTCCAGTTGGCCTCATCAAGGGTGTCGCTCTGATGAATGAGTGGCTGGGAGGGTTCGAAAAAATTCAGCGCGGTATCGAGCGTTTCGAGCTTCGGGGTTCCCTCCTGTTGCACATAAACCAACCCGCCCAGTTCAATCGCGAAGAGTTCCTTTAATCCCGCTGTTTCCTTTTCCAGATCGGGGAAGGCTTCCTCGCCGGGTACGCCGCGAAGCGATCCATCGAGGTTGTAGGTCCACCCGTGATAGGGGCAGGAAAAGGTACGTTTACATCCTTGGCCCGACGCTACTTTCATGCCTCGGTGACGACAGGCATTGATAAAAGCGCGAACCTTTAAGTCGTTGTCTCTAACGACAAGTAGGGGTGTGCCTGCTGCGGTCCGTGAGATAAAACTCCCAGCATCTGGAATAGCCGCTGATGGGCAAAATACGACCGGCCGCTGCCGCAGCAGTGCGACCTCTTGCTCGTAGCGGTCATCGCTTGTGTAGTGCGCTACTGGCTCATGCCACTGTATGGTTCCAAGATCGGTCGTACCGTTGTCGATATGCGTAAAAACGCGGTCAATGACGTCATTGGTTTCTAATAAGCCGGCGTTGTTGTTATCCATACTGTCTTGTTCTCTTCTTTTGTTTAAGCAGTGGTCTTGTCGCGAATCTATTCAACGAATGCAATGATGACTAGACCTTGGTACTCATCGACTGTGACTGGAGTCACGATGCTTCATTTGTAAGATTGAGAATGTCTCATACGTTGTCTGGAGCGAATCATTTGGGGTGCTCTGGAGAGCCATGCAACAACTCTGCTCCTTTTCGTTAGGACGGATCCGCTAGTTTGAGCAACTGCTTTCCGTGGTTTTCACCCGTATAGAGACGGCGAAGTGTGTCCGGGATATTTTCAAATCCCTCTTGTACATCCACCTGAAATTTCAGATCGCCAGACATCACCCAACCCATGAGGTCCTGAATGGCTTCCATTGCCCTGGGCATGTAATCGAGGATAATGAACCCTTCCATGCGGGCTCGGTTTGTCACGAGATTCATGAGGTTCGAAGGCCCGGGGATCGGTTCTTCTGCGTTGTAGCCAGAGATACCACCGCACATAACGACGCGGGAATAGAGATTCAGGTGATTGAGGGCAGCTTCGAGCGTGTCGCCGCCGACGTTGTCAAAAAAGACATCCCACTTATCAGGGCAGGCTTCGGCAATTTGCTCATCCAAGTTACCCTGCTTGTAATCGATAGCGGCGTCCAGCCCGGCCACTTCGGTCAGCCACTCGCATTTCTCCGGGCCACCCGCGATGCCGACAACACGGCACCCTTTGATCTTGGCAATCTGACTGGCAACAGAGCCCGTGGCACCGGCAGCACCTGAGACCAACACCGTTTCGCCCGCCTTTGGCTGACCTAATTCGAGTAGGCCGAAGTACGCGGTAATGCCGGTTAAACCGATGACAGAAAGCATCATTTCCGGTGTGACGCCCTCGGGAACCTTCGTAACGCCCATGACGCCTTCACCTGGGGTAATGACGGCATAATCCTGCCAACCGCCCATGGTCTGGACGAGATCTCCTTCTGAGAAATCGTCATGGTTAGATAGCACTACCTGGCCAACGGTACCGGCTCGCATGACCTCACCAAGCGCGACTGGGGGCAAATAACTCGGTTGATCAACCATCCAGCCTCGTTGGGTGGGGTCGAAGGAGAAATAGAGATTTTTTATCAGGATCTGCTGTGCCTGAACTTTTGGGACCGTAGTCTCGATAAATTCAAAATTATTCGGTCCCACCATTCCTACTGGACGTTTTGCTAATCGCCACTGCCGATTAATTGTCATTTCGTTATGCCTTATCTATGCCCGAGTGAGTTGTTCGATCCCTGCGATGATGTAATCGACAGTCTGGTCTATGGTTTCTTCTTGGTTGTTATTTCGTTTTCCCGTCCACTCGGCGGCTGCCCAAGCGGCGCCCTTAGAGAGCTCAACAATCAACCGTGCGCGGTTTACGTCGAGCTGATAATGACTCGCGGTACGCTCAATTAAAAAGCTGGCGGCATTCCGCCCGTTTTTCTTAAGCTCGCTTTGAATTACGCAGGCAATTTCAGGCTGAGTGATAAGCATTGGGAGCACTGTACCCGGCGCATTGTGCTCAAAGTTGCTAGTTACCGCGACGTGAACAATATCTCGGAAGGTTTTGGCGTTTGATACGGCTTTCTCTGTTTTTTCACCAAAGCGTGCATACTCTCGCTTCAAAAGAGCCTGTAGCAATATCACTCGACTCGAGAAATAGTTGTAAACCAAAGGCACTGAGACAGATGCCTCCTTAGCAAGACTCTCTATCGTAAAGGTGGCGAGTCCGTTACGACATATCAGAGTCGCTGCACAATCAAGCAGTTGATCTGCTCTCGCATCTGGGGTGAGACGCGTTCGTTTTCGTAGCATCGTGATGTGCTCGCTATTACTTAATGCTGCTTATAATAGCGGGCTACTGTAATGAGTAAAGCGTCTTGCGGTCAGGTAAGAAAAAATAGCTTAAAACGCTGCGGTAATCTGTCCTTTGAGTTCGCTAACAGACGAGATGTGAAGTCAGCAAACAACTACCGCTGGACGAAGCTGGGTTGCGCCTCAGAAACACCTTCGTACAGGTACTCCCAACTGCCATCATGCATAACGGCGCGGTGTCGCGCGCCAGGGGTTGTACTCTCGCCGTTTTCGTAGCCTGCGTCACCTTTAAACATGACCAGGACGCTATCACCCTCTTTGGCGAAAATTGGAAGCACCTCGGGGGGTGCGACTGGCCTCTCTCCCTCGATCATCTCCGCTGTATTTTGGTAGCCCAGTAAGCTGCATAACGTGATGTATGTCGGGGGCATCATGCCCATTTCACCGGACTTGTGCGCCTTGACAACATCTGCAACTCGCATCCATTCATGGTCATGGATTTCGCCGCCATCAATCGTAACGGCGTGGTCATGCGCTATAGGTGCTGCAAAAATCCATGTCTGAAATCGCTTTGGCTCGGCCGTCGGTGTGGTCCATTGGCTGAGCTGAATCATGTTGTTTAGGTCGGGTGTGAGACCGCACTCCTCCTGAGCTTCGCGCGCTGCGGCAATGCGCGCTGCGGCGTCAGGATCACCTTGACCGGCGTCTATATCGGCTTGATCGATGGCGCCCCCCGGGAAAACCCATAGCCCTCCGGCGAACATCAATGCTTTATTGCGCTTGAGCATGAGTGTCTCTAGACCACCCTCAGTATCACGTAAGAGAACAACGGTGCTTGCGGGTCGGAGGGACTTTACTTCGCTCATTTTGCAGTTCCTGTTTTGCCTTTTTTTGTTTGCGGACTCAATTGCCTATTCTGAATTTACTGCACCTTAGGTATCTGTCGGCGGTTCTCAGAACAGGAAATCAAACGCGAGGCTTAAAATGTACCCTCTATTGTTAAGGTGTACGAGTAGCCGAAGCTTCGGCTTCGTTTTTCCGAAAATGCGACATCACCTGACAGACGGTCACTGTAGATTGTTCGCTCTAGTCTGTTTTTGGCACCCAAAAGGTTCCAAATGTTCGCCCTAATCGTCAGGCCGCCAACGTCTTTATTTTCCAAATAGAGATTAAGAATTTCTGGGCTCTGATTGTAGAAGCTTATCTCATCAATTCTGACTGACGGGTAAACCTCGCTGTAATCGATTGCGCCACCGATCGCCCATGACGAATCTTCAAAATCTTGGCGCAGGTCTAGTCGGTAGGATTTGCGGAAGTCGTTACCAATTGCTCGTGATGTACCCAAGATGGGATCGCGCACACGTGATTTTGAGTAATCAAATGAAAGGTCTGCTCTACCTCCTTTCCAAAGAAAGTCATCCGACAAAAAAGTGGCTTCAAAAGACCCGCCGTAGCGTTTTGCTGTATTTATGTTACCTGGTGCCTGCCCACCGCCTTCAATTGGGATGCGATCAACAATGTCTTCAATGTCCTCAAAGAACAGATTGAAGGTCGTATTACCAAGCGCGCCAAGCGACCTCTGTGCCTCCACCTCAAGGAGCCATCCCTGGGGCGGCACAAGATTTATATTGGTGACATCCTCTCGCTCTTGATTGACATCGACTGAGGCTATGAAGTCAAAAAATCGAAGCTGCCCAACATAGCGTTCGAGCTTTGCGGATAGAAAAAGTGTTTCGCTCGGCTTGTAGTTCAGTGAGATAAATCCCTTCGGGCGAACGAAATCACGCACTACTTTCGTGTTTCCTGTTTGACGAATTTCTGAGTACTCGACGCCGAGAGTAGCTTGCGCTGTCATGTTGTTACTAAGTTGATGGGATACATTCAGTGTTGTTTCGGCTCGGGTTTCCTCAACCCGCGAGTTCGCACCGTCGAGCGGCACCGGCACAAATTGACCTGCGCTATTTAGCTCTGTGAGGCCTGCGTCGATATCGAGGTAATTTTCGGTGCCTTCGAGCGCCCAGCGCCACTGACTATCGAGCCCGCTAAAGGCGTACTCTGCTCGCAAAATGGATTCGGCCTCGTCAGCTATGCGATCGAAAACCGAACCTTCAGACCGCCCATCCGCGAAGAGGGTATCGACACGATCCAGGGTGGGGCTGTGTTCGAAACGGTGTAATGCGATGAGTTTTAACTGACCTGAACCGAGAGCGATTTCATAATCAGTCCCTAACTCATAGTTGTATTCGTCCTCTGAGCGTTTAAGTTGGCGTGTATTTGCGGCGGGCGTGCCCGAACCCCGGTCTGATACTTCTTGTTCGTCTGAGTAAAAGCCATTGAGCTCTCCCACAATATTAAAGGTGTTACCCGATGCGCTTTGTCGCGAGTAAGACCCGGAAATATTGGGGCGATCGAACTGGCGTCGTCCTGTTTCTTCACGATATTCAACGATACGTCCTGTACCATCCGCGATGACCTCAGGGCCGTAGTCACCAAATGAGCGTTGCTCATTGGCGATCCCAAGCGTCCAATCAGCGCCTTCGCTACTACCCGTCAACGAAACGCTAAATTCTCGCCAGCGCTCTTCTGAGCTCTCGCCTGTCGGGCGAACCCTCGGAGAGTAGCTGTATCGCCCCGAAATCTGTTTTTGAGATGACGTGACCACATTGAGCACTTGGCCTGACAGGCCACCAATATCTAGGCTGGCACCGTCGAGAATTTCTAACCGAATCACACTCTCTACTGAGAGACGTTCAAGCGCTTGTCGAGGGCCATTGGATTTCCCGGAGACGCGTCGGTTGTTGATCAGGACGTTCGTGTCAGCCTGGCCAAAGCCACGCTCACCGTCTCCATCGTTTACGCTGAACCCAGGAATTTGCCTAACCATATCCAGTGCTGACCGCGGCGCGAAGCGCACAAAGTCATCGGGTAGGTAGGTCTGGCGTACGCTGTTCGAATTCCCTGTAGCCGACCAGCTGGTAGTAGCAAGTACCAGTGGGAGTACGGCGGTCAACAATCGACCAACATAATGATTAAAAAGACTCACGGTCGACGGCATGATCGGAACAAAATCGGAGACACGGCTAAAACTATACACGGCCCCCGCCTATCCGTTATCCCCCATCCGCATTAGGTCTGCGGTGCGACAGTGGCCAAAGTGCTGACTCAAGGGGCATAAGGCGGGTAGGGGCATTGCGAGAATGCTGAGTGGCCTTTCGCTTATTATTGAGTCAGTGATCATTGACTAGATGATCAGGGGGTCGCTTGGGTATTGCGCTTACTAAACAGCACCGCTGCCAGCGTTATTAAAAAGCGAGACCGGGAGGCATCGTCGGTCTCTTCGCTAATTTGATTGACTAACCATTTGGTTGCATCGAGTGGATATGCATCCACTAAATCCGCGTAGCCGTCACCGTCATCGTCGTCGTCCTCTGCATTCCCCACCCCGTCGCGGTCTGTGTCGACTGTGTCATTAGGATCGAGAGGCAGATCATCAAGGGGATCCTCAACGCCGTCACCGTCGGAGTCCTCATCACTGGCTTTTGCGCCAAATATTCTTACGTAGTCGACAACAAGTCGCTGTGGAAAGCGCGTGCTGTCATCGGGGTAGCCCGGCCAGCGACCACCGACTGCTATGTTAAAGATCAGGAAAAAGGGTTTTTGGAACGCTTCGTAGTCGGGCGCGTCCGAAAATCGATAGGTGTAAAAGGGCTGATCATCGACTAACCAAGTAACTCCCTCAGCCGTGCGGATCATACTGAATACATGAAACCCATCGGAGAACTGACCGGAATCTAATCGATAGGCGCCGCCTTGATACGTATGTGAGTAGGGTGCTGAGAGGCCACCACGATTCCAATGCATCGTTCCGTGAACGGTGTTCTCGCGGCCTTTGCCCCCAATCATTTCCATGATGTCGAGCTCGCCTGTTTTCGGCCAGCCGACCTGTCGAAAGTTCGCGCCGAGCGCCCAAAGAGCGGGCCAGATACCTTGACCTTCTGGAAGGGCAGCACGGATATCAACCCGAGCATAGGTAAACTCAACCTCCCCCTCGGTTTTCATTCGCGTAGAAGTGTAGGTAGACGCACCAACACGTTGCTCGCGTGCGGTGATGACGAGATGACCGTTTTGCAGTGTGGCATTTTGGGGTTGGTAGTACTGCCACTCGTCATTTCCCCAGCCGTTATCGCCAATATCGAAGTTCCAGTCTCGAAGGTTTACCTCGTTACTATCGAACTCATCTGCCCACAAGAGCTGCATATCCGCATATTCGATGGGAGAGGTGTTTTCCTCGCCACTAAGGTTATTTACCAGCAGAAGCGGGCCACCTGTGCCTCGCTGCAGTGCTGCTGATGCAGGCGTCATGCGCCATACGATGCGCTTAATATCTATGGACACTAAGCCGAGATCGCTTGGCCAAAATACAAGGCCTGTATCAACCGCCTGAAGATCAAGACCACCAAGCGTCAGATCATCAACACTGATGCTGATGGTTGTCCAGTCATCGCTCAGTGGTTCCGGTAAGCGAATTTCCCCTGAGGAGCAGGGCCATTCACAATCAACCTTTATGGTGAGACCTGTATCGGGTTCCGAGGCTCGTGCCTCGATTTCAAGGGTTCCACCTTGAAAAACGCGAAAGTCTTGGGGAATTGAGGCTTTAAAATATACACCTGCCAGCTGACCCGTACCCGGATATTCAAAACGAAGGAACGGGCTGTCGTCACTTTCGACTACGGACCAGCTCACGTTTGGGCAACCCATACCGGCATCTTCGATACAACTGGCAAAGTCTATTTCTTGATCGAATGCCGCAACGCCACCATCCCATGTTGGTCCAACGCCGAGCGCATCCACAACCGGTAAGGTTAGGTCAGAGGCGACTGCACCGGCGTGACAAAAAACAGTGATAAAAACCGCTGTCATAAGAGGATAAATAGCTCGTGCGGCTGCGCTGTGTTTCGAGCGTAGCAAACCAGTCACCGGCCTATGAGTCATTAAATTAAGCGTCATCATTCGCTGACAATATCAAAGCAAATTTTTGTGTGTCTAGCTTTGAGATTAAGCGACTTCTCAACGCGACTATAAGGATTTCTCTCGTTTAATTAATTCACCAATGAACGCGCAATTCGAGCGTGAGATAACGCATTAGCTTCGCTATATTAAGGGGGTCGACACGAGGAGCGATGAGCCGGGGTCAGTACTATGGAAGTCAAAAATACTGTCGAACCACAGCCAGATACGCTGGGTATTACAGGGTTGCTTCACTCCGTTATTAACGTTGGAAGAGATATTCTCGCTCGTCGTCGAAGAGATACCGCACAATCCCCATCGAGCGGGTTAGTCGACAAGTGTAGGCAGCTTCTACACCACCGTGGCGAGGCCTCCGGTTTGGCCTTGGCTTGTGAGGTGGTTGATGATTATCGCGAATTGGATGAACAAAACAGGATTCTTTTTTTTGAAGCCTTGTCACAGCAATTTAGTGTGGACTCAGACGAGGTGGTCGCAGCTGCTCAGCAATATCAGGAGAGTGCTACCGGCGAACACTTGATGAGGCTTTCAAAGGCGATAGAAGCGCCCAGAGTAAAATTGTTTCGTCGGATGAATATGGCGCCCAACGCGACACCGACCTTAGTCAAGATGCGTGGCGAATTGCTTCGCCTAAGGAAGACGCACCCTGATCTGCAGGTGGTAGAGGCAGATCTCAAACAGCTCTTCATTTCTTGGTTTAATCGTGGCTTTCTACAATTAAGTGTCATCGATTGGCAGTCTCCGGCTGCCGTGCTGGAGCGCATAATTCGCTACGAGTCGGTTCATGCGATAACGGGCTGGGACGACCTTAGGTCAAGATTGAGCGATAACCGCATGTGCTTTGCGTTTTTTCACCCGACGATGCCCGACGATCCGCTGGTATTTGTGGAAGTCGCAATTACGGCAGGAACACCTGCGGCTATCGGTCCAATTATTGAAAAAACCAAGGAACCCAGTGATGCCAGTGAGCTTGATACGGTGGTTTTTTATTCGATCAGTAACTGCCATCCAGGTCTGGCTGGGGTGTCATTTGGTAACTTCTTAATCAAGCAGGTTGTGAAAGAGGTGGGTAAGCGCTACCCGCTTATGAAACGCTTCATCACCCTGTCACCTGTGCCGGGCTTTGCAAAGTGGCTGGCAGCGGAGAGAGGGGAGGCCGAAGTTGAGGGGCTGCGAGAACTTGCGGCGTCAGAAGGTCGTGACACGCGGGACCGTCGTTGGGAGTCAGCGGTAGGTTTGTGTGCTCACTATCTTATTAATGCGCGTAAAAACCACCTCGCCTTAGATCCCGTGGCGCGCTTTCATTTGGGGAACGGCGCGAGCTTGCAGGGCATCAACTGGGCCGCCGATTTGAGTGAACGTGGGCTCGCTCAGTCAGCCGGCATCATGGTGAACTACCTTTATGATCTTGAGAGTATCGAGGAAAACCACGACAGTTACTTTGACGAAGGTAAAGTAGCGAGATCCAAGCAAGTTAATCGGTTGTTGCAGTAACCGATTAACGTGCCCTGAGAAGCAAACGATCCTCGGGCGAAATTGGGAGGCATTGGGTATCAAAATTCATGTGTCGCCGAGGCAGATTCGGTTTGCGATCTCGGTGTTTCTCGAATTGCGTAAAACAAAGGGTAGATAAGATAAATGACGAGTCGAGGTGTGGTTTTAAGGTTGATCGGTTGCTTGGTGCTGGTGATGTCCCACGCCTCGTTTTCACAAGACGCGGCGCAGATTGCCAGGGCTTATCACCAAGCTGAGACCGCGCGTATTGTGTCTGACTTTCGCGCTTTTCTGAGTCTTCCTAACGTCGCTGCCAATTATGCCGACATGCAGGTAAATGCTGAGTTTATTCAGCGATACATAGCAAAGCGCGGCTTCTCATCGAAAGTCATTTCAGCGGGTGGTGCGCCGTACGTTATTGCGGAGCGCTTAGGGGCTGAGGGTGCGCCAAGCGTTCTGATTTATGCCCATTTTGACGGGCAACCGGTGATTCCCAGTCAATGGTCCTCACCGCCCTTTGAGCCGACTTTGTGGAGCGACAATCCGCTTGCGGCCGGTGCATACATGTTGCCTTGGGAGCAGGATGTATTCGATCCCCAATGGCGAGTTGTTGCTCGTTCCGCTGGCGATGATAAAGCGCCCGTGATTGCGCTTATGGCAGCGATCGATGCGTTGGTTGCATCAGGCGACATGCCCGATATCACAATCAAGTTGTTTCTTGACGGAGAGGAAGAGCGAGGCAGTCCAACACTCGCAGGAGTGCTTGCCGAGGTTGCCAGCGACGTGGAAGCTGATCTCTTGCTGTTTTGTGATGGTCCCATGCATCAGTCAGGTCGGCGTCAGCTAGTGCTTGGGGTGCGTGGCAGCATGACAGTCGATCTCACAACTTACGGCCCTAACCGGCCCCTCCATTCGGGTCATTATGGCAATTGGGCGGCTAATCCTAGCGAGACGTTGATGCGGTTGTTGGTGTCGCTTAAGGATCAATCCGGGCGGATAACCGTGAAGGGATACACTGACGATGTACGACCCATTTCAGCGCAAGAGGTCGCAGCAGTGTCAGCGATGCCCCGGGTCGATGCGTTGATCAAGCGGGACTTGGGACTCAGTGAAAGTGAATTCGCAGGCGAGCGGCTTGAGAATGCCATTATGCGCCCGGCTATTGTTGTACGGGGTTTATCAGGCGGGGGTGTGGGCGCCGAGGCTAGGAATATCATCGAGCCCTCAGCCGACGCGTCACTTAATCTCAGGCTCGTACCAGGACAAAAACCTGAGGCGGTTTTAGCGTCGTTGAAAGCGCACTTTGAGCGCATGGGGATGACCGTATCGGCAAAAGAGCCGGCGCTCGGAACTGCCAGAGAGAAGCACGTCAAAATGGTAGCTCGACCTGGGGGTTATCGCGCTTTTAGAACACCCATAGAGACACCCGCGGTATCACAGTTGAAGGGCATTCTGGATCGACTGGGAGACCAAGAGACACTCGTTACACCCACAATGGGAGGGTCACTCCCTATTTATCTGTTTGAGGATAATTTAGACGCACCCATCGTGATCCTGCCCGTAGCAAACCACGATAATAATCAACACGGGCGCGACGAGAATCTGAGACTTGCTAATCTCTTTAGTGCCATTGAAATGTATGCAGAGGTCTTGGCCGGCTTGGCTCAAAGACCACGCTAGCGCGGGACGCGCCTGGTTTGGGGTCCTGCCGCTTCTCGTCTCAGACTCAAAAGCCGTCGCGAGCGCTATGAATTCGTTACGGGGTCTCCACCACCATGACAAGGGGCCAATGATCCGAAACACCGGATGCTTCGGGGAGTTGAAATCGTTTCGGCGTGCCTTTGGCGGTCATTTGTTCAGACGATTTGTTGGCAAGAAAACTCTCTGTCACTGTCCATCCCGAGGTTTTCCCCCACAGCACCATATCAAGAAAAGACCAATCATCTTTAGGTGGGTAGTAGCTGGTGCCCGGACACCCCTCGCAGAGGTCGTGAGCCACCTGCCAAGTAGGCCTCACCCAGCGCGCTAACATATTTTTTTTGCTGTTCTCCTCGCGCGTTGTGTTGAAATCGCCCGCGGCAAAAAAAGCGCGGTCTTTGGGAAGCGATTCAACAAGTGCGTTCAGTCGGGTATAGGCGACCTCGCGCATTTCAGTGGGGTGGTAGGGGGCTGGAAAATGGACGCTGAAACCCGTGAGAGAAACGCCATTGGGAAGTTGAAATGTTGCCTCTAGAATCGGACGCGTGTCACCTGCCCGCGCTTTAAGCGCTGAGGGAAAGGTAATGGGGTGTAGTGTTGCGTCTGTGGCCGGGAACTTAGACAAAAAGGCCACATCGATACCGCGCTTATCCTTTCCTTCAAGAAGGACGGCGGGTTGGTAACCCAGGCCCTCTAGGTAGTCCAAGCGGAGACGCTCCAAGATGCGAACATTCTCTACTTCCTGAAGTGCAATGATGTCAGGCCCGTGTCCATCGTTGACTTGCTTAATGGCCTTAGCCACCGCATCAAGTTTTCGATCAACGACTGCTTCACTCCAATCCCAGTAAAGGCATTGTTCTCGCCAGCGACGTACCGAAATCCTCGTACATTTTTCAACGTGAGCGCTCCCGGTTTTCTGGGACGCGGGTAAGTAGGTTTCATCGTTCTTGCCGGCGTCATGGGTGGTGTCGAACAGGTTTTCGACGTTAAAGGTCATGATGCTGACAGGTGCCGCTATGACGTCAAGCGGGGTTGCAAAGAGTGAGATAACGAGAACAAAGCGCAGAGCAGCATTCGGTAGTTGAGTCGATATCTTCATTGGCATGTCGTTAAGCATGGGCCCGCTCTAAGGACTGGAAGAGAGGTCGCAACGTTAGCAGGACTCAGCCAGCCGAGCTATCTCCTGAAAAACATCCGTGACTATTATGATGCACCCTATGCTATGCATCGGCTTCTGAGCGAGTAGCAACCCAACGCGCATGGACTAAACGCGTCTAGCGTTTACTGCGTGAGTTTTTTCTTGCTGTAAAAAACAAGTTCGAAAAGAGGTGCTGTTATAGCGCCGACGATCAGTGGGGAGTTGCTTGCTCGTTTTGTTTTGGCTGCGCCCAGTCAGCACCGCGCTAGCGATAAAAAGAAGACGCGCTCGACGCTACGGCTGCTTGACCATCTGCCCACTCATTGAGTTGCACAACGAGCGCCTCGTAGAACATGCCATTGGCCGCAAAAAAACAGGCCGCGACGGCGGCTATTAAGAGTGCGCTGAGGCACTTGCCCAGAACATCTGTTTCCATTGTATTGCCTGATTATTTTTATGGCTTGGCTACATTCAACCTTTTTTATGCAGTGAGTGCAAATGCGGGTGGCGATACACCCGCTTTCGTCATTTACAGCGCCTCGACGATGGTGACATTGGCAATACCACCGCCCTCGCACATCGTTTGCAAGCCCCACTTTTTGCCCCGCGCATGCAGTGCGTGGACCAGGGTTGTCATTAGCTTCGTACCGGTGGCTCCCAGCGGGTGACCCAGGGCAATCGCGCCACCATTAACGTTGAGTTTTTCGGGGTCAGCACCTGTGTGTGCCAGCCATGCCATGGGAATCGGTGCGAACGCTTCGTTTACCTCATACAAGTCTATGTCGCTGATACCCATCCCTGCACGCTTGAGCGCTCGGTCAGTTGCAAATAACGGCTCCTCCAGCATGATTACAGGATCACCTGCCGTCACTGTGAGGTTGTGAATGCGAGCAAGAGGGGTGAGGTTATGGTCCTTCAGCGCTTGCTCTGACGCGAGCATGACAGCAGATGAGCCATCACAAATTTGACTCGCATTCGCGGCGGTCAGTGCGCCGTCCTCCATCAATATTTTGAGCTGCGCCATACCTTCCATGCTGGCGTCATCACGAATACCTTCGTCGTGTTGGTGCATGGCGGACCCACCGTCAGCTGTTCGGCCCATGATCGCTACGATTTCTTTTTCGAATGCGCCTGCGTTTCGCGCGTCTCGCCCGCGCTGATGGCTTCGAACCGAATACGCATCGAGTGCTTCTTTAGTGTGTCCGTATTTTTTCGCAATCATTTCAGCGCCCATGAACTGGCTAAAATGTCGAATGCCATATTGGTCTTTCACTGACTGAGGGGTTGGGTCGGTCGGTACGTCAAAGACCTTCCCTGCGCGCGCATTAATACCCATGGGACAGCGAGACATACTCTCGATGCCTGCGGCAATGACGAGGTCTTGCGTACCGGACATGATCGCTTGCGCAGCAAATTGGATGCTTTGTTGTGACGAGCCGCATTGTCGGTCGATTGTCACTGCAGGAACGCTTTGCGGAAGATTTGAAGCAAGTACGGCCGTGCGACCGATCTGATTAGACTGCTCACCCGCTTGCGAAACACAACCAACGATAACGTCCTCAATTGCCGAGGGATCGACTTTGCTATCGTCAACGATTGCGTTGAGGGTTTGTGCGCCAAGATCGCCCGGATGCCAGTCTGCGAGTGCGCCGCCTTTGCGACCTCCGGCGGTGCGTTTTGCTGCGACTATATAGGCTTCAGCCATAGTGAGTTACCTTCCTATTTCGTTGTTTTTATTGATCAACGGTCGCCTGCGGCGAGTCCATACACGTCCCAATATACCTGATAAGACACGAGTACAAAGCCCGCACATCCCCCCCGCCGTTGGAATTCGCTTTATTGTACGTGTCTCAAAAGGGCTTTTACGGTTCGTTTTTGTGAGCAAGAGGACAGAGATGCAAAGCGGTGTCTTCAGGTCGAATAGTGCGTCGCCAAATACTCGGATAAGGCCGCGAGGCCCTCTGTGAGGGTTTGCGTATCATTTGCGAAACCAATTCGTGCATAGCCTTCCATGTCGAAGGCATCTCCTGGTGTCAGCATCACGCCCGTTTTCGTGACTAAATCGATGCAGAACTCCCGGGCGGTGACGGGAATATTAAGTTTCAACATGGCGGTGGTTCCTGCGCGGGGCTTGACCCAGCTAACCTTGGGTTCCTTTGCAATCCATGCCTCGAGAAGTGCAAGGTTCCCGCGCGTGATCTCGTGACTGCGTGCAAGCACCTCGTCTGCATGCTCGAGCGCTATTGCCGCAAAGTGGTCGTTGATCATGCCGACAGAGATCGTGTCGTAGTCTCTGTGAATCAGGACCTGCTCCCTCACCTCTTGAGGTGCGATTACCCAACCGACCCTCAGGCCGGCCAATGAAAATACTTTAGACATCCCTGCGGTACTGATGCCTTTTGCATATAAGTCTACGATTGAGGGTGACATGCCATCACCGACTTGGGCCGTTCCGCGGTAGACCTCATCGCACAGTAAGTAGGCACCCACCGAGTCTGCGATATCTACCATATCCTCAAGCATAGGGCGTTCAATGAGCGCCCCTGTTGGATTGTTGGGATTAGTAAAGGCAATCAGTTTGGTGTTGGGCTTTACCAATGCTTTCAATGCCTCAAGGTTAGGCAGGAAACCATCTTCCTCACGAAGCGCCAGCGTTGTGACATCGGCCTGAATACTCTTTGGAATGGAATAATGCTGTTGGTAGGTCGGCACGATGGAAAGCACATGATCACCGGGTTCAACGATAGCTTTGTGAACGAGCATGTTGGCCGCGATAGTGCCGTGGGTGACTGTAATATCTTCGATGCATTGGTTGGCGTAGAGGTTAGCAATGGCCGTTCGTAATCTTGGTGAGCCCTCGATATCGCCATAGGTGAGCTTCATCTGCAATAGACCCGAGAGGTCGTCAGCGCTGCCACCCGAGAGAGCCAGTAATTCCTCAACGGTGATACTCGCAACACACGTTTCCGCCAAGTTGTAAGTACATTGAGTTTCCCACTCGTTCATCCAAATTTCGACTTTGAAGGGCTCTATTTGCATGTATGGCCTCGCTGACTATGTCGCTCTTTTTTGAGGGTAGGTTACAACTCCATAATCTATCGAATAAGGTGCTCAAAGGACATCAAATAACAGGCGAGATAGGGACAGCAAAACGGTAGATTCAGGGTTCAAACGGCGATCAGGAGCATGGCGAGATTTACACTCCGCTAAATTGCCGTGGACGCTGTACCCGTGCAAAGCGTTATGGCGAGCCCATAAGAAGCTAAGATGTAGGCCATCCATTTGTCACGATCGTATGCCTCATTGCCAAGTTAAGGTCATGTGCGAAGAATCGAAGGGCTTCAGTAAAGGTGAGGGGTTAACGTTGAAAAGGTATCAGACGTGCTCATAAAGTATGTGGCAGTCCACTGCGGTATGCCTGACCTCTGGCCGAGCAGGGCTGAAGGTGCCTACCCAGTGGTTCAACGAATACTGCGCGGCAGGCACCTTTAGATGGCTATGAGCCCACGTGTAAGCCTTCCCGTCGCTACCATCGATGCGTCACAGCGCCTGATCTTTGAGACGACTGAGGATCAGGATCGCGCTTGGCAGATAGGGGTCTTCTACCTGAGAGCGCCGAGATCACTTGAGCTAGACAAGGTCCGTTGCTTTGGTGAGGGGCTCTCATTTCCGGATAGTCCGTATCGTGAAATTCCAAAGTATGGCGAGCTAGAAGGTTTCATTTCTCTTGAAAATAACCAACAGACTAAGCTTGCTCTGCAACGCCATCGCTGGGATGAGCACTATCCGCCAGAGATCGCGAATTTTGGCCGTAAGCTAGATGAAATAGGGATAGGTATTGTTCGAGAGGTTTTTCACCAGTCGGGGATTCCAGAGCAGCATTGGGGTCCGGCTTCCGGCGGTTATGCCGCGGGTGAGGGCACCGCATTCCTCAACTTTGTTCACTACGATACGCGCGAGCCCGACTTAGGCCTGCGGCCTCATACAGACTATGGGTTTGTAACGATCTTAGATGCGACAGCTCCGGGGCTTCAAGTCGAACTCGATGGTTCGTTTGTGGATGTGCCCGTGCTGGAGGGTCACTTGGTGATTAACTTTGGCGAGGCACTGAATTTCATCACACAACGTTCAGATCGGACGGTCTCGGCTATTGTGCATCGTGTCACGACGCAGTCAGCATCGAACCCGGTGCGCCATAGTATTGTCTACTTTGCAAACCCTTGTCTCGATGGCTACCTTCAGCAATATGACAGCCAAGGCAGGCGCCAGGGATCTTCCACAGTCCATCGGCTATTTGAATCACTTGAGCATAAATTAACCGAAGATAACTAGACGTATGTCACGGCCGCATTACGTTAATGCCCGTCTAATTTCCCCTTACTCGTTTAGGTTAGGGGGGTAGGCAAATTGTTGCCTCGTGTTTAGGCCCCAAAAACAGCAGACAGTATGTAGAAGAAGATAATCGCCAGGCCGGCACCTGCTGGCAGTGTGACCAGCCAGGAGGCGAAGATGGCACCTACGGTCCTCAAATTAAGCGCTTCAACACCGCGAGCTAGCCCGACACCGAGCACAGCACCGACCAGCGTGTGCGTAGTGGAAATAGGTAAGCCAGTGGCGGATGCCAACACCACAGTGGAGGCTGCCGCGAGCTCGGCTGCAAACCCTCTACTGGGCGTTAACTCTGTTATCTTTTTGCCGATAGTTTGAATTACGCGCCACCCGTAAGTTGCGAGACCCGTAACGATACCGGCGCCACCAATCGCAAGTACCCACCAAGGCAAAGCGGCCTTAGCGCCAATGATACCGCCTGACTGAACAGTGCTTACAACGGCGGCCAAAGGCCCGACTGCATTAGCAACATCATTTGAGCCGTGAGCAAACGCCATACCGCAGGCAGTGAAGATCATCAGGACACCAAAAATTCGCTCAATGTTTTCCGTGCTATTTATGTCACCCGATGTCTTGATGTTCCTTAGCAATGCCGCGCCGATACCGGCAATTACAAAGCCAACGAGAGCGGAAATAACCATGGCGTTGACAAACTTTGAGCCCATACCTAGGTCAAGGTCGACGCCGATGTGTTTCAGGCCCTTGAGTAACGTCACCATGCAAATCATGAAGCCAACTATCCACATGTAGATAGGCACATACTTGCGTGCACGCTCAAAGGTATTCTCATGGTCGAAGATCAGCTTTTGGACAGAGACGATGAGCGCGAAGGCCATTGAACCTGCAAGTAATGGAGACACTACCCAACTCGCAGCGATTTGCCCGACCTTACCCCAGGCGACTGAATCGACAGAAATACCCACTGCCGCAAAGCCCACAATGGCACCAACAATGGAGTGTGTAGTGGAGACTGGCCACCCTTTAATGCTGGCAATTAGAAGCCACGTAGCCGCGGCGAGTAGCGCGGACAGCATGCCAAATACCAGTAACTCCGGCGTGTCGGTAAGTACCGCAGGATCGATAATTCCTTTTCGGATGGTCGAGGTCACCTCGCCACCCGCAAGGTATGCACCCGCGAACTCGAAAATAGCGGCGATGATGATGGCTTGCTTCAATGTCAGCGCCCTCGAACCTACAGAGGTACCCATGGCATTTGCCACATCATTTGCACCAATACCCCAGGCCATGAACAGGCCGAAGACACATGCAAGCGTGAGCAGTATAAAGCCGTGTGACGCTATGATTTCCATTTTAGACGATCCTGTTCGGGCGCATTTTCTTAATTAGTTTTCTTGGCATGAATTAAACAAGTGCAATGTTAAACTTTTATGTAATAGCTGTCAGAGGTCTTGAGTATTTGTTAGCCGCTTAGCGTCGTTGTTTGCGAGAGAGGTGAGCACCAAAGGCGAAAAGTCCGTCTTGAGCGTCAGCTGAGAATTTTAGAGCGCTATGGTTTGTCGCAAAGCCTCTAATCTTTATAAATGAACAACGTCCATTGCAGGAGGGCCTTTTTTAACGGCTGTCTCTGGATGAATGTGGTGCGATTAGCAGATACAAGTACCTATGACGGCGTCCACCCATAGTTGTCCATGTTTTGTCGTAATTGTCGGTTTTTGGGTTGGCAGACCTTATTTTATGGCCCTTCTGATACGGAGTTGCTAGCTTTTTTATGCCGGCGCACAGAGATGTGTCGACATCAATCATTTTTAGGGGGCTGGTATGAAGTATAAAATTGGAATGGCGCTTGTCTGTGGCGCCAGTTTGTTGGGAATGAATGGGTGCAGTGACGTCTCAGAGAAAGTGTCAAATGCGGACGTTGCGAAAGCGTGGATCGAGGCAGGCCAGATAGGACAAGAGGCTACCATCGGTGCGGTCGAACAATATATGGCGGAAGACGGATTGTTCTACCGCCCTCGATATGTGGGCTTTGGCTTTACCTATGACAATACGGACGAGTCAGGTCGGATGATCGTCGAAACAATTGTCCCGGATAGCCCTGCTGCGAGTGTCCTTGAGTTGGGTGATGAGTTCACCGCTGTTCGTGGTGTGGCCGTTAATGCGGAGAATCGTGACTCAGGGGCTTTGAGTTTTCGTGGCGCTCCGGGCGAAGAAGTTTCAGCTGTCATCACACGCGGTGACGAATCTCTCGATATTGCAGTAAAGCGCGGCAAGATCGTCTCGACAATTTCAAAGGCAGACATGTTGGATTGGATGGCCTCAGGCGATCCAGAAGATTGGGGTGATGAGTCCTTTACGCTTAACGAGGTTGTGGCGAGCGAGGGTGTTGCATACGCATGGACCACCATTGCAAACACCGACGACGTGACAGGCCAGCTTATCGAGAGTCATGTGGTTACGCGCTTTCAATTTAATGAGGATGGCCTCGTAACGGCGGTAGCAAACATGCGAGAGGACCGCTTTATCCTTGAGCAGCAGGGCTACTCTATTAGCCGATAGTTTTTTGTAGCGCCACGGCCTCTCGATTAACGGCAAGACTGTTAAAGGTTTTGCCCCAAAATCAGGTCAGTTGGCAAAGTCACTGGGCTGCCAAAAGGGCAATGAAAGTGGTTGTACCGGAAAAACCGCGGTAAAAAATGCCGCGATATGAACGGCGTGGTTCACACCACGCTTTAACTGAAGCGCGCAATACCGAGGAGAAGTAAATGAGAGTATTTAAGTTCTTGGCAGTATTAGCGGTAATAGCAGTTTCACCCCTGTCACTTGGACAGGATCTCAAGCTAGGTGAGTCATTCGTAGGCGATTTCACCATTGATTCAGTCTCGACCACAGATGGCGTTAACTACCATCTGACTGCCTCGGGAGAGGCGGGTCCCTATGGTCGTGTTTATGGTAATTGGTTGTTTACCAATAAGCTGGGTCTTGAGGATATGGGTGAGTTCACGGGTTACGGATGGACTCAAAGCGGCGAAGAAGTGGTCACCGCCACCCTACAAGGCGTTTGGAAGAAAAACGGGAAGGTATTTGACTTATTTACCTTTGACGCTGTTTCAAATGGGCTCATCAATGTCGCCACAGGCGAGCTTGATATGGTGAATAAAACCCTGAAGTTCAACGTTGCCCCGGTCAAATAATAAATGGAGATAATAAAAATGAAGAGATTCCGTAATGTTTTGGGCGCCATCGCGCTCTGTTCTGGCGCGTTTGTGCAAGCCGAGCCGGTGATGTCACTTATCACAGTCAATACCAGCGACCCCGCCGGCTACGCTGGGTGGGCTAAAAGTAATGCTGAAGCCATTTCAAAAGCTAACGGTGCGATGGCAATGGGTCTGTGCTCACCCACATCGGGTGCTGAGCAAATGGGCGATCATTATCTATGGTCCTTTTTTGATTCGCAGGAAAGTACCTGGAGTAGCGACCCCATGAACCCAACGGTTCGCGAGGCCGTCGCGAATATGAATGTCGAACGCACGGTTCGCACATGGGATAACTGGCGGATTGTTCGTGCGGCAGAGGTCACTGACACGGGCCACTACTACAACCTTTATGTGAAGACAGATAATCCCGGTGGCTATATCGCGGTGTTGGATGAGTTACACGCCGAGATGAAGAAGCGTGGTTACGACGTTTCGATGCAAGTTTTTATGGGCGACACGGGTGCCACTACAGGCACCATTATGACGTCATTCGGCTCGGTCTCCGCGGCTGAAGTTGGGCGCATGTTAGATGCCCGTTCCGAACCCTGGGTGGCCGAGATCATCTCAAAAGTTGAGGGTAAACGGGAGATGACCCACGGATTCTCCATGGTTTGCCAAACCTATTACGCCGCAGCAATGTAGCGTCAGCTTGCTGAACGCAAAGGCCCTGCTTTTGCGGGGCCTTCTTGTGTTGCTGACTTAACCACTTGGAGAAGAACATGAAATATTTAATCACCCTCATTTTTACAGTGATGGCAATAAATGTGCATGCTGATGAAAAGATGAGAGACGTTAAAACTGCCAATCCGTTTGTTGCGCTCCATCCGGCTGCTCAACAAGACGCCACAGCCGACTATTATGAAGCGGTGGAAAAAAACGTATTTAATGGGGCCATCCCCCTTAAGTATGCACAGCTCGCAGCGCTCTCGGCATCCGTGGCGATAAGGTGTGAGTACTGCATTCCCGCGCATACTGCGTTTGCAAAGGCGGCTGGCGCAACCGATGAAGAGATAAAAACTGCTGTCGCGATTGCTGCCGATGTTTCACTTAACAGCGCCATGCTCTACGGCAATCAATTTGATATGGACACGTTTCTAAACATGTTCAAGTAGCTGGGCGTTATATCCAGCCTAAAGGCCGCGGAAGCGGCCTTTTTTATATCTGCGATGTCTAAGGGCGCTGTTCTTATAAAGAGAGGAGCACTCGCTGCGAGATGCGTGTCTACATATCTGCACGCTAGGAGTTTCAACGCTTGACGATCTTATTTCCAAGTTCCATTGTGACCAGTGAAGGCCTTTGAACTTCAAGTATTTATCTTTTTGCTAGGATGAAGGCGCCGTTTGTTGCAGCCTACGCTCGCAGGGTCGATGTGTTCATTTCTTCAACTAAGCGATCACTTTCTGGTACCTCGGGGCGTTCACTTCCTCACTCTTACAGTCGGATCCTGAGGCGAGAAATATGAAAACAATTTTTTCCAAGCTGATCTTAATGGCTGCCATCGCCGCCGCCCCTGTAAGTGCCGAGACTCCTCATGACCGCTTTACTTTGGGCGATAGTTTCTTATCAGATTTTTACGTCACTGACTCAGAATTGCAGAGTGCACCGGGGCTTCTAGTGCGGACAGAAGCGCTCGATGAGCGGCAGCGTCTGGAGTATGGGGGCATACAAGTTCGACTGCTATACACCGCGACAGATGGGCTGGAAGAGGGTGGCATAACCACAGTGTCCGGCGCGCTCTTTCTTCCAAAAGGGAATCCACCTGACGGTGGTTGGCCTCTGATGGCCTGGACCCATGGCACCGTGGGTATTGCAGACCGGTGTGCGCCGTCGTGGAACGGTAGACAGTCACAAGACGAAGACTATCTTAATCGTTACTTGGCTCGTGGCTACGCTGTTGTCGCGTCTGATTATCAGGGTTTAGGGACTAAAGGAACGCATCCCTATCTCCACACCCGCGCTGCGGCTTACAGCAACCTCGATATCATAAAGGCGGTTCAGGGAGCTGATTTCCCGCTTTCGAAAAAGGTGGTTTTATTTGGTCAGTCACAGGGAGCGGCGGCTGCAATTGCAACGGGAGGGTACGCGCCGTATTACGCGCCGGAAATCCAATTGGTCGGCGTCGTAGCAACTGGGGCACCTTACTTTACACCCGCAGCACTCAACGCGCTGGATCGCCTGAATGTAGTCGACAGGCCTGATCCACTCCTTGGTTATACCTTCCTTGTCATGACCTTAGCTGAGCAAGTAGACCCTAGCTTTAACATGTTTGATTATCTGACTGATTACGCGCGTCCCATTGCTCAGCGTGCCGATGATCTCTGTTACGCGAGTCTCAAAAAGGAGGTGATCAATTCTGCGCTGTCTCGCCGAAATAGTTTTAAGAAAAACCCTAGAGTCGGCTTGAAAAAGGCGTTTAATGCGATGGGTTACCCCCATCTCAACCTACCGGTACCGCTTTTTTTCGGTACGGGTGGTAAAGACAACGATACGCCACCACGAATGCAGAAAGCGCTAAAAATAGCGCTTTGTAAGGCCGGTACTACTGTGCAATCTCAGTTTTACCCCGACTTAGATCACAGGGGGGTCGTACTGCCTTCCACCTCAGACTCCCTTCCGTTTGTCGGAGCCTTATTTGCTGGCCAGGGCGTTGCAGGGAACTGCGAACAGATTTAACCAGACGCTGCTGCTGAGTCTCGAGGGATCGAAAATTTGGTCGCCGTTACGGTGTGATTGATATTTCACGGTCGCGCAGTGTGCGACGCATAATTTTCCCTGTTGTTGTCATAGGAAGACTATCGACAAACTCTATCAGCCTTGGAACTTCATGTTTGGCGAGGTGCTCCCTTACCAGCGCCTTCAGGGACTCAGCCAGCGCGTCGCTTGGCTCTGTATTTTCAGACACGACAATAAAGGCCTTTATCAGTTCGGTGCGGGTGTCATCGGGGACACCAATGACAGCTGCGAGCTGAACAGAAGGGCTTTTAAGCAGGCAGTCCTCAATTTCCGTAGGTCCAATTCGGTATCCGGAGCTTGTAATGACGTCATCCGTACGGCCGTGGAACCACAAAAAACCGTCCTCATCCTGCTCGCCTAGATCGCCTGTGATCATCCAGCCATTAATAAATTTACCCTTGGTCGCTTCGGGGTTATCTAAGTAGCCTGAGAACATGGCGGGATGTGGCCCTTTGATCGCAATGTTGCCCTGAATGCCGCGTTGAACTTCATAACCCTCATCATCGACGATGGCGCAAATCGAGCCCGGCATGGCCTTACCCAAAGAGCCGTGTCGAACCTGCATGAGCCGCGGATTGGTGCCAATCATCCCGTTACACTCAGTTTGTCCGAAACCCTCGCTAATGGTCAGGCCAAAGCGTTCATCGGCCCACAGTGCCAGTTCTTTGCCTACGGCCTCGCCACCGCTGAGTACAACGCGTAGCTTAAGGTCAGGGGACTCCTCAGAGTCAATTTGTCGCATGAGTTTGAGTACAGTGGGTGTCAGTAGAGAGACAGTAATATTGTGTTGACCTAAAATGCGAAAGGCAGACTGCGCGTTAAAGCCCTCCATGTCGGTTGAGACAACTCTGCAGCCTGAGTACCACCCAATGAGTAGAATGTTAATCAGACCGGCTATCCACGCCCAATCGGCAGGTGACCAGAGCGTATCGCCGTCCCTAGGACCATAGTCGTAGTAATACTCAAAAAGCGGTTTGTTGCCGAGTAGCACCCGATGTGGCATCAAGACACCTTTAGGCTGCCCGGTTGTCCCGGATGTGAAGCTAATCCAGGCAGTGTCCTCGCTGCGCGTTTTAACAGTATCAAAATGCGACGGCTGATCTGCAATAGAACGCCATAGAGATAGCGCGTCGTTCGGTGACGCGTCATCGACTACCAAAATATGTTTCAGCGACGAGCATGCGCCGCGCACACTTTGCACTTTTTGCAGATTTGCTTTGTTGGTAATACAAACCTTTGCGCCTGTGCTAGTCAGTCGATGCGCTATCGCATCGGGCCCAAAGAGTACCGAGGCGAGACAAGAGATCACTCCCGATTTAAAGCAGGCGAGGTGCGAGATTGCACACTCGGGCGATTGCGTGAGTAATATGAGCGCACGATCTCCTTTCGTTAAGCCCAGGCTACTAAGCAGATTCGCGAGTTGATTCGAGTGGCTCTTAATCTCTGCAAAGGTAAAGTCTTTAACTGACCCGTCGAGGCTCTCATGCGATATCGCAATGCGACCTGCGTCGTCAGCCCAGCGATCGCAGACGACATCCGCAATGTTGAAGTACTCGGGAATATCCCAGTGAAATTTACTGCAGATATCCTCGTAACTCTCACCAACTGGAAGGTCCATTAGCCACTCCTATTTTTTTATCCAAAGGTGTGTGGTTGTTCTTTTTTTTCTTTTCTATACGGTGGATTGAGGGTTTCAGACACCGGCTCGCGTGACTGTTGCGGATCAACCGAAGAGATCACGGCGTTTTTTGAAAGCTGCTTTAACACCCTCGTTCCTCAGCGTGCGAAAGAAGTCTTTGAAACTATCGAACTGATGGTAGATAGCGTCTAAATCTGCACCGCGCCTCACCGAGCTCTCCATACCCATGTTTTCAAACCATGTATTTGAGACTTCCTTTAGGATAGATAAATTGTCGCTGGGTGCTCTGGCGATATGAGCCGCTGTCATTGCGACGCGATCATCCAACTGCTCATGCGGAACCACTTCATTTACCAGGCCAATTTGTTGTGCCTCTGTGGCACTGATAAGTCGCGACGTATAAAGCAATTCTTTCGTCTTTCGTAAGCCAATGAGCATTGGCCAGAACATGATGGACGGCGGTATTCCGAGATCTCGTCCAGCGGGATGACCAAATCTCGCGCGCTCGCTCACAATGGCGAGATCGCAAACTCCCAGCAGCTCCCCGGCACCCGATAAGCAGTCACCCTGTACTTTCGCAATGATGGGTTTGGGGTAACGCCACAGCTTCATCCAGTAATCGACAATGGTGTGGACATCGTCTCTGTCCTGTCGAATGTCAACATGATCTTCAAAGTTGGCGGGGTATTGAGAGGTAATCCAGTGCTCCTCACGCAAGTCATAGCCTGTTGAAAATGCTTTGCCCGCAGCCCCTATGACAACCACGCCAACGGTATCGTCCTTAAGGACGCCGTCTAACACCGTTTTGAGTTCATTGAGTACCTGCCAGCAAAGCGGATTGAGATCGTCGGGCCGGTTTAATGTGATGTTTAGCACTCGGCCTGTTTGCGAGACTGTAATCATTGGAATGTCACTCATTGGATGAGGCTCTTTTTATTCAAATTGGCTATTCAAGTTTGTTACGTAAATTGTTTAAACGATGTACTGCACTGAATCAGACTATCATGAGTGTGTCGGTGTTACTTAGGGTATGGCTTGGGCAAGTTAGGTCATCGGTACCTATCGCGCACCCTATAAAAACGAACCTATGCCCACGTCTTCAATATCCAAAGCCGTATTGGGGGGCTCGATATTAAGACGATAGACTCGTGCTGCTAATCCCGCTCAACCCACTGAAATCTCGCTGTTACGGGTAGAAAGTGGCTCATGCAATGTGTGGGGTTCGATTTATATCGATTCAGGCGAAATGCTCAAAAGGCCAATCTCTGTCGATCCCTGCAATCGGTATTTCTAGGTCAACGAGCTCGTCGTGTATGACTTGAATCTCCCAGTAGATGGAAACGCCATAGTTTTTTGATACTAAGGCCTGCGGATATAAATTTCTGAACATGACATCAAACGAGATGTCGTGTTGTTTTGGGAGGTAATCCGCCAGCCTACTTCCCGCTGCGATCCGAGACACCTTTCGTTCGTAAATGACGTGTCCGTTGAAGTCACGGTGCATAGATATCCAATCTCGGCTTCTACTTTGGGTCATCAAGTACTGATATCGCTCCCTGTTGCAGCAAACGATACGGAAGAGAGCGTCTTCAATGTCAATTTCTACTTCCCCATCCATGACCTCTGCAAGTGAGTAAGTCTTGCCAGGCTCCAATTTAAGTCGGGAGGTTTTCGACTTGTCGATGGATATGTATTTCGAAAGTGCTTTCTGTCTTACTTTGTAGATGCCGCCGACCATGAGGACCAGGGCAAAAATCCAAAGCATAACGGGATCGCCTTTACTCTTCCCACCTCCCCATTCCCAAATCTCCCCCGATATTCCCCAATGAAGCGTCCAAGCAGCCAGGCCCGCTAACAGCAATTGCAGCAAATACGTGTTGATTCTTGTTTGTTTGGTTAGCCGTGCGAAGTTTGCGGACGAATCAAACGTGTCTTTCGGATCGACGATACCGGTCGCGTCGTTGAGGTTTGAGACCGGGTAGGGAAGTGCATTAGGGACACGTTGCTCACCTGTTGCACCAGCGTGAGAGAGTTTTGCAATGCAAAACGATTCAATCTCTTTTCCTTTAAAGTCATAGAAGGGTTGGTTCTTAATTTCGAAGGTTTGCCTGGGAGTGTCGATTGGCAGCGTACCTTTGAAAATTGTTTTGGTAGCTTTGTTGCCGCCTTTAAAAATTAAACCCTGCCATTTCTCTTCCAGCCGCTGAGTGACCACGTCAATCTTCAGCACGGGCTTATCTTTCAAAAGAGCTCTATCTTGGATGTCGAACTCTAAGACGATATCTTCGGGCGCCTCAGATTCTCGCCGCATACCAAGTTTGATGCCGCCTAAATCCTGACTCCAATCCATAGCGCCTCCGGTCTACACTCGTTGAGTTGTATGACTACTAGGGGTAGCAGGCGACAGAATTTAATGCCACGTCTTGGTCGTTCAATAACGATTTATTTCTAGTAAGTCCGACAAAACCGACGCTGAACTGTTGTCTTTATGGCAATAAACCTTCGCCCATTATGTGCTTTATTTTGGTCCGAGCGCCTGACAATAATGCGTAACAGGCTATCGACAGAGCCCCGCAAGCAAAAGAGCCGAGATGACCTTAGACGTCTACATGCGGGTCATCGTAGGAAATCGCAATGACTGAACATAACAATGTCATCGCGCGGTTTTTCAGAACCGCCTCGATGATTAAAGAGCGAGAGCTGGCCGCCGTAGTCAGTTCGTTTTTGTTTGTGGTCGTGCTGATGTCGGCCTACTACATTCTCAGGCCGGTGCGCGATGGCATGGCGAGCGATTGGACCGACGCCGAGGTCAGCTGGTTGTGGACACTGAACTTCTTTATTAGTACTGGAGTTGTCGCCCTCTATGGCCTTGCAGTTTCTCGCTTTAGGTTCCGCTTGCTCGTGCCAATCACCTATGGCTTTTTCGCTGCGTCATTCGTCATGTTTTATGTTTTGGGCTCTTATCAAGTCGAACGGACCTTCATCGACAAAGCGTTTTATGTCTGGGTCAGCGTGTTTAGCCTCTTTCATATCTCGGTGTTTTGGAGCTTTATGTCCGAGCTTTTCTCGAAGGAGCAGGCCGGTCGACTTTTTGGCGTTATCGCGGCGGGCGCAAGCGTTGGAGGTCTCTTGGGCCCCTCTATTCCTGCCTTTTTCTCTGCATCGTTAGGCACCGACAAACTAATGTTGATTGCCAGCGTCATGTTATTGATGACCATTCCGCTCATCTTTTATCTGCAGTCCTTGAAATTGGAAGGTCATGGCCCTCAGGTGGGTGGCACCGCAATGCCGAGCCCTGCCCTTGGTGGAAACCCTTTTGCAGGATTTAGGTTGTTCTTTTCTAATCCGTATTTGCTTTCGATTGGGCTGTTTATTTTTCTGTATACGGGTATTAGCTCCTTTGTTTACTTTGAGCTCAAAAACCTTCTGAGCGATTTAACGCGATCCGAGCGCACGGCGGTCTGGGCTCAGATGGATTTAGCCGTAAATATTTTGTCGATTTCGACCGGGTTGTTTGTGACCGGTCGACTGGTGAGTAAATTGGGGATGCCGGCGACCATTGCGTTGGTCCCAATAGTGATTTGTGTTGGATTACTGGCATTGGCTATTTCGCCTTTGCTCGGCGTCGTGATTGCTCTTCAAATCGTGCGTCGTGCCGGTAACTACGCCGTAACGCGACCTGCTCGTGAAATGCTGTTTACCCGCGTTGATCGTGAAACACGATTTAAGGCAAAGCCTGTGATCGATATTGTCGCTTATCGCGGCGGGGACATGCTCATGGCGTGGCTGTTTACAGGCTTGACGCAAGGTTTGGGGCTCGGATTGGCCGCTGTTGCTGCGGTCGGTGCGGGCATTGCCGCGCTCTGGTCACTCGTGGGTATCTATCTTGGACGTTGGTTTGAGCGCGACGATGCAGAGTCTACCGTCGATGCGACGTCAGATTCTCCAGGGCGCTCGATAAATGAACCATAGATTTTTTATTTTGTATCGGTCGTCTTATCGACGAGCCGACTCACTTTAGACAAAAACGGACGAACAACGACTAATGGAATTCATTATGAACAATATTGCAAAGACTGCCTTGTTGGCGTTTCTTCTTGGCTTAAGCGGTCTCGCTTCGGCAGGCCATCACGAGGGTTTGATGCATGAGGGTACTCAAGTAAAGCACATTGGCTACAGCCAGATGGGTGACCCCGCGGCGGTGCTTGAAGTAAAGACAGAGGCACCGCTTGCCTTAAGTCCAGGTGAAGTCCGAGTCAAAGTACTTGCATCACCCATTAACCCTTCCGATCTTCTGCAGATCGCGGGTAATTATGGGGTTGATCCTGTATTACCTGCACGTCCCGGCAGTGAGGGTATTGGTCGCGTTACGGAGATCTCCGAGGGCGTTCAGGCGTTAAAGGTGGGACAACTGGTTCTTCTTGCGAGTGGTAATACGTGGGCGGAAGAACTGGTCGCTCCGGCAGCAGGCTTTCTGCCGCTTCCTGATCTTGGCCCCGTTGGTGCGGATGTCATTGAGCAGCTGGCCATGGCCGCGGTTAATCCGCTGACTGCGCTGCTTATGCTGACCACGTATACGGATGTGGCAGAGGGTCAATGGATTGCACAGAGTGCCGCAAACTCCGCCGTCGGGGGTTACGTCATTCAGCTGGCCAAACAGCGCGGTATCAAAACCGTCAATATTGTTCGGCGTGAGGGTTTGGCGGAAGAGTTAATGGCCAAAGGCGCGGATGTTGTCCTCATCGATGGGCCAAATTTAGCGGCCGATATCGCTAAAGCCACTAATAATGAGCCGATTGTTTTAGCGCTCGATCCTGTGGGTGGCGACACGTTCGCTCGACTTTATGACAGCCTCGGTTACGGAGGCACGCTGGTCACCTTTGGGGTGCTTTCCGGACGCCCCGCCACTCTGAATACAGGCATGCTCATTGGCAATGACACGCGCCTGCGCGGATTCTGGTTGTATAAGTGGTATCAGACGGCCAGCATGCAAGAGAAGCAAGCGGCTTTTGGGCAGGTGATTCCGCTCATTGTAAACGGCACGTTAAAAGCTGACATCGATTCGCGCTATACGATCGATGAGATTAAGCAAGCCGTGACGCGGTCGAAGCAAGGCGGCAGGAATGGCAAGGTACTGATCGTTCCGAGCCCCCTTTAATCCACCCCGTGGTTGGGTCTTTGACGAGACAGTAACCTCTGCGTTAAAAGGATAACGCTGACGCCAGTGCGTGTTGTCATTCGCCTGCCCGGCAGCGACGGTCCTTAAAGCGACAGAGCTAGAACTTTTAAGAAAGGTGGAACTAGATGGCCGGTCAACCCAAAAGAGCGTTTTCAGCCGCGATTGTCGGTGCAGGATTCGGTGGAGTCGGAGCGGCCATTCGGCTCGTAAAGGCGGGAATCACGGACATTACCTTATTCGAGCGCGGTGACGGTGTTGGCGGGGTATGGCATTCCAACCACTATCCTGGTGCTGCTTGCGATGTCCCCTCTCATGTCTACTCCTTTTCGTTCGCGCCCGGAACACAATGGTCGCGCCGATATGCGCCTCAGGCTGATATAGCGCAATACTTGAATAATATTGTTGACGACTTCAACGTTCGCCAATATCTCCGGCTTAACACGGGGGTTGAGAGCGCTCATTTTGATGCTCAGACAGGATCATGGCGGGTCGCGAGTAGCGACGGACAGGTGCGAAATTTCGATTTTCTCATCTCTGCTTGCGGTCAACTCTCAAATCCTTCGATTCCAGATCTTGAGGGTATCGCTGAATTTCAAGGTCCCAGTTTTCACTCGGCAAATTGGGATCATTCTTTGAATTTAAGTGGCAAACGTGTGGCTGTAGTCGGTACGGGTGCCAGTGCGATTCAATTTACTCCAGAGATTGCTAAACAAGCTGCTCAGGTGGATATTTATCAGCGATCAGCGCCCTGGATTTTGCATAAATTAGACCGAGAGTATCCTGAGTGGGAAAAGCGATTTTTTCGACGTTTTCCAGCTCGTATTAGTTTGAGCCGACTGTTTTTTCTTTCGGTTTTCGAGCTTTTGACCTATGGCTTCACCGGCCGTCATTGGGTCTTGAAACCCATGATGAAAGCAGCGAATGCTTACCGAAAAAAGGAGCTGGGTGATCATCCGGAGCTACATGCCAAGGCGACGCCTGATTATGATATCGGCTGCAAGCGAGCCTTGTTCACCAACGACTGGTATCCCACGCTGAAACGCGCAAACGTTGAGCTTATTCATGGTGATGCGCCCCGTGTGACAGCCAATGGTTTGGTTGACCGAGAAGGCCGAGAGCGACCCGCAGATGTGATTATTTGGGGCACCGGATTTAAGCCCCTCGATTTTGTGGCGCCGATGAAGATTTTTGGTCTGGAGGGCCGTGAGCTTGGAGAAACCTGGGGCGATAGGCCGGAGGCTTATCTCGGAACAACAGTTTCGGGGTTTCCAAACATGTTCATCATGTACGGCCCTAATACCAATCATGGGGCTGGTTCCGTCCCGTACTCTAACGAATGTCAGTACAACTATATCCTTGACGCGATCAATCGACTGCAGGCGGGTGGCCACCGATACCTTGATTTGAAATCTGAAGTACTCGACCAATGGCGAGACGAGATGGAAGAGCGCAGTGCAAAAAGTGTGTGGACGCAGGGTGGATGCGAGAGCTGGTACGTGACCAAGGACGGAGTTAACACTAACAATTGGCCGGGCCCGTGGCTGGAGTATAAGCGCCGCACTCGACGCATTAACCCTAACGAATATCAGTTTTGTTAGCCCGCTCGTACCTGACGGTTGGCTGCATACCGTTGATCTGAACGATACGGATGTCCGCCGCTGGCTAGCCCTCTGCGGGCGGATCTGGATTAAGTATGTCCTGGGTGCGCAGCTCGAAATCACTGGCGTCATGCCTCTCGAGTAGCTGCGAGGATTTAGCACCGTACGGTCGGTTAACCATACGACCCCGTTTTACGGCAGGCCGCTGAGATATCTCATCCGTATACCGCTTTAGATTGGTGTAGGTGTGTGCTTCCAGGAACTCAGCGGCGTTATACGCTTTTCCTTCAATCACTGACCCATACCAAGGGTAGATGGCCATATCGGCAATGGTGTACTCATCACCGCAGATGTATCGGTTGTCTGCTAACCGCTTATCCAGCAGATCGAGCTGACGCTTCACTTCCATGGCGTACCGGTCAATCGCGTATTCGATTTTTATCGGAGCGTAGGCGTAGAAGTGACCAAACCCACCGCCTAACATCGGTGTTGCGCCCATTTGCCAGAATAGCCAGTTCAAACACTCAGTTCTTCCCGCGTGATCCTGGGGAATGAACTCGCGAAACTTATCGGCGAGGTAGAGCAGAATTGACCCAGACTCGAAAACCCTAAGGGGTGGCTCCTCGCTGTGATCAACAAGCGCTGGAATCTTTGAGTTGGGATTGGCCGCAACGAAGCCGCTACCGAACTGGGAACCATCGCCAATATTAACCAGCCACGCATCGTATTCAGCACCGTTGTGTCCCTTTGCTAGGAGTTCTTCGAGCATGATTGTAACCTTCACGCCATTGGGGGTTCCAAGGGAATGCAGCTGAAGTGGGTGCTTACCGATCGGCAATTCTTTTTCTTGCTGAGCGCCGGCCGTAGGGCGGTTGATGTTAGCAAAGGCTTGATTACTGTCTTTCTTCCACTCCCAGACCTTAGGGGGCTCATACGTATCGCTCATGGGGAATGATCTCTCGCGTTTTATTGGTCAATACAATCTCAGCTAAGCGAGCTCAGTGTCAATTCTGTGGACACAACCCCTTTGCTATTCAAGGGTGAAAGCGGGCACTCAGCTGAGTTCAAAAGCGCGAGGTGCGTAGATTAGATGACACGTTGGGACTTCGGCGAGCCGATGCGCTATCGGGTGCTCGCGCAGTGACTAATTTGTGGCAAACATCGCTTTACGTACTGTAACGGGTTGCCCTCTTGAAGCGCTGAATCCGAGCTCTTGGGGAACTACCTGACGTGGTAACCACGTCAGGTAGTCTGTTTATTTAGTCGTTAGAGCCTGCTGCGGAGTCCTTCACAGCGAGTAGGAAGTTCGCAACGACCATACCAGCGAGCATTACGGCGATGTTGTCGATAATGGCATTCAACGGTGCACCGACCGCGGGAATAGCATCGAGTGAATTGGCAGCGGTTGGCATTGCAACGGCGGCAACTGTGTAGGCCATTCGTCCTACCATGTCAGCGGCCGGGCTCATGAACCCGCTGATGAGACCTAATACCACAAGCACAAGACCCGACATGGCCGCTACTTGTTCGACAAACACGGCGACAATGGCCACGATAATACCAACAATGGTGATGATTTGATTAACGTTCATTTATTTATCCTTATTGTAATTTAAGTTTTCCGCATCACTCCTGCCCCAGACCACCGTGCTAAAAATTGGCGGCCGCTACAGTCAATGCACTTCTTTAGAGCTAAAAACGCTCGATAAGTTCAAGCCGCCGATACGGGAGAGGAAGGTCATTCCAAATTGCTCAATAAATAGGCCCTTGATCCAGTGAAATTCTCGATCGATGGCGTGTCATATTTTGCGAAAAATATCTCGATGTCACACCCGTTATTGCGCCGTGTTTGCATCCTAAAACAGGGAAATGACGTGAGCGTGTGAGCCGAGAATGTGCCCCGAGGTGAACCCATAGCGCCAGCTACCTGACAGGGTGGAACATGTTATCTAGGTACCTGTTACGCCATGAGCTTTTCAACGAGAAAGTCGATAAACACCTTCACTTTTGGCACGAGGTATTTGGGCTTTTGGTAAAGCAGATAAATGCCCATATTTGGGTTTTGGTTAACGCTCAGCGCAGCATCGGTTAGGAGCTCTACCAATGCACCCGACATTAGATCTCCTTCCAGTGACCAGCGAGGTGCCATCATGATGCCTTTGCCCTCTAGTCCTTGCTTCATTAGCCAGTTAGCGTTGTTTGAAATCACGGCGGGTTGACCCGAGACGTCATGCCACTGATCGTCAACTTCCAGTAGCCATGGCGATGGACCTCGGGGTGTTCGAAAAAATAAGCCCAAGTGATTACGAAGCGCAAAGCCGTCCTCCGGTGTGCCCTGGGCTGCCAGATAGCTTGGGGAGGCGACAGGTATAAAATCATTGGGCATCAATTTGATCGCATGTATCCGTTCATCCGGTGCGTAGCCACCCCGAATGGCAACGTCGACATCGTCGTTTGCCAGTGACGAAAGTTCGTCCGAGAGGCTGATGTCGAGAGTAATGTCGGGGTAGAGGGCGCTGAATTCATCGAGTACTGGGAACAGCATTCGCTCGCCAAAACTCACCATGCTGCTTATTTTTAATTGCCCCATCGGGCGTGACTGATAGCTCTTGACCGACTCATTACTTAACTCAAGCTGCACCAGAATTTCTTTAACCTGCTCTAGGTAAGCCGTACCAATTTCGGTGAGTTTTACCACACGTGTGCTTCGGGTCAGCAAGTGCGTTCCCAAGCTCGTCTCAAGATCAGAGATGCGACGAGATATGGAAGAGGGGGGAACAGAAAACGCTGTTGCGGCACTTGTGAAACTGCCGGTTTCTGCGACTTTACAAAAATACTTAAGAGCCAGTAGTTGGTCCATTCGCGCTTTGATACCCCTTAATTGTTGTCTTTTCGACAAAAGAACTAGCAAGTCGAGCTTATATATCATCGTTTTAAGTACGTTAATACTTAAATATCAGCGAAAAACACTATGACCAATCAGGGCGCTCCAATGACTTTGTATACACAGATTAATCTCGCCGCACGACCGACACCCGGCCCCATTACCCGTGACCTTTTTGAGGTCGTTACTAAGGAAGTGCCGTCTGCGGGTGCTGGTCAGTTGCTTGTGAAACAGACTCACATGTCGCTTGATCCGGCCATGATTGGCTGGATGAGCCCCGATACCGAAAGTTATGTGCCTCCGGTCGGGTTAGGCGAGGTTATGCGCTCCTCCGGTATTGGACAAGTCATTGAGAGTCAGCATCCCGACTTTGAGGTCGGTGACAGAGTGCGAGGCATGATGGGCTGGACTGAGTACAGCCTTAGCGACGGTGCAGGTTTAAGTAAGGTCCCCGAGGGTGTTGATGAAGAGACCGTGCTGTCAATTTTTGCGCTTCCTGGCATTACTGCGATGAAGGGCCTGTATGGATTTGGCGACCCCAAAGCGGGTGAAACATTGGTTGTCAGCGGCGCAGCTGGATCGGTCGGCTCTCTCGTTGGACAGTTGGCAAAAGCTGACGGTCTGCGGGTCATCGGTGTGGCCGGTGACGATGAGAAGTGTTCTTGGATTGTTGATGACTTAGGGTTCGACGGTGCCATCAATTATAAGTCTGACGATCTTCCGTCAAAGCTGGCGGAGTTAGCTCCCAACGGTGTTGATATCTATTTTGAAAATACCGGCGGCGCCATTCAGCACGCGGTTTTTGATGCGATGAATGCCCACGGGCGAATGGTGGTTTGCGGCATGATTGCTGATTACATTGCCGAAGAGCCCTCGGCGGGTCCCAACTGGATACCGATTGTTAAGAAGCGCTTAACGATTCGCGGCTTCACCGTGCCCGATCACTACGAGGAGATACCGGCACTACTTGAACAGCTGGCACCCTACGTCATGTCCGGCAAAGTGAAATACCGAAGTCACGTACTCGAGGGACTCGAGTCTTCAATTGAAGGCCTAAACCTGTTCTTCACTGGCGGTAATCGCGGCAAGTTGATTGTGAAACTATAGGTAAAGCCTGCGAGCGGTTAGCCGTGCGAGTTCCCGAGCACTTGAGGCGTTTTCAGTGTCAGTGCGCTTAATTAGAGATCAGTTGACGAGTAGGCAACGGCCTTGAATTGCCTGCCCGGGTAACGCCAATTTTGGCTAGGGCTATTGTGACAAGCGGTCATTCATCGTGTTACTAATGATCGTATGAAGCGATTCATTCATGCATCGATAGCAGGTTTTTCACGTTGTTTAGATTTCAACGGTCGATCATCGCGATCTGATTTTTGGTACTTCATGCTGTTGTTTATGCTGTTGTACCTCGTTGTAGCGTTTGTTGATCAACGCTTTGTCGATTCCACAGTCGATATTCGTGAGCTGCCATTGGGGCAGTTCATACCGATGGGGATGGTTGACCCTGAGGTAGGTATATTGGTGCTCATGTATCGACCCATCATGGCCACACCGACCGTGGCGGTTACTGTTAGGCGCCTGCACGATGTGGGCAAGTCAGGCTGGTGGTGCGTTCTATGGGTGTTGCCGATCCCTGTTGTCGGCTGGCTATATCTCATGCCTCTGCTGTGTAGACCCTCTCGTGGCTGATTTACGGCTAAAGCCGGTTTATGCGACCGATCCGGCGCTCGTTGATGCTCCATTGACCGACGTGCCTAATCAGTGGGCGCCGGCAAAAGGTATTCATCTTTATCATTTCCCTTTGTCTTTAGATTCTCAAAAAGTGCGTCAGGGACTGGAGGAGCTAGGGGTTAAATGGCACTCGCACGTTATTTTGCTGCCGCTCCAACAGCAGTTTTCACCGAGTTACGTGCGAATTAATTCTCGATGCGTGGTGCCGACACTGGTCATCGATGGCAACGTTTCAACAGATACGATCAACATACTCAATACATTGGCGTCTCGTTTTGGTCCTACCAACAAATGCTTCGAAACCTCTGAGGAGGAGGGGGCCTGCGTTAATGATTGGGTTGATAGGGCGGCAGACTTATTTATAGAAGCGCTTACTTACGGGGAAATAGAGGGCGTTAAAAAGCCCTTCCCAATAGGGGGTGCCTCTCAGGGCGGGAGCTACCATCAAAAAAAAGTCGAGCTGCTGTCGGGTTTAATCGAGACCTATAAAAACGACCCCACACTCAGGGCGGCTTACGAAAAAAAGCGGGCGGTTATTGAGGCGACACAGGGTGCAATGGTCACGGCGGGTCAGATACCTGCCATCATCAGCGCGACGAAAGCTGAGCTTGTCGAGCTCCAGACCCAGCTTCAGACTGGGCCCTTCAACAAAGGCGGCTGGCTGGCAAGCGATACCTTTAGTCTCGCCGATATTCAATGGGGAGCGGTTCTGTATCGTTTAAGATGGTTAGGGCTGCAACCGCTATTGTGGGAGGAAGACTCGATCATTTCTGCTTACGCTGAAAAGCTCTTCGCGAGAGATTCGTTTCAAAAGGGGGTTGTTCAGTGGTCGAAGGTTGGCCGAAAGGTTGTGCTTCCGGCTATTCGCTATAAGTTGTTAAAGGCGATTGGACTCAAGCGAGACCTTTGAGTGCAGCGACCGGTTGGCGAAACAATCATTTCTTTCAGAGATTCTTTTATACCTCCTTGTATGTAACGTTTACTTCCCCAAGTCAGAGTGATACGTTTACGTTACATTGAGTGTGTTTTTCTTGTAGCGAGATAGCGCAAATTTGTTACACGGTCGGCTGACCGCACGGGAGTATCCTCGCTGCCGTCATCCATAGTGTTGAAAACAGTGTCGCAAACAGTGTCGCTAACGAAGTTGCAGGGAAACATGGGAAACGTCACAGCGGTGTTAATGGCAGGCCTCGTATCGCCGGGTCTAAGATGCGACGCAAGCGCGGCTACCCCGATCAACAAAGCCTACGGGCAGTATTGTATGCATAAATTAGGAAATCACGTATGAGTGCGCTCAAATCTTTCATCTCCACGTTCAGTCTCTTTTTACAAAAAGTAAGAACAATCATTTTGGATCTGGGCACCGCCCTTATTTTGTTGTTCTTGATCATTGCGGTAGCTGGGGCGCTGTTTTCCTCGGGACCGGATGTTAAAGATCCAAGTGGCAGGGTGTTGTTTATCGATCCCGCGGGGAGCGTTGTTGATCAAGAGGCGTTCAACTCGGACTTTTTATTTAACGTTGGCGGCGATCCGTCGGCTGAGCAGATCCAAACAAGGGATCTGATAAAACTTATTCGGGCGGCGGCTGAAGATAGTGATATTCCTGCGGTCGTTATCGATTTCTCATCGACCGACTTTGCGGGGCCGACGACGGCAATCAATATCGCCAAAGAACTAAAAGCACTTCGTGAATCTGGAAAGCGAGTCATTGCCTTCAACGATCGACTGTCTACAACGTCTTATCTCATGGCTTCTCAAGCGTCTGAGATCTGGGTGCATCCTGTTGGGAGCATCAGCGTTAGGGGTCTCGGGGGAATGAGAAACTACAATAAAGATCTGTTCGAGAACCTTAAGATTAATTTCCATAATTACTCACAGGGAGACTTTAAGTCGGCAACTGAAACAAACTGGCGGTCGAACATGTCTGACAACGACCGGATGCAGAGAGAAGCCTTGTTGTTCCCTATTTGGGATGAAATGAAGTCTCTCATGGCAGAGGGAAGGGGTATTCAAGCAGATGATATCCAATCGTTTGCAGATGACTACGTCGGATTCTTTGGCGAAGCTGCCATAGGAAACATCGCCTATGCGCAGGCGAACAATATTATTGACGGCACCAAATCATTTCCGGAATTTCGGCAATACATGATTGAAGAGTTTGGTCTGGACGAGGAGTCTGAGACTGAAACGTATAAGACTATCTCCTATAGCGAATATTCTAAGCAAATCGACGACGACATCTCCGAGAGCGGCAACCAAATAGCGGTCATTACCGCTGAAGGCACGATCATGGAAGGGGATATCTCCCAAGGCGTTGCTGGGGCAAATGGTGTAGTGAAACAAATTAGGTCCGCACATGAAGACGAAAACACCAAAGCGATTGTCTTTCGAGTTAACAGTCCTGGCGGATCGATTATCGCCAGTGAAATGATGAGAGATGAGTTGCGTGCAGCTAAAAATAAAGGACTTAAAGTTATCGTTTCTATGGGTGATTACGCTGCATCCGGTGGTGTTTATATCTCAACACCTGCTGACTTTATTTTTGCCGAACCGACAACAATTACCGGCTCTATCGGTGTGGCAATCGCTCTGCCCACCTTTGAAAACGCCATGGATTACATCGGCGTCAATTTCGATGGTGTCGTTACCTCCAAGCACGGGGGCTGGGATCTGACCCAGCCCATTGACGATGATCTCGATAAGATCTTCGCCAGCTGGGGCGCTGATGCCTACGATCGATTTGTAAATTTCGTAGCCGAGTCACGATCTAAGTCATACGAAGACATCAAAGCCGTCGCGGGCGGTCGAGTCTGGCTTGCGACCGACGCGCTAGAAATAGGGTTGGTCGATGAGATTGGCGGTATTGATTCAGCAATCGCCTATGCAGCCGAGTCGGCAGAAATAGACGATTACAAAGTTGAATATTATGGCCAAGAACTGTCGCCTGAAGAGCTGATTCTCAAAGAATTACTGGAGAACTTCGATGTTTCTCTTGGGGAGCCTAGGGTGTTATCCGCGCTGGATGGCATTTCAAAACTCTATGAAACATTAATAGATATTCGTGAGCCAAAGGCATTGTTTACATGCAAGGACTGCTTGGTGGATCTTGATTAGCCCGGCTGGATGAGTTTGCTTTTCTTGGGGGGTTGTCTTCGTTGCGGCGGACTAAAAACGTTTGAGATACGCCTTCTAACGGGTGGCCTCTGCCCAATCAAAACGCACGAAACTCGTCACGGAGCTACTAGTGATTGTCACCTTCATGACTATTTTCCCCACAAGTTCGCTTTCTCCTGTCGAGGTTGTTAGCTTGATTAGGTCGGGGTTTGCCGATCTATAAAATAAAGGGGTAATCAATGAAGTATTTTTTAAGCATGTTGGTAGCAAGCGTCATGATTGGAACTTCCCTCACTGCAACAGCGGAGATTTGGGAAGACTATGACTTAAGCCAAGAGGTGACTGAGCTCACGGTTATTGCTGTAAAGCCTAATTATGTCGACGGTTATCTGACGAGACTTGAAGGCACTTGGGTCAATTCGATGCAGGTTTTGAAGGATCAGGGTGCGATTAAAAACTTCGCAGTGTGGGCTGCTAATGTCGCGGACTCACCAAACGTATTCTTAACCGTTACTTATGAGAATATGGGCGCCATGCAGCAAAATGCTGAGCAGTACCAGAAGATGGTCGCTGAGATGACCAAGCGCTTTGAGAGTAATGAGGAAGAAAACCAAGAAATCTCTCAAGGCTACGAAGAATATCGAGAGATTGTCGACCGAAAGGTACTTTCACGTGTTCAATACAAGTAGTGTCGGTTTGATATAACCGGTGTAAGAAAAGGGGCATTAAATGCCCCTTTTTTATTGCCCTCAGAGAGGGCTTCTCGTTTGGTAATGTCTTCTGGCCGAGAACAGGCGCTAGAAGGGGGGCCTCCTCTTGTGGGTCCCAATAAAAAACCGTGTGTTTATTTTACGACGGTTTGAGAGGTGCCTGCCCCGCCTTGAAGTGGCGACCAGTGTGCTGCTTTGACTCGCCACATGCCGTCCTCCTTAACATATGCCTGCGTCACTCTCGTGCGGTAATTTGGCACCGCCGGTAGACCTTTTGGCTTCATAGCGGCCTCTTGATAATAGTGGGCGATAGCGGCTTTTCCTTCTACCAAAACCACTACTTCAATGTGTTTCACGGACCCCGAGAAGAACTCAAAGTCCGGGTTATCGCCATTCCTAGTGAGTGTGTTGAGAAGTCCGCCACTGGAGAAGAACTCCTTAGATCCACCGGACGAGATGCGCATCGGATCCTGAGAGAGGTTTTTATTGGTGAAGGCCATATTGGCCTCCACAACGTCTCGAATTTCTTGCGCTGTATCGGCGAATGAGAGAGGTGCACCAACTAACAGAAATAGAATGACTGCAAAAGATTGAATAGGCTTCATATTGACTCCAGTTCGCGGAACTGTCCGTCCCGAGTTGTTTGATATTGATGGCTACTTGAGAACGTACGCGCGAATGATGAGCTCGCGATCGACCGGTCTAAACGTCACGATATCGAGGTTGACGGTGCCGTCGTTTAGCGAGACAACATGTCGCATTGTCACAGTGCCGTCTTGTATGTCCCAGCGCCCTGAAAAGTTGCCAACCGCGATGTCATTTCCGACGGCGCCGCGACCCGACCCGTAGACAGTGCCACCCGTGCGTCCCTCGTCATAGGTCAATCGGAACGTCACATATACCCGCCCGTATACGCCCATGTCCCCCTCGGCATTAATGACTGACTCATCATCTCCAAGTGTCAACGTCGTCACGTTCATAACCGTATCGGGTTGTCGTTTTTCTAATGTGAGCGCTTCAGCGTTGACGTTCATGCAAAAGACAGTGGCTATTACGGCAAAAATAAAATGTTTCATTACACTTTCTCCTTAGCTTTTTTTGATGGGAGACGCCCCACGATCTGACTTCACTCTAGGTTGTTCTATGTCGTGGCCTAGGGACGCTTATTCACCATAGGGTATTGGCGTGGTTATTTGTCTATATTTTGTCGTGTTTGTCGTAATAAATTGGTTTGTTGGTGGTTTATTGGTCTCTATCTCACGATGTTGCTAGCGTGAAGTCATCGGCATCTGCCGACGTTTAACAACATTTGGGAGAGGGTTATGAAACGAGCATTACGATTGTTTTTGTGTCTAGCGGTAATCAGTACTCCACTCACTGCGCTTGCTGAGCGCTTGGAAGTTTTTAGGTGGCAGGCACTGGAAGGAAAGGGCGAGCAGCTTGTGGGTGCACTGCTTCAAGCCGCCAAGCTTCACGAGAAAAGTGGCGCTAAAGTGGGCATTTTTCAAATGGATGTCGGCGTGCCTGGCGGTGCTTCATTCGACTATGTCCTTCGCTGGGATAGCAGTTCAGAGTGGGCAACTACAAAGGCTTACAACAGTAGCGATGAGTGGATGGCCTTCGTCAATGAGGTAACCAAAACACCGTCGGGTGAACTCGTGATGTCTTTGGAGGGGTTGAATTGGGATGCGTCTGTCACAGCCGCGAGTTTCGCTGACGATGGTCCATTCAGGGTTTTCATTTGGCGACCCACACCCGGGATGATGCCGAAGATTTATGAGACGTTTATGAGCGCTAAGGCGATTCATGAAGGCTTAGGCGCCAAGATCAACATTTACAACGAGGGTGTTGGTGGCACCGGCAACATACACTACGTCATGTCATGGAAAGATTGGCAGACCATGGCGAAATCGAACGACGCTATAGCAAGTAGTGAAGAGTTTCTTGCCCTGCAAATGTCGGCGGTAGGTCAAGTAAGCCCTGTTGCATCGATTCAGGGCGTTCCTGTCTATTACACAAAATAGGCAACCGATGCTTCTTAGTAAGCCCGCTTTATGCGGGCTTTTTACTAAATAGACTCGCGTGATTATCTGAAACAAGCGAATAGGTTTTTCTCTGAAGGAATTTGCGCCCTCGGTAGCTCCGCGGCGCCTATCGTTCGATCAATAGCATAGCAACGCGCTTGTTAAGGACCACGGTCCTCGCCACACTGGCAGGCCGCGCATAGAATAAATAGTGAAAAGGGGATGGTCTTTTAGCCGACTGTGCGAGATAAAGGCTGGGGCTTTTCCTTAAGGCTGAGGGTAGTGGCCGCTTTCTCACAAGGATTTTATTTATGTCGCTCAAAATCAATAAGCGCACTGTTTTGACTGCACGTCGTCGTGGGTCACTGACGAGTCGATGTGTTTACTTAGCTGCACTGGTCATGTCTTTACTGAGCGCGCCAAGTGCACTCACTCAGCCATCGGATGCCATAGCGTCAGATCCAAGAAATATGGGTTGGATGCAGGGCTTTCCGCCTCAACCAGATAAAGTGATTGGTCAGCCCTCTAGCGACTATTTTTCCTTTCCAAAGCTCCGGTGGACGTTTTGCCACTTCAGGCAGCTCCAAGCGACTAGAGGTGTTAGCCGAGGCTTAGATCCGATTTCTGCACTCCCTGTATCGCTCGACCCCACTATCGATTCGGTCACATTTACACCTATCGGTGCTAACGAGTTAATGACATGGGAAGCGTCACTGGCCGCTAACTACACCGATGGAATTGTCGTTATGCATCGCGGTGAAATTGTTTATGAATATTACTCCGGATGCCTCGACCGTTCGGGACGCCACGGCGCGATGTCTGTGACGAAATCCTTTGTGGGGGTTATCGGAGAGATGCTCATCGCTGAAGGGACTTTAGATGACCAAAAGCGTGTCAGTGAGTACGTTCCTGAGTTGACTCAATCGGCGTTTGGGAGCGCCACATTACGCCAAGTAATGGATATGACGACGGCTCTCGATTACAACGAAAACTACGCGGATCCGGACTCAGATATATGGTTGTATGCGGCTGCAGGTAATCCAGCGCCCAAACCTGCGAGCTACACAGGTCCTCGTTCGCTCTACGAGTTCCTACAGGGGGTAGAGCAAGACGGGAGACACGGTGAGAAATTTGTCTACAAGTCGATCAATACTGACGTACTAACGTGGGTCATTGCGCGAGCGAGTGGGCAAGACTTCATCGACCATCTCTCTGAGAGGATTTGGAAGCCCCTGGGTATGGAGCAGGAGGCTGACATGATGGTGGATAGTCTTGGGACGCCGTTTGCCGCGGGAGGTCTTAACTTATCTTTACGGGACGCTGCGCGTTTTGGTCAGACGATGTTGCAGCAGGGCGTCTGGCAGGGGAAGCAGGTGATCCCATCCGCCGCCGTCGCCTCGATAACCCAAGGCGGCGCGCGCGCTAAATTTAAAGAGGCGGGGTATAAAACGCTTCCTGGTGGGAGTTATCGCAGTCAGTGGTGGTCTCTTCACAACGATAACGGCGCTTACAGTGCGCGTGGCATCCACGGGCAAGCGATTTATGTCGACCCGGCAGCGGATATGGTGATTGCGCGCTTTGCATCCCATCCTATTTCCTTTAACGCAGCAATAGACCCTCATTCTTTACCGGCATATCAGGCGGTGGCGGATTACCTGATTGCAAAAGAGGCTGCTGATTGACCTGCTCACTGTAGGTTGCTGCACTTTTTTGTTTGAAGAGACATTTGGAGACAGACAGTGATAGGCATCAAAAGAACACACCTTGCGGCTGCATTGGCCTTATTTTTGGTAGTCGCCTGTACGGACAAAAACAGGGATGCTGCTGCCCCGATAACGAAGGAGCGAACCTCGCCTCTTTTGTTCAAGTCAGGTGCAAAGATTTCTGGCGTAAACGGCATTCACTTTGGGCCAGACGGTTTGTTATATGCCGCTTCGGTCATTGGATCGACAATTTCGGTGGTCGATACTCAGGCAAAAAAAATAGTATCTGAATACGGGCCGGCCCAAGGTGTATTTGGTCCTGACGACGTTGCTTTTAATTCTGAGGGCGACTTTTACTGGACTAGCATTCTAACCGGTCAAGTTGCGGGCTTCCTTAGTAACGGTACGTTGGTGACGGCCGCGGAGCTTGGCCCCGGCGTCAATCCCATTACGTTCTCCGATGACGATCGTCTTTTCGTTTCCCAATGCTTCTTTGGTACGGGGCTTTATGAAGTTGACCCTTCGGGCACTGCACCTGCGCGCTCAATTCGTGATGACCTGGGGCCGGGTTGTGGTCTCAATGGCATGGATTGGGGCCCTGACGGTCGACTTTATGGACCCCGTTGGTTCAACGGCGAAGTGATAAGTGTTGACGTTGAAACGGGAGAGTCACGTACTGAGGTAACCGGCCTTATGGTGCCTGCTGCCGTAAAATTTGATTCGCAAGGGCGTCTCCACATTCTTGATACGGGCTCCGGTGAGGTGATTAGGCAAGAGGCCGATGGTCGCAACGCAGTAGTTGCCACGTTATCTCAAGGCCTTGATAACTTTGCCTTCGATAAGGCGGATAACTTGTTCGTGTCGAGTTATGCCGATGGTTTCATTAGCAAGGTCACGTCTGAAGGCGTTGAGGAAGTTTTACCCGGTGGCTTATCACACCCTGGTGGGCTGGTGGTTCTTGAGGGCAATCTCGTCGTTGCTGACATTCAGTCCGTTCGAGCGGTTAATGCGCGCACGGGCGATGATGTTTGGACGCTGAGAAATATTTTTCAGTTTGCACCCATCGGCACGGCGACCGCGATTGCGAATCACGGCGCAGATTTATTGCTGACCAGCTGGCTGGATAACACGGTGAAGGTGCTTGACCCGATCTCGGGTGAAATAACGCTGGCTTTAACCACCCTAAATATACCGGTCTCGGCAGTAAAATTTGGCGATCACTATGCCGTTACGCTCCACGGTGACAATACGCTTTCGCTATTTGCAGATGACGGCTCGCTTGTTTCTGTCTTGTCGGACGACTTTGATGCACCAACCCACGTTGTACATTATGGCGACCGATTGCTGGTATCTGATCGCAAGCGGGGAGAAATCGTGGCGGTTGATAGTTCGGGTAATCAGGAAGTCATTGTGGCAGGTCTTAACTCACCCGAGGGCATCGCTGTTTTGGAGCAGACAATCTTCATTTACGAGGGCGATACGGGCGAAATAAAGCGTCATGATGCATCGGGTACCCAGGTTATAGCCACCTTGACCCCGGGCAGTCCCGCAGCCACGCCTGCGCAACCGCCCTCTATGGTTTTCAATGGACTTACGATTCATGCGGGGGCACTGTTCGCGACTGACGAGCGAGAACGTGCTATCTATCGAATCTCTTTGTGACAACCTGAATGCCAGCCACGCGGTGGTAGGACTTACCGGGTAATCTTCAACCGAATTGGCCTATGTTGATTGAACCCTCCGGGCGCCTTCGCTTTACTGCGCCCGACTAAACGCTCCTAAGGTCGCGATTATCGAACTGGCGTCTTTCTGAAGTACGCTCGGCCACTTCTTCCCGGTGGAATCTAACGCTAAGAATAGAAATTCTAATTATGCGAAATTGCAGCATAAAATATGCAAAATATGGCGCATATTCCGGTTTTTAAAATAAATTTTCTGATCTTCGCGACCCATAATGTCCACAGTCATACTTTCGCGAAAGGGCAAACACATGGGGCAGGCACAGCGATCGGCGCTGCGGAAAGTGTCACTGGACGACAAATACACTAACGACCATACAAGCGCCTATATGACAGGCATTGAGGCCCTCGTCCGTCTTCCGATGATTCAAAGAAAAAGGGATTTGCGGCGCGGCCTGAACACCGCGGGTTTCGTTTCTGGCTATCGCGGCAGCCCACTGGGCGGCGTCGATCAAGCCATGTGGAAAGCCTCAGCGTACCTCGACGCCCATCAGATTCACTTCCAGCCGGGAGTGAATGAAGACCTTGCCGCCACGTCGGTATGGGGCAGTCAACAGACGAACCTGTTCGAGGGGGCGCGTTTCGATGGTGTTTTTGGCATGTGGTACGGCAAAGGGCCCGGTGTCGACCGAAGTATGGACGTCATCAAACACGCTAACGCCTTTGGTACATCTCGCTACGGAGGCGTACTTGCTGTGGCAGGGGATGATCACGCCTGCAAGTCCTCTACATTGCCCCACCAGTCGGAACACATGTTTATTGGAGCCTCTGTCCCCGTGTTGGCACCAGCTAATGTGCAGGAGGTGCTGGACCTAGGTATTTTCGGCTGGGAGCTGTCCAGGTATTCAGGGTGTTGGGTCGGATTGAAGGCCATCACGGAAAATATGGACTCAGCGATTTCTGCTGACATTGATTCTGACCGAGTGGACATCATCATCCCAGAAGAATTTGAATTACCACTCGACGGTGTTCACGCCAGATGGCCTGACAAGCCGCTGGAGCAGGAGCTCCGCCTCAACAAATATAAAATCTATGCCGCCCGCGAGTTCGCCAGGGTTAACCGTCTGAATCGAGTCGTACTCGATAGCCCCAACGCTCGCTTTGGCATCATTACCTCCGGCAAGGCATACCTCGACGTGATGCAGGCACTTGAGGACATGGGTATTACGGAAGCCATTGCCGCCGAAATCGGCATTAGAGTTTTCAAGGTTGGAATGCCTTGGCCGCTGGAACCGCGCCTCACCCACGACTTCGCCGAGGGTCTTGAAGAGATTCTGGTTGTTGAAGAGAAACGCTCCATCATTGAGGATCAACTGACCTCTCAGCTCTATAACTACCCTGTTGGCAGCCGCCCTAGGGTGATTGGCGAGTTCGATGAGGATGGTCGAGATCTGATGCCGAATGTGGGAGAGCTGACACCGGCAATGATCGCACTGGTCATCGCCGATCGGATTCGACGATTCTTTTCCAGTGAACTATTGGAGCAACGTATCCGTTGGATTGAGGAAAAAGAAAAGTCGCTCGCTGCGCCCTACCAAACCATCGAACGCGTTCCTCATTTTTGTTCCGGATGCCCTCATAACACCTCTACCAAAGTGCCCCAGGGCAGTCATGCGCTGGGCGGTATTGGTTGTCACTACATGGCTACCTGGATGCCAGATCGCTCCACGCATACCTTCACCCAAATGGGTGGCGAGGGCGCGACCTGGATCGGTCAGGCACCGTTTACCGATACCCAGCACGTGTTTCAGAACTTGGGCGACGGCACTTATTTCCACTCCGGCATACTGGCGATTCGTGCGGCCGTCGCCGCCGGGGTGAACATCACCTACAAGATCCTCTACAACGACGCAGTCGCGATGACCGGTGGACAACCCGTCGATGGTTCTTTGAGCGTAGACGATCTGATCTGTCAGTTAAGCGGCGAGGGCGTCCGACGTATCGCGCTGGTCTCCGATGCCCCTAAAGAGTGGGTTGGGAAATTTGACGCTATACCCGGCTTTAGCTTGTCGCATCGTGACCAATACGAAGCGTTGATGTTGGAGCTCAGAGCGTTCGAGGGAACCTCCGTTATTGTGTATCAACAGACCTGTGCTGCAGAAAAAAGACGCCGTCGTAAGAAAGGAAAAATACGTAAAGCCGATCGTCGTGTTGTGATCAATGAGGCGGTTTGCGAAGGCTGCGGTGACTGTAGTGTCGAATCCAACTGCCTCTCGGTGCTCCCTAAGCAGACGGCATTGGGCAGAAAGCGCGAGATCGATCAAAGTGCCTGCAACCATGACTTCAGCTGCCTAAAAGGGTTTTGCCCGAGCTTCGTGTCGGTAATCGGTGGAGAGCTGCGCAAAGCGCAGCCAGCGCAATCGGTGGAGCCTATCTTCGACCCACTGCCCACGCCCGATTTGCCGGTTCTCGATCAACCCTGGAATACGGTTGTGGCAGGTGTTGGCGGCACGGGGGTATTAACGATTACATCGCTGATTGCCATGGCTGCGCATATCGAGGGCAAAGGTTGTGCCACCTTAAATCAGACAGGACTCGCACAAAAATTCGGTGCGGTAGTCAGTCATGTGCGCGTCGCCAACTCGCAGGAGCAAATCAAAGCGGTTCGTATCCCCGCTGGAGAAGCCGACCTGCTCATTGCATGTGATCTAGTGGTGAGCACGGGGTATGAGGCCATGGGTAAGGTCGCTCACGGGCGAACCCATGCAGTGATTAACGACAACGAGCAGCCTACAGCTGAGTTTGTTCGGGATCCAGATGCACATTTCCCGTCAGAGGGCATGAGGCAAAAGGTCGTCGCGGAAGTGGGTGAGCAACTGGAGTTTGTTCATGCCTCCGAGATCGCCCTGCAGTTAACGGGAGACGCCATTGGTACCAATCTTTTCATGCTTGGGTATGCCTGGCAGCGCGGCTGGGTGCCGGTAGGTGAGGCGGCACTGGAATGCGCGATCGAATTGAACGGGGTGGCCGTTGAATTTAATAAAAGTGCGTTCCTCCTTGGCCGCCGGTTTGCCAATCAACCTGAGCTGGTTGAGTCGCTGTTAGCTAACGAATCGTCAAACACCGACGCCGACTTTACGCTGGATCAAATGATTGAGGACCGCTTTCAACGGCTGGTGGCCTATCAATCTGTGGGGTATGCACGGCGCTATCTCGCTCAAATTGAAAATGTGCGTTCAGTGGACTGCGACTCGGAAGCGGAGGATTCACTTACTCATACCGTCGCTCAGCAACTCTTCAAGCTCATGGCCTATAAAGACGAATATGAAGTGGCACGACTGCACAGTGATGATGCCTTTCGTGCAAAGCTCGATACACAGTTCACAGGCAATTACTCAATCAAATTTCATTTGGCGCCGCCTCTATTAAGCAGAGCCAACCCAACGACGGGTAAAGTCAAAAAATACGAGTTCGGTCCCTGGCTCATGCCCGTATTTCGCATACTCGCCAAGCTCAAGTACCTCCGCGGAACACCATGGGATGTTTTCGCACTCACAAGTGAGCGCAGGCAGGAGAGGGAAGATCTGGCGCGTTATCAAGCAGACCTGGCTTTAGTCTGCGATCATCTAACGCCTGATAACTACCGTGCAGCGAACCAATTAATGAAGCTGCCGGAGCAGTTACGTGGTTACGGCCATGTTAAGGCCAGAAATCGAGAAGCGCTGCTTTCAGCAAGGTCACTGTATCTGAGGGAATTCCGCGGTGACCCTCAATATTTGGAGGTCACCCACACAAGCGCTCAATGACACACGCACTGCCGCGCCTATCTCTCCGACTTTGGCCGTGCGCTAGAGCGAGGCGGCAGAAATTCGCCACAACACGCGACGATTCAGCGAAAAATAAAATAAAATTGAGTAAAAACAGCAACTTAAAAATTTGGTAGGACCAGCCAGATTGCCTTCAATGGCCATTGCCTCTGGCGATTGAGCCCTGCGGGCGCCTTCGCTTTGTTCCGGCAGAGCAAACGCGCCTAAGGTCGCGTTTTTCGAACTGGCGACCTCTACCATCTCGAAGCTTTAGCGACTCACTAAGACAGGTTAGGACATCACAAGGGGTCGTCCACCATTGAGTGCCACGTCATCAACGCTTGAATTGACCATCGGTCAGCTATATAGTCGACCGATGGTCAGTTAAATAATATGAGATAGACCTCTCGCTTTATAAACAACCGGTCAACAAAGCACTGCGGAGATGCCAATGAGCACAGTGATTGCGATTAACCAGAGAGCGAGGAGCACGGAACAGAAAGCGCTCCGGCGGCAAGTCGTTTTAGAAGCCGCTGAAACCTACTTTAAAGAGGTAGGCTATGAAGCATTTTCTATGGCGAAGCTCGGCAAAAGAAGTGGTATCGCCAAAGGCACGATCTACCTGTACTTCGAAACCAGAGAAGCGCTCTTTCTCAGCCTCTATGACCAAAGTTTAATGCGATGGAGCCAGGGCTTTATCAATGCGCTATCAGACGACATGACCAGTGAGTCTTATGCCGGACTGCTCTACCGCACGGCGCTCGCTGATGGCGTCTTCTTGCCGTTACTTATCCGACTCGAACACGTCATTGAGCACAATGTTGCGATTCCTCGGGTGATCGAATCAAAGCAAATTTTTATAGAGCAGGTAGACGGAGTTGCGAAACGATCAGCCGCAGCGCTTCAGTTGAGCACGGATCAAGCGATTGAGGTCGTGAAAACAATGGGGGTGTTACTGATCGGTGCAACGCAGACCGACCAGAGCCCTTCGCTGGCTGACGAGGCACTGCCCTCCGAAGTGCAGAATTTGATTGCTAGTTTTTCGTCTGAACCGCTTTTTATTAAAAACGCGGTTCGCATCATAGAGAGCATCCGTGCGGAGGCCTCGCTGAATCCTTAAACCAATTCAACACAGCAAACGCTTGGGTAAGTCGCAGCTAATTACTCACCAGACACTCAAGAGCGCACTTGGAGAAACGTAATGGGCATGACAGAACACGATAGAATCGCACCGGTTACAGAACAAAATCTCAACGCACTCGTCGAACGGCAACGAAGTGACTTTCGTGCCGAGGGCGAGGTCACCTATGCAACGCGCATTGACCGACTTAAGAGACTCAAGGCGCTCATCATTGAAAACAAAACAGCCTTTGCTGCCACTACCAAACGCGAGTTTAACGACGCTCGATCTTACGAGTTCAGCTTGTTTTCAGAGTTTGCGTCAAAGGTCGAGGCCATCGACTATTCGATGAAACACTTGAAAGCGTGGATGAAACCTGAAAAGCGAAGCGCCAATAAACCCATGAATTTTTTGGGTGGAAAGAGCCAAGTCCGATACTACCCGAAGGGGGTTGTTGGCATCATTTCTCCTTGGAATCTGCCCTTTGGCCTCACGGTTGCCCCATTGACGAGTGCGCTGGCTGCGGGTAATCGAGCCATACTAAAACCTTCTGAGTTCGTGCCTGAAACAGCGGCTTTGTTTGCCGAAGTAATGCCCCGCTATTTCTCCGAAGAGGAAGTTGCTGTCGTAACGGGAGGAGCGGCTGTTAGCCAGCAATTTGGGGAATTGCCTTTCGATCATTTGCTGTTCACTGGCTCTACTCGCATTGGTGCTAAAGTGATGCAATCCGCATCAAAGAATTTGGTGCCAGTTACGTTAGAGCTAGGCGGCAAGTCCCCCGTTGTCATCGGTCGCAGTGCAAGGCTTGATCTCGCGGGGACACGCCTAACATTCGGCAAGTTGTTAAATGGTGGACAACTTTGCCTCTCGCCTGATTACGTCTTAGTGCCCGAAGAACTAGAAGAGCAGCTGATCGCGCGGGTTATTCACGAGACACAGTCGATGTATCCCAATATCACGGAGAATACAGACTACGCGGGAGTTTTTGATGAAAGACACTTCGCAAGACTTAAGGGCTACATTGATGATGCAGTGGCGAAGGGCGCTAAGCTCACGATTGTTGGTGCTGACAAGACCCGAGCCTCTGAAAACAACCGTCGCATGCCACTGCACATTCTGCAGAATGTGACGGAAGACATGCAGGTCATGCATGAGGAGATTTTTGGTCCCATTTTGCCGGTAATGACTTATACCGATATCACCGAAGTACCTAACAAGGTTGAACCCCGTCGTAACCCCCTCGCCCTTTATTACTTTGGCAAAGATAAAGTTGAACAGGAGTACTTGCTCCATCACGTACCCAGTGGTGGTGCTTGTATCAACGACATTACGCTGCATTACGTGCAGGAGGACCTGCCTTTTGGTGGAGTAGGCGCCTCTGGGATGGGCGCTTACCATGGCCCTGAAGGCTTTAAAAATATGAGCCACAGCCGCGCAATTTACAGTCAAACGATGATCGATATTTTGCCTATTATCGGCGCCCGCCCGCCCTTTGGCGATAAGTTCCGAAAGAACATCGCCAAAATTTTGGGTGCTATCTAAAAAAACCTGAGGGCCCTGACTTGTGCTTCAGAATCGAAGTGGAAGGCTGCGGCCCAAGCCTAGCCTTCTGACCGCAGCGCTAACGATCAAAAAATCGCGGCTAGATCATCAGAGCATTGCAAGAACCCTAGCATTGAACATCGACACTTTATTAGGAGCGTTATTGTGACAATTAATCGCCAATGGCTACTCGCCCAGCGACCGTCAGGCATGGTCGGCCCCCACAATTTTGAGTACGTCGAAACTCCGATTCCAGCGCCCAAGAATGATGAGGTGCTGGTCAAAAATCTCTTTTTATCGTTTGACCCCGCTCAAAGAAATTGGATGGTGGATCGAGAAGCATATTTGCCGCCAGTGGCTATCGGCGCTCCGATGCGAGCTGGCTCTGTTGGTGAGGTCGTTGATTCGCGACACGCCGACTATCAAGTGGGTGACCTCGTACAAACAACCGGCTATTGGCAGGATTATGTCGTCGCAGCCCCTGGTGAAGGCCCCATGGGCCTTGTGAAATTGCCACCCGGGGTGTCGCCGGAAATGATGCTGTCGGTCTTAGGTATTACTGGACTCACGGCGTACTTTGGTCTTTTGGAAGTGGGTCAGCCTAAAGCCGGTGAGACCGTCCTAGTGTCTGGCGCTGCAGGTTCAACGGGTTCTTTCGTTGGTCAGATTGCAAAACTCAAGGGGTGCCGCGTGGTCGGAATCGCGGGAGGCCCAGATAAGTGTCGGTGGTTAAAAGAGACTGCGGGCTTCGATGCTGTCATCGACTATAAAAATGAAGATGTTAGTGAGCAACTTGCGCGCCATTGCCCCGATAATTGGGACGTGTTCTTTGACAACGTCGGCGGCTCTATCCTAGAGGCGGCTTTAGACCACGTTAATTTGCGCGCCCGTGTTGTCTTGTGTGGGAGCATCTCTGGCTACAACGCAGACACGCCCGCGCCCGGTCCCGCCAATCTATCGAATCTGACCATTAACCGAGCGCGAATGGAAGGTTTCATCATTTTGGATTACATGCCAAGAGCGATGGAAGCCATTCAGGAATTAATGACCTGGGTCTCATCAGGCGATCTCATTTATCAGGTCGACGTGCAGGAGGGCTTTGACAATATCCCAGCCACCTTACAGCGGCTATACACCGGTCAAAATCTTGGCAAGCAATTGCTAAAAATTGACTAGCGGCGAGCGCCGAAGGGGTATCTATGACACCCATCACGTCCAAACCAATCATTGATTGAAGAGGGGTTTGCGTTTTTCCATGAATGTGCTCATCCCTTCTTTGGCATCCGCGGTGCCGATTTTTGAGCGATACCTTTTCGAGGCAGCAGTAACGCGCTTTGAAACGCCATTAATCAGCCAGCTTGGAAATAAAAGTATGGCAACTGACAATGAGCTGAGCGACTCTAAAGACATAAAGCATTTTGGGTAAACCCTATGGCAGCCGATAAAAAGATCGAGATCTTGCGACATGCGATAGAGCTGATTGCCGATGAGGGCTATGGCAGTCTCAGCATGCGAGCCTTGGCGCGGGCGAGTGGAATGAAGCTAGGCGCACTGCAATACCACTTTCGGACCTGGGACATATTATTAACGGAACTGGTGAATTACATTGATTCTGAAATTACCGCGGCGTTCGAGTCCGGTGGTTGGTCCAGTGATGATGCCACCATTCCAGATCTGGTTGAATTTATGCTGGATGAGCATGTCGGTACGTTAGATGGGTTGTTCAGCGATCGACTCTGGGCTCAATTATGGGCGATGGAGCAGGTAGAGCCCCTCGTTTCCGACTTACTCGAGGATGTTTACGCCAAGTTCTTATTGATCTTGGAGACGAAAATCGCGGCCTGCGGTGTCAAGCACCCACGATCAGAGGCATTGGCCATTATGAGTATGATCGAGGGCGAATCATTATTCATGGGGGCAGGTCGCCGCTGGAGGACGGACCGATCATCGGTTCGCGAGGTAATTCTAAGTTTTGCCGCCCAGCGCTACTCACGCGCGTGACAGACACAACCGACCGTAGTAGACCGGGTTAGGTCATTTTTAGACCGTCTGCTCTTCGACAGCACGATAGGCGGCGTCGAAGGCGGCATCCATCAGCGGGACTGCTTCCGAGTCTGTGTTGGCCACAGAGATACGACCAAATTGTGCTCGACCAATTTCATGAGGCGCCTGTCCAGGCTCCCAGTCGGGGTCATCTAGCTTTACGTAAGGGTAAGCGTATCCGTGGGGTATTCGGTTGACCGTAATTGCCTGAATATCCGATGCATGATTAAAGCCATATTGCCCGAGCATCGATTGGAGTTGAGCCCGGATCTTCTGTTCATAGTCCTCGAAACGTGTGCTGTATATCTGCGTACGAGCCGACCGAAGTTGATCTCGTACCGATACGCCCGCGTCGGGTGCGTCCTGTGACATGGGGGAATGCATCATAAACATGACCATAGGGTCACTGGGATCTCGGGGAGGTTCATAACCACCCACGCTCACCGTGGGCGCGCAGCTTACCCACTGAAAGGGGTCGTAAGGGCATTGAAAAAGCGTGGCGCCCGCCTGTGAAAAAGCCTCTCCGTCACGAAGTTGCACGTTGGCGTAGACAAATGGGGTTTTGACGCCATACCGCAGACCCTCTTTTTGTGTCTCCGGCATTTCAGGGCAAATATCAGGGATGAGCCCGTTATAACAGGCCATGATGCAATGCGATGCGGTGACACGTTTAGCCTCTCCTCGCTCAACGTAGTCCACTTCAACTTTCGACGAAGGCAACTCTCTGACCCCAACCACCGTGCTGTTAAGACGCAGCCGCACCCGATGGTCCTCCCGGTCCAGCGCGTCGTAGTTGAATCGCGCTGCGACGATATTTTCCGGGCCCGTGGCGTCAGGTGCCGCCTCGGGAATCAAGTGCCGGACTAGTAAGCGGGCTACCGACGCATTTCCGTCAGGGAACATGCGTGTATACAGAAGACTGTCGAGAAAGGCGCCGCCTATTTTGGCTGTGGCCTTACCGAACCACCCCATTGACTTGATACCGCTTCCGCCGCCTAGAATGGCTTCTCCAACCGTTAGATTCCAACCTGACATGCCACTGAGGTGGAGGATGATTGCATTGAGTATAGGTAGGGTAGAGGGTAACAAGCCCACCTTATCTATCAGGTATTGGTTGTAGCTTACCGAGTTGATGTAGTCCCACTTCTCGCTCATGGATAGCTCATCCAGGAAATCTTGCTTGCCTCCCCAGAACGCGGTGAGTTTCCTCTTCTCGTCTTCTGGTAGGGGAAGGGATGCAATGACGTCGTCGTAACCGTCCGCGCCAAACATCACGTTATTCCAATTTCCACTCACCATGGTATGACCGGCCTCCCCAGGAAGTGCCACACCGTTGTTGGCATCCAGATTCCCCACCAGAGCCAAGTCAGCGGCGGTGCGCTCGGCCATTAGGTCAAGGAAATCCTCATTGAGACCAATATCGCTCATTAGCTGGGCCGCTTCATCGCTGTAAGACAGCCACTCAATATTCTGAGCACCGCCAAGACTGACCATCATTCGGCCGTCTTGATGAAACTCATTGCGTTTTGCATGCCCGCCAAAATCGTCGTGGTTGTCCAAAATAAGAATCCGCGCATCCGGCCCCATCTTTTTCTGAAAGAAGTGCGCAGCGGCTAAGCCGCTCATGCCAGCGCCCACAACGGCAAGGTCGTAGTGTTCGTCCAGTGACCGATAAGCACTTGGCTTTTCTCCACGCCAACTCAAGGCATGTGCGACCTCGTAGGAGCCCTCATGGCTGCCGCGCATACCGGTTTCTGTGGGTGGGTAGTAGCCCGAGTAGTTTCTCGAGTGAGGGGTAGGACGTGCGGCTGTTTCAGTCGGCGAAGTCGACTTTTTGTTGCATCCACCGAGTAGCAGTCCCCCAGCGCCGATGGCGATACCCCCGACTAAATCCCTGCGCGTAATTTTGTAGCTCATTGGTCAACCTTGCCAGCATGTCAAATGACATGTTATAACCTGTCACTTGACATGTAAAAGCTTTTATCCCGGCCCAGAAAAGGTCCAACAGGATACGGAGAATAAGAATAAATGCAGAGCACCACGTCAAATATTACGGTTGATGCATCGTTTGATCGCAGTCTTAATCAATTCGGCTTCGTCACGGTCATTCTGTGCATCCTCACAGGTTTTTCGGCCGCGCTACTTCCTTTGGATGCGCCCGCTGGAGCAAATGCCACGGACACCGAGAGGCTGGCTTGGCTCGCTGAAAATATGGGGTCGTTTGTCGCGGGCTGGGTGAATCAGATCATCGCAATGCTGAGCCTTTCGGGCTTCTTTCTTGCTATTGCGTTGCGCGCACGCCACGTCGCGCCGTTGAGGGTCATCCTCGCTGTTGGTGCAGTGGCCATGGCAACCATGGCATTTGCAATTCCGAAGTTCATGGCAATCTGGACGATACCGATGTTAACTGAGGCATCCGTCACAGGGGGCTCGGGTTCCGAAATGGCTGAGACACTGCTCCCGCTATTGAACGTGTCCATACCCTTTTCTCTATATACCTCTTTCGATTACCTCGGGTTTTGGCTCTACGCACTTTTTGCTGTCCTGATGATGGGCGCGGTAGACCGTATAGACAAACTTTCAACCATTACAGCTGCGTCGCTGGGTCTGTTTGGCCTGGGCTTTCACGTCGCTCTGATGTTGTTGCTCACCGGCGTGATTGGCGCTGCCGATATCGAGATGGTGTTTGGCATCACGTTCATACCACTCCTCTTTTTACTGCTCGTCATGCTCGCCATTTTCAGGCGTGACCGAACACCTTTGGGAGGGTGACTCCCCTAACTCGAGAGCGTCTACAGGCGTCCACATGGGGATGTGTTTACCCCAGCATACTTTTCCCTTGCAAGGAGATAAGACTATGAAAAATTTTAATAAAAAACAGATTTCTATTGTTATCGCGGTGTTATTCACAGCGAATTCTGCTTTCGCACAACTCGAGGAAGTGTTGGTTACGGCGCAGAAACGTGAGCAAAGCCTTCAGGAGGTGCCGATCTCGATCAGTGCCATCGACCAAGAGCTACTTGAGCAAACAAGCGTCAATACGATCACCGAAGTCATTCCGATGGTCGCTGGCTTAAGCGGTGCTGATTATGGCTTGGCGACGAACACATGGGCCATTCGCGGAATTGGTAGCAACGACTGGACCATTGGTTCGGAACCCTCAGTCGGGGTGTTTATTGATGACGCTTACGTGGGCCGTAATATCTTTGCGACCAGTAACTTTTTTGACATCAACCGCATCGAGGTGGTGAAGGGTCCTCAAGGCACGCTTTTTGGAAGAAATGCGGCCGCAGGTGCGATCAGTTTGGTGACAAATAAGCCGGGTGATGAAGATGAGCTCCACCTCGGCTTGTCGATGGGTGACGAAGGTCAGCGGCGTTATGAGCTAGTGGGAAACTGGGCGCTCAGTGACTCGTTTGCATTGCGTCTCGCCTATCAAAACCAAAAGTGGGAGGGAATGTGGACCGAGGTAAACAGCGGTCAAGAAATGTATACCGAGAGTGACGTATTGCGCTTATCGGCTCGGTGGGATATTTCTGACAACCTCGAAGCGCTCTTTAAATACAACAAGGGCGATGCCGAAACAAACTACACCAGCGCTGTGAGCATCCTTACCAACCCGGCTCAACCGGGTGTTGAGTATCCGGATCGTTTTGCCATTAACCAGCCCAACTTTGAGCAAAATAAAGACGACGGCTTTGGCCTGCGCTTGACCTGGTCGTTGAGCGAGTCACTGACCTTGGTATCGATAACAGACTCGCGAACCGGTGAAAATGATTACTTTGAGGACGTTGATGGAACAGCCGACGATATTACCATCGACGAGGCTGTCTTTGGCGTTCCTGGCGGGGCGGTGGGCGGTCTCGATATACCCGTGGGTCTTGGAGGTGATGCCGACTCGTTTTATCAAGAATTTCGGTTGAGTGGAGGTTCCGAGGCCATCGACTGGTTCGCAGGCGTGAGTTATTACAGCGAGGATTTAGACAATTCCCGATGGGAAGTTGACTACGTAGCCACGGCGCTCGGTTTTCCGGTCGGAAGCCAACGCATCTCCAGCAAAGCAGAAAATGAATCAATGGGGATTTACGGCGACATCACCTGGCAGGCATCTGATCAACTAGCACTGACCGCGGGTGCTCGATGGAGCTCCGATGATAAGGACTGGTGTACAAACACCTTACAGGATGATTTTGGTGAGGCTGGCGGACCGACACCTGGCGAGCTCTGTGAGACAAAAGAATGGGATGAGCTTACCTCGCGCTTCATCGCTCAATACAACGTTAGTGACGACACGATGATGTTCGCGAGCGTTTCGCAGGGCTATAAAGGCGGCGGTTTTAATACCTCAGTCGCTGACTTAGATGGTGATTTTATTGCCGAGACCATCGTCGATTTCGATCCTGAGACCAGTACTGCCTACGAGCTAGGCTTCAAGTCGACAATGATGGAGGGGCGGATGCAGTTAAATGGCTCGTTCTACGTTATCGACTATGAGGCGCTGCAATTCGCGACTTTGACACTTGAGACGGGGCTACAAATCGCTAACGCGGGAGACGTCGACTCGCGAGGCTTTGAGGTTGAACTCAATTACGCGCCCAATGACAGCGTCCTACTCATGGCGAACTATGCGAACTCCGAAGCGGAGGTCGGTTCTGGAGCGCTCAAGGGTCAGACCTTGGCGTACGCACCCCAATCGACCTATTCGCTGGGCGCTATGGTTGACCAACCCTTTGCCAACGGCACTCTCAATTGGTTCGCCATGTACAACTACACAGGCGACTATTTCCATGACATGGATAACTTCTTGGAAGAGGATGGTTATGGGGTCATGAACGCAAAGGTTACCTACGTAGCGGGCAGTGAAGCCTGGGACTTCGCAATCGCAGTCGATAACCTGACTGATAAAGATTACGCGACGCTACGGGGGGACTTTGGCTGGGGGCCTATGCTGCATTGGGGTTACAAGCGGATGATCAGAGCTGAATTGAACATGCGTTTTTGATCGGTTTCGTGTCTGCTTACATAGGGGTATTCAATGACTAAACGACTGACGTTCATTCTTGTATTGGCGGTTACTTTAATGGCTCCACTCTCACAAGCTGACTCCTCCATACTGCCACTTAGGACAGAGTCCTTAATGACGGAGCCCGTGCAAGCATTGCCACCCTGGCCAGAAAGCATGCTTATATCCGGTGAAAGTGCTCATGGGCAAAAAGTGCTTCATGAGGGCGAGTTTGTTGTCGTCATTTATGAGTCAGTGCCTGCTGTTATCGGCATTAATGAGCCTTATCCGTACGATGAGTTCGTGCGGGTGCTCGAGGGGACAGTCGTCCTGACTTCCGTCGCAGGCGATCGTCAGGTCTATGGACCGAATGATCATTTCCTGGTGCCCAAGGGGTGGATGGGTACCTGGGACATGCCTAGCCCTTTTCGAGAGTTGATCGTTGTAGAGACGGCGGCGTGGAATCAAAGCGAAAGCACTTTTGCTTCCACGTTTGGTTCCACACGCCCCACAGGTGAGGCTGACCCTAAGGTACTGCCCTTGCGGGTGGATACACTGCGAGAAGATACCTTGGAAGCATTGCCACCGTGGCCAGAGGGTGTTGTTGTCACTGGGGTGAATAAGCATGCCCAGAAGGTGTTGCATGAAGGGGAAGTGGTCGCCGCACTTTACGGTGCTGACGCGGCTCGTCTGACGGTGGCCGCACCGTTCCCCTACGATGAGTATGTCCTTGTTCTGCAGGGTCAGGTAGTTCTTACCTCCGATGATGGCAGCAGTCAAACCTTTGGTGTCGGTGACGGCTTTCTGGTGCCAAAAGGGTGGACCGGCACCTGGGATATGCCTGAACAATACCTTGAAAAAATTGTTGTGGAGACTGCTGCCTGGAACGAGGCAGAGGGTTAAGGCATTAGGGTGATAGCTGTATGAAAAAAGGCGGTAAACGAGAGATATCGCGTCGAGATTTCCTCGATGGTGTCGCTCTGGTGGCTGGTGGTATGGCGCTATCGCCTTTAATCAGTTCGGCCAACTCTGGTCAGGCATTTTCGCATGTGGTGTATCCACCCTCGCTGACCGGGATGCGGGGTAATCATCCAGGCGCTTATGAAGTGGCGCACGCCTTGGCCCGATACGGACAGCGTCCAACCGACTTCGCGCCGGTTGATACCCTCTACGACTTGGTGGTCGTGGGTGCGGGTATCAGCGGTCTAACCGCAGCCTACCTCTATAAAAAACGCGCCGGGCCAGACGCGAAAATTCTGATACTCGACAACCATGATGATTTTGGCGGTCATGCCAAACGCAATGAGTTCTCTCTTGACGGTAGGACCCTTTTGGGCGTGGGTGGAAGCCTTAACTTGGAGCAGGGAGCCATGGGCGATGCGGCTCTGGCGTTGCTCGAGGAGATCGGCGTTGACTTTGTGGGCCTAAGGCGGGCGATTGCCCCGCAATACATGATCAGCGACCCCTTGTCCGAGCACGGTTTGTATCTCAATGCCGATGAGTTTGGTGCCGATAGATCTATCAATGGCCCCTGGAATCTCACGTGGGCTGGTTTTGGCGATTTTTCTGCCGCAGTTCGATCGCTCGAGTTGGCCGCGGCGGATGAGGCCGGATTGATAGCCCTCATTGGTGCACAGACGGACTTTTTGAAGGGCATCCCTAATGAGGAGCGAGAACAGTTCCTGCATGAGACCGCCTATGCCACGTTCTTGTCGGAGCGAGTCGGCATGTCAGAAAGCGGAATTAAAATTGTAGAGCCTTGGATTAAGGCCCTATTTGGCGTCAGTGCAAAAAGTGTTTCGATTTCCGAAGCACTGAAAGCAGGTGCCCCGGGCGCAACCAGTGTCACGCCGCCTGCGCCTGATGCCAATGAGGCAGAGGAGGTTGACCCTGATCTCTATCGCTACCCGATATTTCCCGACGGCAACGCCTCTGTCGCCAGATTATTGGTTAGTCATCTTATTCCCAGTGCGGTGTCGGGCGATGCCGCCGAGAGTATTGTGACGAGAGTTGTTGATTACGGTGGTCTCGATCGCGAGGAGGCTAGTGTCCGATTGCGCCTCAATTCAACCGCCGTGAACGTCACAAATCGAGACGATGGATTGGTTGATGTGGCTTATGTCGTTGACGGCAAGAACCGTGTGGTGCGGTGTCGTTCCAGTATTCTTGCCGGCTACGCTGGTATGGTGCCAAGTCTTTGCCCTGAACTTCCAGTTGAGCAGCGGGAGAATCTCGCCTATGGCGTAAAAGTCCCGTTTATTTGCACCAATGTCCTTTTACGCTCTGGGACTGCGGTGCGAAAACAAGCTGTGTCGGGTTATCAGTGCCCGGGATCGTTCTATAGCCTCGTGGCCTCGGCGCCACCGTTGAGTCTCGGGGGTTATGAAGCTCCGACCGGGGATGATGACCCGCTGGTTGTGTGGATGATCAGTGCACCTGCACCGGAGGCTACCGGCGGAGAATCAGCCCGTGATCTATGTCGGCAGGGGCGGCACCGTTTGCTCTCCATGTCGTTCGATGAGATTGAGGCCGCTACCCTAAGCCAGCTAACCGGTATGTTTGGATCTTCGGGCTTCGATGCTAAGACCGATGTCGAGGCAATCACCGTAAATCGCTGGGCGCATGGGTACGCCTACGAGTACATGGATTTACACGATCCAAAGTGGTCGCCGGGGCAGGCCCCTCATGAATTGGCTAGGGCGCCTATTGGTCGAATCAGCATCGCCAACTCCGATACGGAGGCACACGCGTACGTGCAGTCCGCGATCGACGCGGCTATCAGAGCCGTGAATGAGATCTTGTGACGAAGTCGACGTGTTTACTCCGTAGGTGACACATTACAGCAAACATTTTTGGTGACTGTGAAAACGCCAAAAACCGAACACAGAGCGAGGTGAGATAATGGCGCCATCGATTGGTCATATCCCTGCTGAAGCAGCGGCGCAATTTGGCGATAAAACAGCACTGATCTGTCCTGATAAAACGCTGACATTTAACGAACTGAATCGGCTATCTAATTGCTTTGCTAACGCGCTTGCTTCTCTTGGAGTGACGTCAGGTGATCGAGTCACTCTCTATTCAGGTAACTGCTGGGAGTGGGTGGTTAGCTATTATGGCGCGCTGAAAACAGGAGCAGTGATCAACCCCATCAATGTCATGCTCACTCCGTCAGAAGTGGAGTTCGTGGCGAATGATTGCGGTGCCACTGTCGTCATAGCCTCCCGCGAAAAAGCCCTATCGATCGCGGGCGTAAAAGCTCACTCCAGTGTTAAACAGTTGATTGCATTTGGTGACAGTGCATTACCCGATGACACGCTCTCATTCAACGATTTACTCGCGTCCGCAAGCGACGAGTTCACTATGGGTGAGATCGACCCAGATAGTTTATCTACCATCGGTTATACCTCTGGTACGACTGGCCATCCGAAAGGCGCCTGCCTTTCGCACAGGAGTATCGTTCTCAACGTGGCGATGACGGCGCTGATGCACCAGCGCTCTGACCGAGACACTGTAGTCACGGCACTTCCTTGCCCTCACGTATATGGCAATGTGGTGATGAGTGGTGCAGTTCAGTCGGGTATGACCTTGGTGTTACACCCCGTATTCGATGAACAGGCAGTGTTAGAAAGTATTCAGACACACAGAGCAACGATGTTCGAGGGTGTGCCAACGATGTTCATGTTCCTGCTGAACCATCCGGACTTAGATCGGTATGACCTGTCATCGCTTCGTTGTTGTACCGTGGGTGGGCAGACCATGCCCAAGCCGAAAATGGAGGAGGTTGAAGCGCGCTTTGGCTGCCCTCTTATCGAGCTGTGGGGAATGACTGAGTTGGGTGGACTCGGAACCACATTTGCATCTAATGGCCCGGTGAAGCACGGATCAATCGGTGTCGCACTTCCTTACACAGAGGCTCGGATTGCCGACGCTGAGGATGCGAATAAAACCCTGCCGGCAGGTGAAGTCGGGGAGTTGATGATTAGGGGCGGCATTGTAATGCAGGGTTATTACGGCAATGACAAAGCGACACAGGAAACAATCGAACCCGATGGCTGGCTGCACACGGGGGATCTCGCTTCCATGGACGATGATGGCTGTGTGTTCATTGTGGATCGGAAGAAAGACATGATTCTCACTGCAGGCTACAACGTCTATCCGGCAGAAATTGAGCGCGTGGTTGCAGGTCACCCAGACGTCGCATTGGTCGCTGTAGGCAGCGTTCCCGATGCTAAAAAAGGTGAGCTGGCGAAGGCCTATATTGTGCCTAGGGTCGGTGTAGCACCTTCCGAACAGGCGATTGTCGACTATTGCCGCGAGCACTTGGCAGCTTACAAAGTCCCTCGGGCCGTTCAGTTCGTTGACGATCTACCCAAAACCAGTACCGGGAAGGTTATGCGCCGTGAGCTGCGCACACTGGATGAGCATTAACACCAGGGTCTTACGCATTTTTAAGGTCGGACCTTGAGTGAGTCAGGACAGTACCCTTTTCTATGTAAGGTAGTTGACGAGATCACGAGATGAGTGAAAAGAAGTCTAAGAACCCCGATTCGGCGCTACCTATTTCTATTGCCCAGCATTTTCTCGATGGCGAGGGGCTGGTTACAGGTGACCCGGCAGAGTTCGAGGGTGAAGGTATAACGGGTGAGGGCAAATCCACAGGGTTCAGAACCTATAATTTCCACACGGGCAATATCATGGTGTCGGTGTATGAATCAAAGCCGGGCAAGGTCAGAATCGAGGGCTCTGTCTATGATGAGTTTATAACGGTTCTCGAGGGTACTTTGATTCTAAGGCCCGATAGCGGAGGTGAGTACACTTACAAAGCCGGTGAGTCGCTGATAGTGCCCAAGGGCTATATCGGTGGATGGGAAATGCCCGAGCGCTATCGAGAGCTGATCGTGGTGGACACTGAATTAATGCGAAACCACAACGATTGAGTTACTGCTTTAATCAGCAATACTGATGCGGTTGAGGAGGGTTTGTTGGATATCATCCGTCACCGTCTCTCAATAGCATTAATCTGAGGCTTAGAAATTTGGTAGGACCAGCCAGATTGTCTTCAATCGCCATTGCCTCTGGCGATTGAACCCTGCGGGCGCCTTCGCTTTGCTCTGGCGGACCAAACGCTCCTAAGGTCGCGTTTTTCGGACTGGCGACCTTTACCATGTCAATATAGACGGATGCACAAACGTACACAGCTTAAAACAGAAATAACACTACAGGCGTCCACTGAGAGTGTTTAGCAGCGACTCTTCACAAGACGATAGAACGGAGTGAATCGTTTCTCGCTTGCCGCTGTGTTTGATTTTTCCAAAAAATATTAGGACCCGCTTTTTAGAAGAGCTATTCGTTGATGTTTAGTTGATTAGCGATCCAGTTGCGAGGCGCTGTTTGCAAACAAAGGAGACAAGGATGAAAAGCTACACAGTGAGTAAGGACCAGAGCACCCAGTTTCTCGCCGCCATAGCGGCCACCCTAGGTCTGGTGGCAACCAGCTCCACCTCACTTGCAGAGCAGGATTCATTGTCCGAATCATCGCTAATCGGAGCGCAACAACAAGAAGCACGTTTGTTATCAGCCTTCTTCGGGCTCGATAACAATCTACCCTTTGCAGCAAACAGGCTGTGCTGGGGCGCGTCTGGCGAGGACGGCATGCCTGTTGTGTTCTCACAAACGCTTGACGCTGACACGCTACAGCCCGAGGACTTTGAAGTGACCTCGAAGTCGGGTGAGGCCCACACCCCCAAATGCGTGACTCTACGACCGGCACAGGACGCGGGCGAACTGAGAACCGTGCTACTCATTGGCGAATTTGGCGATGCGCCGGACAACCCACCCTTGTCAGCCAAGGTGGTAGGTGAGCTGCTTTCAGATGGTTCGCCCACAATTAACTTCAAGGGAACACACGTAGACGTTACGCCTCTCGCTGAGGGTCCTTCCCTAGTGTTGGCTGAACCCGTCCCGAAAAAACAATGGACGCAAGAAACCAATTCCACTCGGTGCCCGCAAGGGGTTAGACAAATAATTCGAGTTACCTGGAACGGCGGTGTACGCCGACCCGATCGCGGTGAAGCTGGTGAGGCGGAGCGCAAGCTTTATCGTGTGGAGGTGCAGCAATCGGATGGATTTCTTGTTGAGGTTACCCCGATCGCCTTAGCAGAACTAGGGGACAGGGATAACAACCATTTCCTTTGCCTCGATACGGGCGACCCGGCTGTGGCAGTGAGTTTTCCAGAGGGGCGATTAGTCGACCCCAATGGAGATCTAAATCCCTACACGGCAGTTAGGGTCAGTACCAGCGGGCGCTGATATCTGACAGGAAAGTAGTTATTTGAACCTCTCTTTATCGGTAGTAGACCGATACCCTCAGAAGGGATTTCTGCGCCCCCTGATTCAAAGGTTAGTAGGACCAACCAGATTGTCTTCAATCGCCATTGCCTCTGCCGATTGAACCCTGCGGGCGCCTTCGCTTTGCTACGGCAGACTAAACGCTCCTAAGGTCGCGTTTTTCGACTGGCTTCGCCAGCTCGAGAGTGTTGTAACCCTTCAAACACAAAAAAGCCCGCTTGCAGCGGGCTCTTTCATGTTTGGTAGGACCAGCCAGATTCGAACTGGCGACCTCTACCATGTCAAGGTAGCGCTCTAACCAACTGAGCTATGGTCCTATTGGGGCGGCAGAGTATAAGGGGAGTCTTCGTCTACCTCAAGCACTCATGCTGACAAGCTGTCCTCACTCCGCTTTAGGTCTTCAGAGCCTTTTGTAATGCCTCCAAATCACCGGTTCCCCCCATGCTCGAGAGGTCTTGGCGCACACCCAGCGCATATTGTGGCGGAACCACTTCAGGCTCCTCGCCAGGCGCACCGGGGGGCGTGTAGTAACCCAGTGCATACTGACCCATGGCGTAGCCTGCGAGCTCTTGTAGTGTGCGGCTGAGGTCTTTTGCTAACTCGGGCGGGCAGCTCAAGTACTGGTTTTCCTCTTGCCTGAGCCAGCCCAGTGCATAGGTAATATTGATACCAATGCGGTCGCCGTCGCTGTTGTTGGCACCGCCACCATGGAAGACCGAGCCCGAGTAGATCAGCACCGAGCCGGCTTTCATCTCGGCTTTAGTTACTTGATCAGGCTTTATGTCTTGGCCATCGGGCCATTTCGTGCTGCCGGGGACCACTTGTGTTGCGCCGTTTTCGGCGGTGAAGTCCGTCAATGCCCAAATGGTGTTGAACTGAGGCTCAAGGTGCGACAGATGCTTGCCCCACGCCCACTTATCTCGGTGAATCGCTTGCGCCGTTTCGCCGGGGCGAATGCGGATAATCTGGGTGAGGTGCAGCTGCACCTTCTCGCAGAAAGGCGCGAGGAACTCGCGGCAGGGGTCCAGAATCGTCGCGTGCTCTATGAGTTCACGGCACTTTTCTGAGCGAACTAACAGACCGCCGGTACGAGTTGTTTTGAAACCTGCGAAGGGGTCTTCGCCGTTACTGGTGCTATCCATGTACGGGTCGGTCTCTTCACGCAGTGCTGCGATAAACTCGGGACTGATGACGTTGTCCAAGATGACTGCGCCATCTTGCTCAAGGGCTGCGACGATGGCGCTGGCATCAGCGTTGGCAGGGAGGTGTAGTAACTCTGGCATGTCCTCGCTCCTTTTATTCCGTAATGGCAACGCACTTAATTTCGATCTTGAAAGACGGATCGACCAGTGCGACCACCTGAACAACGGTTTGAGCGACTTCGGGCGTTTTACCGTAGATCATCTGCCGTGCGGTAAAGAGTGCCTCGACCTGTGACATACATTCATGCATGTCGGTAACGAACCACGTTTCTTCCACCACGTTATCCATGGTGCAGTCGAACTCATTTAGCACCGACTCAACGTGTTGATAAGCGTGTTGCATTTGCTCGACCAGGCTCTCAGGTGCCCTGCCTGTGGCATCGGTACCAACTTGACCGGCTAGGTGGAGTGACTTGCCGACCTGGACACCCTGACTGAACAGGTCAGCATAGGGGCCGTTTCTAAATAGCTTTTTCTCAATCGTCATGCGGATTTCTCCCGTGTTTTTATTTTTATAGCAACTTAGGGATGCCTATTGCTCACTTACCCTATCATTATGGATGAGTTCGAGAAAACGTTGATCGAAGAGTGGTGGTTTTCGCTCCATTGCAGCCTGATGCTTGGCGACCGCGGCGTTAAGAGCCCTGAGGGTGTCGGGCTGCTCCGTCGCGAGGTTTTCGCGCTCCGCCAAGTCTCGCTTGAGGTTATATAGCTCTGGTGTCTCAAGGGGCTCACCTCCCTCTGCACGGTCAAACAGATGCAGCTTGTAGTCACCTTTTCGGTAGGCTCGCAGCTCTCCTTTGCGATACAGCGCCACCTCATCTCGAGGGCCGGCCCCACCCCTAAAAAGTGCACTGGATAAGTCAAATCCGTCGACTGCGGTTGACCCATCAATACCGGTGACGGCTGAGATGGTTGCAAAAAGGTCGAGCACACTCCCAATTTCAGCGGTGACTTTGGGGGTGATCTTGCCTGGCCACCAGAACACCGTCGGTACCCGAACGCCGCCTTCGTATACCTCTTGCTTGGAGCCCTTGAACGGGCCGGCGCTGCCGGCAAACTCCGTACTGGCGGATTGCCACGGGCCGTTGTCACTTGAGAAAAAGACGAGGGTATTGTCGCTCACGCCGCGAGCTTCAAGCGCTTTGATAATTTCACCGACACTCCAGTCAATTTCTTCAACGGTGTCGCCATAGGGCCCGGCGAGACTTTTTCCTTGAAACGGTGTGTCGGCAAAAATGGGTAAATGGGGCATGGTGTAAGGCAGATATAAAAAGAAAGGCTCATCGCCTTGTGCGTTGATGAACTGCACTGCTTCTTTGGTCAGCCGAGTTGTGAGCGTGGGTTGAACCGCCGGTTGCTCGAGTAACTCATCGGTACAACCTAAGTTGGAGCACCGACTTCGCCACAGCGGTAGGTTGTAGTCCCGATAATCGGGTGCTTCAAAGCTCTTAAGGAAATCGCTGAAGATTTGCATCAGCTCATTGGTCTTGCCGGCCTGCTGGAGTCGGAACAGGTCTTCGACACCGGGCCGTCCGGCAAACTGCATATCGTTGGAGTAGGGGATGCCGAACCAGTAGTCAAACCCGTGGCGGGTTGGAAAGAAGTCGGGGGCGTCGCCCAGATGCCATTTGCCCATGATGGCGGTGCTGTAGCCTTTTGCTTTAAGGGCCTCAGCGAGTGTGACCTCTGAATGCGGAATACCGCGGGTATCTCCGGGAAACATGACGGGTGTTCCCACGCCATAAAGCCCCGTTCTAACAGGATGCCTCCCCGTCAGGAGTGCGGCGCGACTTGGCGAGCAGACCGGTGCGGGAACATAAAAATCAGTCCACTGCTGTCCTTCCGCTGCTAACTGATCGATCGATGGAGTCTTGATGTAAGGATGACCAAAGGCCCCCAGGTCGCCCCAACCGAGGTCATCAGTGAACAAAATAACGATGTTAGGCGTGGTTGTAGGTGCTCCGGTGTCACTCGTTGCAGCAGGTGCTAGCGCCGACAGCAAACAACCATAAACAAGAGGTTTTAGGACGTCTAAAAACCCCGGAAAGCGGCCTAAGAAAGAACGACCGCACATTCTTTTTATAGATCTCATCGACTGTTAAGCAATCCATCCGTTACCCACTGTATTTGTCTCACATACACCACAATTTTGATACGTGGCAAGGCGCAGTGATCAAGATGCGCTCGGTAGCGGCGTCTGGTTGTGATGGCGCTGCGCAGTTTTCATGCGTCAGCAGGTTGAGTCTACTCTAGGCACCGCTCTCGGGCGCACTGTCAGTTGATCGAAGGCCCCCGGATTCAATGGTGATTTTCTGAGCTTTATAGAGCGCCCCTACAGCTTGCTTAAACACCTTTTTACTCACGCCAAAGGCCGCATAAATCTCAGGGGGAGGGCTTTTGTCATTCAGTGCTAAAAATCCTGAGTTCGCATGTAACGTGTTTTCTATCTCGCGCGCTAGCGCCTCAATTTTAGACTCACTAAATCCGGGTTGATTAAGGGTTAAATCGATTTTCCCATCGTCTCGAATCCGCTGAATATACCCTGTGACAATCTGACCCTTTCGAACTCTACGATAGAGTTCGTTGCTGTAGAGTAACCCCCAAAATTGATGGTTAATAACGGCCTTGAAACCGAGGTCAGTCTGTTCCGCGATGAGTAACGAAACCTCTTGGCCTATGGACAGGTCGGTTGCCGTGTCTTCAATCCAGTGGTCTATACGAGTTGAACCTGCCGGACGCCCCTGATTATCAAGATATATCTTGACCAGGGTGAACGATCCGGGCCGCAACGGGTGCTGCTGCTCGGCGAAGGGAATAAATAGATCTTTGCTTAACCCCCAGTCGACGAACGCGCCTAGGTGATTAACGTCTACCACTTTTAGCCAGGCAACCTGACCTATGGTCAGTGTGGAGTCTTCGCTCACGCTTTCTTTTTCTCCCGTCCGTGAAATCGTCAATTACTAGATGAGATAATCACGATGTGTCCTTTCCAAGGTCTATCGGACCCGCGAGGCGTGCGCTGATCAGCTCGTGCGCTGAGACCAAACCCCTCGCGAATCTGTTTCGATACGCCGATAAGCAAGTCGACGCGATATCAGTTGCCCATGGTACGCCTTGAAAGCTCATGTGGCCCCAAAAAACGGTCGGTTCTGTTCAGATTGCCCTAATCACTCACAATGAGAGGTGCGAATATCAAAATTGGCTGGGCAATGGCCAACCTTGCCAGTAGGCTGGTCGACTTGTCTTTAATCTCAATAATAAGGAAACAGTCATGGCCGTAGGTGTTATTGCAACGATCCCAGTTCAAGCGGGGAAAAACGATGAGTTCGAAGCGGTGTTCATGGAGCTCGCTGCACAGGTTCTGGCCAATGAACCGGGGTGCCGCTTCTATGCATTGAACCGAAGTAAAACGGACCCACAGGTATACAAAGTTCTGGAGTCCTATACTGATCAAGCGGCCTTGGAAGCGCATGGACAGACAGACTACTTCAAGGCAGCCAACGTTAAGTTAGCCGGTCTTGTCGGTGGTCGTCCTGATGTCGAATACCTCGACGGTATCGAATAGACCTTAATTTTCCGGGAGTAACTCCGTCGCGAGTTGCTCCCCTTTCCACTCCATTGCCATCCGTACCCGACTCTCAACTGATGGGTGCGTGTAAAAAAGAAGCTCTTGGAGTTGGCCCGGCCGAGGATCGCGATATTCAGCGGTTTTAACGAGCGCCGAGGCAAGTCCGTCGGGTAATCCCACATTTTCAAGCGAATATCGATCAGCGTCAGCTTCGTTCATTCGTGTCAGGCTGTTGTTGATGGGTTCAAACAGTGTCAGCAGGACACCGACAAGCAATATCAGAATGGGTACGCTCGCGGGATTTTGAATGTTCTCATCAGCCCCAAAAACACGCGCAACCGGTTTGAAAAGTCTGTCTGCAAGCAAGAAAGCGATGACAACCTCGCCGCTCAAAAGAAACACGACCCACCAAATATGCCCTGAGACATAGTGCCCAATCTCATGGCCCGTGACGGCTTTGACCTCGTCAAGATTAGCCTCTTTCAGCGCAATATCGGAAATTGCAATTCTGGCGGAAGAGCCAATGCCTGAAACGTTTGCTGTAAAGTTATTCGACTGGCGAGACCCGTCGTACATGAAGATCCGATTTGTGGGAATGTTGGCTTCAAGCGCAAGCGCTTCTATGGCTTCTTTGACCTCTCCCTCGGGCACGGGCGTGTATTCGTTGAACAAGGGTTGAATTAAAGACGGCCCAAGCAACATCATGGTTGCGACTAGGCTTGCGGTTATCCCCCCAAACCATGCCCACCAAAGCTGGCCTGCTTTTTTAATTAGTACGTAGAAGGTTGCCAGCAATAACCCCATAAGCACCGCGCTGAGCGCAAGTCCCAAACCAGATTGACCCAAGAAGTCGCCAAGTGGTTGAGTCGTCATGTCATATTGGGTCTGGCGATACCAGCGCGTGTAAATCGTCCAGGGCAACTCAATAATGGCTGACAACACGATGAACGCTGCACTGATCCGAAAGGCACGATTAAACGCGCCTCTCTGAGAGAGTTTGTTTGAGAGCGCGACTAATATTCCGCTTCGAACAATAAGCGAGGTGGAGACTACAGTCGCCAAAAGTGACCAAAGTATGAGCCAGTGATTGCCCGCCGTGTAGGCCGCCGCCTGAGCTAGTGCCTCCGTTCCTAGGGAGTCGATGTACGCGTTTGTTGCGGAGATGGCATCAAAAGCCATGGTGTTTGCCTCAAATTTTTCTTATTGTCCAAGTCGCGCTTGCGACAGCTTGCAACTGCGCGGTCAGCGACAGTTAACTGTTGCATGAAGCCATCATAAAGCTTGTCGCGTATCCCTAAAAGGTGAGCATAACCCACTCCAAAAAGGATCCTTAATGAAAGCCCTCGAACTTAGAGTGGGGAAAACGGCAGCGAAACGTCTTGAGTCTGAAGGTTGGCACGCCGACCTAATCGATGGCCTTATTGGCGCATCCGGTGGCCCAAAGTGGTTGATATTGGGTCGTATGGACCGCGTGCTTATTGCCGATCTTTTGGCCGGTCGCAGCAGGCCGCTGGATGCCGTGGGTTCGTCGATCGGTTCTTGGCGCCACGCTGCTATGGCGCAGCCCGACCCAGTTGAGGCCTACGACCGGTTTGAGAAGGCCTATTTGGCGCAGTCTTATCGATCAGCGAAGCCCAGTGTGCCGGAGATTACCCAAGTCGCGCTCTGGTTGATGAATTCGCTACTGGGAGAGCAGGGCGGGCATTCTGTCGCTACGCACCCTTGGCTTCGCTCCCACATTGTGACAGCGCGTGGTAAGGGCTTGAACGCTCAACAGCCGGGCAAGCGTCTCATAGCAGGCATGGGAATGGCCGCTTTGGGAAATGCCGTGAGCCGCAGAACACTTCCTGCCTCATTTCAACGTGTGGTCTTTGCACCAGAGCAGGCGTCGCCGCTACGTCCTCTGTTAGACGGTTTTGATACCCAGTACGTTGGGCTGAGCGAGGCAAATGTGTTCCACGCCTTGATGGCAAGTGGCGCTATTCCTTATGTGTTTGAGGGAGTATATGAGATAGAAGGCGCAGGAAAGGGCGCTTTTTGGGACGGTGGCATCATCGACTATCACTTCGATTTGCAACGCTTACCCAGAGATGAAGTTTGGTTATATCCGCACTTTAGTAATCGCACGACAGTGGGTTGGTTCGATAAGTTTTTGCCCTGGCGGGCGGACCAACAGGTTTCCGTCGATCAGTTGATCATGATCTGCCCAACAGATGAGTTCATCGCGTCCCTCCCGTTTGGAAAAATTCCCGACCGCCGCGACTTTGGGAAAATTCCTGAGTCGGTAAGAGAGACCTATTGGCATAGGTGCGTGGATGAGTCACAGCGATTGGCTGACGAATTCCACCAATTGATCAACGGTTCCAACCCACTGTCAGGCGCCATTAAACTTTAGTCGTTACAGCGACCTAGCCGACCTATGCTTTAACGGGATCGTGTTAGTGCGCAAATTGTTTGAGCACTGATCCGATGGTGAGCGTTTTTAAGGTCGTTCCAGTCTCATCGAGCATTTCGGTCAGTCGACCGTCGGGCGCATAGAGGTTAAACAACACCACAGCGCCCTCGGGGCCTCCGCGCTCCATGTGAACATCGCCTTGAGGCATGTGCGAGTAGCTACCTACCTCGCGAACAATGGATGAGACTTCTTTACCGTCCTCGAACGTTACGACCTCAAGTGAGCCAGCGAGCACGGTTGAGCGGACCTCGCAAAGGTGACGATGGAAGTGGCAGTACTTCCCAGGTTCCCAGCGGTACAGTAAATCTATGTGGTCTTTACCGTCGTAGCTCAGGAGCGCGCCCGAGTAGCCGATAGGGTAGCTAAACCGAGTATCTGGGCCGTAGTTCTGCCAGTCTAAATGAGAAGGTTCGAGGAGATTAATTTTCATCTTTCAGCGCCGTTTATCATTTCTACGTGGCGGCAACATCGCATGCGACTGGGCTAAATGAGACCGCCAACATTCTTCAGGACATACCCGAGTGCTCCCGAGTTTACTGATTTTTTAACTCTACCAACAGATCATTGCGCGCATTGAATTCCAGTGTGGGTCTGGTGGCGGGTTTTGGGTGGCCATCAGTCGCAATTATCGAGGGAAAACTTCATACTTCGCCCCCTTCTTGCGCCAACTTGCGGCCAATACCGTATCTGCAAGAGCAGTCGTATTTCATCGTCGAAAATTTGTTATATGTTTGAGCGCGCAATAGTCAGGAACCCAGATGCCAGTGATTGGTCACTGTTGACCAATTGTGTCGATGTAGTGCTTGCCACTGAACACGCTGGGGTGTTGGGTGCGATTGAAGCCGCCGAGCGACGCGCACAATCTGAGGCGTTACACGCAGTAGGATATGTGGCCTACGAGGCGAGCCATGCCTTCGATAGTAAATTCCCGAAGCGTGATATTGATATTCCCCTCGTGTGCTTTGCGCTCTTTTCTGACGAGACCCGTCTTGATTCACTGGGTGGACTGTATGCGCCTGAGAGTGCATCGCCCGATAACTGGGAGCTACGAGAAAGCCAAAGCTCTTTTGAGTCTAAGGTTGACGCCATTCGCCAGATGATTGGCGCCGGCGAGGTTTATCAGATCAACCTGACATCGCGCATGCGTCAGGGTGAGATCGTGACGCTCGCTGACTTTGCGCGGTGGTCGCAGGATATGCCTTACGCGGTGTACCTCGAAGGACCTGAGCTGACGATATGTTCAGCATCACCCGAGCTCTTTTTTGAACGAGAGGAGGGGGTCGTTTGCAGTAAGCCGATGAAAGGTACCGTTGGTCGTCGGACCGATGCTACGGCGGATGAATCCAGCGCTCGCTGGTTGAAGCACTCGCGAAAGAATCGGGCTGAAAACGTCATGATCACGGACATGGTACGAAATGACTTAGCGCGCATTTCGGCCACTGGGAAGGTGTCGGTGGACGAACTTTTTGGTGTGGAGCGTTACCCCAGCGTTTGGCAAATGACCTCTACCGTGAAAAGCGAGGTGGATGCCAGTCTTGCTGAGATTTTCCGGGCACTCTTTCCTGCCGCTTCGATTACGGGTGCGCCAAAACGTGCAGCGCTCGATGTCATTCATAGTTTAGAAGACGATCCTCGAGAGATTTACACAGGAGCGGTCGGTCGGATTAAGCCCTCCGGGTCAGTCTGCTTCAATGTGGCGATACGCACTGCATGGAGCGCGTCAGCCACAGGAGACAGTCGCTTTGGCTCAGGCTGTGGCATCGTCTGGGATTCAGAGCCTACTGAGGAGTTCGAAGAGCTCAAAACAAAAGCGAGAATTCTCAAGCAGCCTGATCCCGCATTTCATTTGTTCGAGACCATGGGCATCGTCAGTGGGGCGATCCCGCGCCGTGCGCGTCATCTATCGCGACTCGCAAAGTCGGCAGCGTACTGGTCGTTTGCGTTTGATATCCATGCAGCCGAGACCTACCTCGATGCGCTCCTGAGTGAAGTGGCCGAGGGAGCGACTTCCAGTGACTCAGAGACTCAGACGCTCCGGTTGCGCCTGCAACTCGCACGAAGTGGTGCAATCACCCATCGCTGTGAACCGATCGAGCTCAGTTCATCGCAAACGAGCTTATCCAGCGAATACCCTGTCGTTGAGTTGGCCCTGGTTCAGTCCGCTGTCGAAGCCGATGACGCCTACCTTGCGCACAAGACGAGTCGACGTGAGGCTTATGATCGTGCGGTGCGAGAGACTCCTGCCGGTTGCGAGCCTATTATGTTCAATACCGTGGGTAATGTTACCGAGAGTGCGATCGCGAACATTGTTTATCAAGTTGGCGGTGAGCTGTTTACGCCGCCGCTCGGTGATGGTTTGTTACCCGGTGTCTTGCGGGATGAATTACTTAATGAGCGAAAGATTACCGAGCGCGCATTGCCGGTCACCGAGCTGGGAGCAGTTGAAGCGTTTTGGCTGATCAACTCGTTACGCGGCTGGCGCAGGGCCGTTTTGCATGCAGACTCCGCTTAATTGCTTTCGAATGATGAGTCCGGGCCGGACTGAGCTGTTGTCGGCCACCCCTCCAACAAAGAACCCGAACAAAGCCCTAACGGCAAGGTTGGGCGCCTTCTCGGGTTGTTAATCTTGCCGCATGAGTAATCCTGCAGCGGCACTTTCCGAATCTGACATATCTCGTGTCGTTGAAATGGCGTGGGAGGATCGAACACCGTTTGAGGTAATAGAAGCGACGTTTGGACTCAGCGAACCTGAAACAATCAAACTCATGCGACGCACCATGAAGCCAAGTTCGTTTCGTTTGTGGCGAAAAAGGGTCTCTGGCCGGGTTACCAAGCACAGAAAGTTACGTGGTTTTGACGTGGGACGCGGATACTGCCCGACCCAATATAAGCGCTGAAATAAAGGATGACAGATGATTGAGCTGGCGAATGCGGTCGTTTTATTGCTGCTAGGCGGGATGCTTTTTTTCCCCATTGTCGTGGCGCCTATTGTATTCACGTCATTGCCCGAAGTTGAGGCAGGGCAGTTTTTACGGTCGATGTTCCCGCGCTATTACGTTTTTATGATTACGCTAAGTGCACTCGCTTTTGCCCTTTACCAAGGGGGGGTGGGGTTAGTGCTGAGCGTTCCTGCAACCGTCTGTTTAGCGGTGGCTTTGAGTACGCTGTGGGTTCGGCAGTCGCTTGTTCCAAAAATTAATGATGCGCGTGACGCGCAGCTTGCTGGGGATGCTGCCGCGGGCACTCGATTTGATCGCGGGCACAAGCTGTCTGTGCTTATTAATATGCTGCAGTTGGTTGGTCTGTTGGTTATTTTGTTCGCTTGAGACTGGCCCTTTTAGGGGAAGGACTTCTCGCCAACGAAGTGATTCCCCCTTGTCGTATCGACAGCCCCCGAGTTTTCCAAGGTTTTCATGTTTTCGCGGGTATGCCTGCATCGCTTGGTTTATTTCGGGAGTCCCTCATGGACATGCGAGAGGTTTATTGGCCTACTAAGCATCTGAATAAAATAAGACAGTGAGGGATCCCCATGAGTAAAACCATCGAGTTTATTTTTGACTTTGGCAGTCCAAATGCCTACTTGTCTTATTTCACGGTTAAAGATGTAGCTCAACGAACGGGCGCAACACTCGAGATCACCCCCTGCCTACTCGGCGGTATCTTCAAGTCGACTAACAATCAGCCGCCCATGATGAATTTCGCAGGCGTCGCCGGAAAAAACGCTATGTTTATGCGTGAAATGGAGCGTTATTGCGACCGCCATGGGTTCACTAAATTTACGATGAACCCGCATTTTCCCGTTAACACCCTACTTTTGATGCGCGCATGCGTTGCTTATGGACGCGACAATGATGTCACCGCATATGTCGAGGCGGGCGTTAAAATGATGTGGGAAAACGGTTTGAAGATGGATGACCCAGAGGTGTTCGTTAAAGCTTTTAATGATGCGGGCTTTGATGGGCAAGGTTTATTGGAGGCAACGCAGGACCCTGAGGTAAAAGCGGCTTTGGTTGCCAATACACAAGGGGCCGTTGATCGCGGTGTCTTTGGAATTCCTGCTTTCTTCGTTGGCGACGAGCAGTTCTTCGGCAAAGACCACATTGAAGAGATGGAGTGGTGGATACAACACCGGGTTTAAGAGCTCTGACGTCTGGATCAGAGGCGAACTTTTGAAGTGTGATAGTGGTACGCAAAGGAAAATTCTTATAGTGTTGACGTTGTAGTTAACGACTACATTGCATGGATGCGCTTTTTTTTACGCAGAAACCAGGGATAGGAAGGGACTGGGTCTGCACGTAGAGGAGCGCATAGCATGAGATTACTTCTCCCTCTTGCGGTTGCCATAGCATCCGCGTCAAATGCCCCAAACTTGCTTGCTGGTCCCAGTGACTCTGCAATCGAGAATGCCAATAGCAACGCAAAATTTCTTCGCTGTGGTACCGAGCACCCAGGTGCGGCAAAAGCGGCTAAAGAAGAAAAGCGCTTTAGAGACCTTTTACGTCAAGTGAAAAACGGAAAGAAGCCTGATCGCCCTGGAGGTGGTAATGGCAATGGCAATGGCGGTGGCGGTGGTGGCGGTGAAGAGCCGCCGACAACAACGGTTCCAAGTCCGGGATCTATCGTTATTGAGACTTACATCAATGTGATTTGCACGAGTGGCGGTTCTTGCCCGGCAAGCGATTCACAGGTCTTAGAGCAGATTCAGGTGCTCAATGCGGCCTTTTCTTCAACGCCCTATTATTTCCAGCAGATCGGTGGGATCGACCGCTACGACAATACAAGTTGGTACACCGCCGGACCGGGAAGTGCCGCGGAAGCGCAAATGAAATCATCGCTTCGCCGCGGTGATCGGGGTGATCTCAATATTTATGTTAGTAATCCAGGTGGTGGCTTATTAGGCTGGGCGACGTTCCCAAGCTCTTACACGAGTGCACCGAGCAACGACGGCATTGTCGTCTTAGGGGCCTCGCTTCCAGGCGGCATTGCTGAGCCATACAACGGCGGTGACACAACAGTTCACGAAGTAGGTCATTGGTTGGGTCTTTATCACACCTTCCAAGGCGGCTGTCGTGGAGGTGGAGACTTCGTAGCAGATACGCCAGCAGTCCGCTCCCCCAACTACGGTTGCCCTGTCGGTACCGATAGCTGTAGGAAGTCTCCAGACGATGATGTGTTCAACTATATGGATTACACCGACGACTCCTGTATGTTCCGGTTCTCAAGCGGACAAGTTGAGCGTGCGTACGAACAAAGTCTGACTTATCGGAATCTCGATGCTATTTAAGATCATCGCATTGCCTTGAGGGATTCTTGGGGCAATGCGAAATTTAGTGTGATTAACCTAGCCCTCGTGGTGAACGAGTAGGGAATTACCACCCCTACTCAATACACCTTAAAGCGTTCCGAATGATGTCTGCGCCTCCTCCAAACGTACATGGCTTCATTTTTTTCTCGCTGCCAATTTCGCTTTTTTGACGCTCACTTGACCCAATATCTGTGTCCGGTATGTTGCGACGCCTATGATTCAAAATAAAAGAGGTCGATGTGAAACCAGCCCCTATTAAAAATCGCGTCACTGAGATGACCGGTGTCGACTACCCGATTCTCCAAGCACCCATGGGCTGGATAGCCCGTGCTCAGCTGGCCTCTGCTGTGTCAAACGCAGGTGCGATGGGTATTATCGAAACTTCCTCGGGTGACTTTGAGGCGATCAAGGGTGAAGTCGCCAAGATGCATGAGATGACCGATAAGCCTTTCGGGATGAACGTGGCACTCGCGTTTGTGAAGGGCACAAACGTGATCGATTTCGTGATCGAGCAGGACATCAAATTTGTGACGACCTCGTCAGGAAGCCCTGATTTATGCACTCGCGTATTTCAAGAGGCGGGAATCAAAGTGTTTCATGTTGTACCCACCTTAGATATGGCGCTTAAGGCCCTGGATGCTGGCGTTGATGGCCTCGTGGTCGAGGGCGGCGAGGGTGGCGGCTTCAAGAATCCCAGACCGGTTTCAACTATGGTTCTATTGCCACTTATTCGCGAGCGCACCGAGGTCCCGATTATTGCCGCCGGTGGTATTTGCGATGGGCCCACAATGGCCGCCGCATTTGCAATGGGTGCCGAAGGGGTCCAGCTGGGCACCGCTATGTTGAGCTGTGCAGACTCACCAGTTCATCCGAACTGGAAGAACGCGATTTACGAAGGTAAAGAGACCGATACCGTGTTTTTAAACCAGCAGGGTCGACCGGCACTTCGTGCCATGCGGACGGAGCGCACTGGTGAGCTTGAGCTCATGGGGCAGTTCCAGCCGTTTGAGCACATGGCGAATATTCTTGATCTCTACTTTGGCGGTGATTTAGAGGCGGCCATCCCCTTGACGGGTCAGGTGATGGGAAGAATCAATGAGGCCAGATCAGCCGAAGAGATTGTGGAGACTACAATGGAAGGTTTTCACTCTTGCCTAGCGAGTCTCCAAGTGCAATACGCTTAGGCAGAGGGTTAAACGGTCTTCAAAAGATGAAGGCGGTAGCTAGTTGGGGCAAAAAATAAAAAAGCCGGCGATTGCCGGCTTTTTTGTGTCGGTATCTTTCTCAAAAGAGTCGAGGAATCAGAGTCGGCGTATTCTTCCGATAGGCTTGATACTCGGGGTCATCGCCCCAGCGCTCATCGCCAGACTTACGAAGTAGCGGAACGCCACTAATTTTAGTGAGCAGCAATGCAACAAAGAACGGCGACACCAAGAAGATGTAAGCGCTGCCACTCAGAGAGGGCAAGGCCATAACGGCAACACCTGCCCACAACAAAATTTCCCCAAAGTAGTTAGGGTGCTGTGAGCGCGCCCAGATACCGGTGTTGATGAATTTACCTTCGTTGACAGGGTTGGCTTTGAACGCACTCTTTTGGTTGTCGGCAATCACCTCGATACCCATACCAACAACCCACATTGCGACACCCACAAAGAAAACATTGCCGAGAGGGCTCGCGTTTGGGGTCATGATGGCGGCCAAGGCAGCACCGGCCGTAATGAATACCCATGTTCCCTGAAGGGTCCATGTAAGCAGAAACCGCGGTGTGGAAAGTTTGATCTTTCTGAAGCGACGGTCCTCTCCGGCTTTTTGGATCCGCATGAAGAGGAACGGTCCAAGTCGCGCTGCCCAGACAATGACAGCCCCAGCAATCAGTTGTTGTCGTAGACCAAAGTCAGCCGCTTGCTGAATAGCGAGGATGGTAACGGTGATATACGTCAGGCTTCCTACTAAATCGAAGTAGTGCTCGGTCTCAAAGAGTCGCGCGTGTGTAAGCCCAATCCACTGAACAATAAATACACCCAGTGCCATTGCCGCCATGAGCGGCAGTCCGTAAAGGCTTGAGCCCGTTTGATCGCCAAGCCACGAGATACCGAGAACGGTCAACGTGACGACAACAGAAATTGATACGAGTTTTGTGCCCATGAAGCTGCCCTCAAATATTTTCGTCAGGCAGTGTAAACAAAAAGCTCGCCGCCCGCAGTGCGTGAGCGTATCTCCCTTTTCTAGGGGGTCATGAGAAACAAAAAGGAAATTTCGGGCGACAACCTGAGGTTGCCACCCGAATATCTATTTCCTAAAGGCTGTGGCGTTATCGTAGAGAACCCCTGAAGCAGCATCGTTTGTCGACGATACGGTGAAGCCAAACTGAATTAGCAGCCCAGCTTGCGTAGCCCCATCCAGCGTTACTTCGACTCCCAGACGAGACCAAGTTGACGATGAGATATTTGTCGTATCAACCGTCTCGTACACGACTGTTTGATAGCCGTTGTTGGGGTCAAGAATTTTAATAAAGCCCGCGGCTGACCCCGGCGAATTGATGCCTAAGGATGTATCTGAGGGGCGTTTTGCGTCGAACTCGAAGCGAATGTCACCGGTATCGGCAGCGTCGATCGTAAACTCGCGATAAACGTTTACCTCGACACGTTGCCCGCTCTCTTGCGCCTCCCGATTACTGTAGTCGGAATAGACGTTTAAGGATTGGGCTCCTTGTCCGGTACCAACTTCATCTGAGATGTTCAGTGCCTGCTCATCGTTCACTTTGGCGTCAAATCCATACCCATAGGCGTAGGCATCGCCAGTGAAGACATTGACGTAAACACTCCAACCCGTAACGGGTGCGTCCGCCGACGGATCCTGGCTTTCAAAGTCGGCGGTGAAGTCAAAGCTCGCGGGTGAGCTCGCCTCTTCTGATGTATTCAGTACGGCGGCGATGAGTGCAATGCTCAGTCCAGATGGTAAAGGCGTTGAATTGGCGGATTGGGGGTCAGTTCCTGCGTCTGCCTCCTCCACATCCGTAAAGCCATCATTATCATCGTCGTCATCCAGCGTCAGGCTGGACTCTGAAATTTGGATCTCCGTTGCACCTGCGTTCCATTCATCGGGCATACCATCTTCATCGGTATCCACAGATGCTGCAGGATCGTCTGGGAAGGCATCCTCTTCGTCCGAAACGCCGTCCGCGTCGCTATCGGTCTCCTCCGAGGGCTCAGATGCATAGGCATAGGCGCCCTGCGAGGTTCCTGCAATCAAGTCGTCATATACCAAGGCCACCACGTCCTCGTGGTCATCGGTGCAAGCACCGCCAAAGTCGGACCACGTAGAGCCACCATCGGTGGACTCTTGTATACAGTTTGAATACGACACCCAAACATGCGCTGTGTCGCTTGGATCAACCGCGACAGCACTTACCGGACCATAAATACTCGAGGGCGTTACATCGGTGAATTGCCAGCACGCGAAGCCCGAGCAGCTAGTTGAGTTTTGAAGCTCCGCCTTTGTTACTCGATAGGTCGGTGAAGAGGTTGGTGGTGTGCTCTCTATTTCGTTTGAGCCAATATAGGCTCGAGCAGTGATGGAGGCCTCTGACGGTGTTGTCGCACCATCTATTGCAACGACATAGTCGTCGGCTTGAATCGCTGTGAAGATGGGATCTGTATGTGTCGGTTTCCACCAGTCATTGCTGGCACATAGGCTCACCCGCGCGTAGATGCCACTGAGACTGGACCGCCCAAATTCGTCGCCTACGCCAGCCCACAAGAAGTTATCGTTTGACAGTAGTGTATTGACTGGCGCACTAAAGCGACCCGAGCTCAATGTGTCGGCGGTCCACGTTCCACCGTCATCATCGGAGTAGAAAATACCCCCCTGTTCGCCCTCATCAGTATTAGCGATACTGAGATAGGCACGGTCACAGCTCCCTGCTGAGCTTGTCTGCCACTCAAGAGCCGTCGCGTAGGAACGCATCACGTTGTCACCAAAAAGTGGATCTGTTGTTGTTGGGTCGACAGAGGGGTCTGTTGCAAAATTTTCAGGGTCGAACACTCTCGACCAGTTCGAGTTATCGGCTACCAAAACCGGGTCATACACACCGCTCGACGGATCGATACCGTCTCCTGTCTCATTTCGGTAAACCGAACCAATCCCCATCAACACGTTAGCTTTGTCATTGGGATCAATGATGACGGCTCTGTGAGGCGCGCCATCACCCCCTGCAAAAATAGGGAATACCCAGCTTGAGGCTGCTGAAACGGACGTTGGGTTTGTTGGATCATAGTTAGGTGCAAAAGCGGCCCCACTCTTGGTGGCGATCCACAGATGCTTCTCGGTAGGCGAGATCTCAAAATAATCCAGGTCATTGATAATCAGTCCTTCGATTCCTTGAGCTGCGGCAATCTCACTTCCCGAGCTGAGGTAGCCGGTTGTGTGCGTCATCTCTCCAATCGCAAGGTCAGTCGCGATGTAGACCTTTGTTGAATCGTTGGGGTCAAGCTCAACCGCAGGATCATTCGCATTAGATTCAACGATCACCGGGCTGCCGCTCGACATCACCGTCGTAGAGAGTTTGGCCGTTGTCTGCCAGCCTGAGCTCGGCGTATCGTTGTCGAAGACAACTCTACCAATAAAGACATAGCGACTTTCTGTGCCGCTTGTTGCCGTGCCCTTGTAGCGTGCAACGTCGCCACGGGGGTACCCGTCATAGAATTCACCACCACCGCAGGCCGTGTTATTGATGCACTGAAAATCAGCTCCTTGGTCCCAAGTCGAGCCTCCATCTGTTGACTTAAAAATCATCGCGTTTACAGAGGAGCCAGCAATGTAAAGGGTGTCACCCGTTGCGTCGGCTAAATCGGTGGTTACCAACTCCACTTTGACGTCACAGTCTGACAGCGGGCAGACACCTGTTCTTAATTCGATAGGTGCTGCGGCTGGAAGCGTGATGCGGGTTGGTGCGCTAGAGGGGCTGATTTCATAGAGTCGGTACGCATCGGTCATGCCGTTACGAATTGCGACATAAGCTTTACTGACGTCGGTTAGCGCAAAGTCCACCACCTCCCAGTCCATCGCAGAGCTCAAGCTGGTGATATCGCTCATCTCAAAAATACTCGAGATACTCAAACTACCGCTCGAGCGAGTGATTACATTGATCTTATCCCTCTGCGCAAAGTACATACCCGAGGCGTGTCCATGCATGATGACAACATCATCGTAGGTTGCTCCGGACGTTGGATCGTTAATCTCCTCCCAAACTAGAGTGCCCGTTACGGCACGGCCGTAATCCGCGTGCCCATAGAGACGCCGATTCATACCGGTTCTATCATTGCTAAGGGTTGCAAACGCAAATTCTGGCTGACCGGGGTAGCCTTCTAGTTGGCTTGCGTAGCCGGGTGTTTTATCACTAGCCGCCAGTGCTGTTCCCGGGGGGTTAGTCTCTGAACCCCAAGTCATGCTTGAGGTGTCATAGCGATAGACACCGCGCTGACTGTTTTCTACTGCGATGAGCAACTCGGTTGTACCGCTGTCGTCAAGCGCGAGGATGTCCGCTACGTAGCCACCAAATAGGCCAATGTTTTCTTTAACGGGTTCTGCGAAAGCGACGGGTATCGTCGTGAGGAGGGCAAGCGCTGCCCCTGAGAGTAGACCGCATAATGAACGTGACATCACTGCTTCCCTCGATGGTTCTTTTCCTCGAAGGTAACATCGACAGTGATTCAAACAACTCTTTCGGACTGAATCTGAGGCATCTCAGCCAAATGTGACGTTTTAGGCGGGCCTACCCCTGACTGCGGCGGCTTAGCTCGCTGTATTGATAAACGGACCGTCTACACAAATACGTCGACCATCAGGTGATGCGCAGGCACCGCATATGCCAACACCGCACTTTGTCGTGTAATCAATTGCGCTAAACATTTGTGAGTCACTGACGAAGTCACGTTGGACAGCTTCTGCCGCATGAATCATGGGCTCTGGTCCACAGTTGTAGAACTCAGTGCGCGCCAACGTCTCACTGTCGAGGGTTTCTAGGTAAGAACGAAGCGCTTCAGGCACTCGCCCATTGAAGCCTGCACTACCGTCGTCTGTTGCGATATGCACATCGGCAATGTCGCGGCATTCATCCGTAAAGTAAAGGCGGTCGGCGCTGCGCGCGCCAGCAAAGATCTGAGCAGGGTTTTCGTCCGAGCCGAAGTCGCGTGCAATTTGATAAACCGCGGCAAGGCCGGTACCTCCGGCAACGCAGATAATATTGGCGTTTTCTTGAGGCATGACGGGTGCACCGTGAGGCCCACGAATGTAGACATCATCGCCAGGCTTGAGTTGATAACAGGCACTCGTGAACTGACCTACGTCGATAACGGCGAGACGAAGTGGTGCGTCAGTCAGGCATGAGAAAGGCTTTTCTCCGACACCGGGTATCCAAACGAAAACGTACTCACCCGGCTGAATATTGATGTTGCCATCGAGGGTCACAACGGTGATGTCGTCGCATACCGGTTCGTTGGTGACCACTTTAAAGGGGGCAAAGTCCATGTCTAGCTCGAGATTGAGGCCGGCTCTCGCTTTGTCGCTACCGAATTCAATATCGTCTTGGAGCTGCCTGAAGTAGACGTTCATGTCCTGTGTGTCCATGCCGCTTAACGCGGAGCCCACGCCCACAATACTTGCCCCAGCGTTTAAGGCGGAACGGCAGTCTTCAGCCGTGGACAAGCCACCGCAGCCAATAATGGGCTTGTCGGTGATCGACTTCAGCGCACGAATGCACTTTAGTGCCGTGGGTAAAACGCCACTTCCTGACATGCCGCCCATGCCATTACTGAGCACTGGGTGACCGTGACTCTCAGTGTAACCAGGTCCTACGGTATTAATGGCGCATAGACCGTCAGCGCCAGCTTCAAGTGCCGCTTGGCCTATATCCTCAATACGATCTACATTCGGTGTCAGCTTAGGAATAACGGGAACATCAACGGCGGCCTTTACAGCACTGACAATGGCGCGAACCATCTCAGGATCCTGGCCCATAGCCATACCGTAGCCCTGCGCGTGCGGGCATGAGAGATTGAGCTCGAGGCCGTCGGCTACCGGGGCAAGAATCTTTGCGACCTCGACAAACTCTTCGATACTGCCGCCAAAGATTGAGACCAACAAGAAGCGGTCGTCGGGTACGATGAGTGACTCAAATCCCTTACGCGCTTCTTCAGCACCGGGGTTGGTGAGACCCACTGCGTTGACAAAACAGCCCGGTGCATATTGTGAATAGACAGGTTCACGGTTTCCCGCGCGGGGAGACGGGCCCACGCTTTTGGTGGTAACCACGCCGATCTCGGGGAGGTCATTAAAAATTCGTTGGATAATGCTGGGCGCTGTCGAGACAATTCCTGAAGGAATTGTGAAAGGCCCGCTGACTGTTTTTCCAAGAAATTCTGTTTTCACCCAATACACTCCCATTCGCCGCGGCGATTATAAAGCCCTCGCGTCATTCCAGCCATGGGATTACGCCGCATATCGACGGTTTTAATGGCGTCTAAGTACCACAAAAAGTGCGAGTCACCTGCTCGGACAAACTCGGTGTTGCTGCCCACTCTGTATCGCGAGTCTCCCAGGAAAACGGAGACTGCCACCGCTCAAATGCCTGATGTAGGGTCTGGTAGTCACCCACCTCGGCATCGGCTATGGCTGCCGCTACCTGATGATTTCGTGGAATCACGACCGGGTTTGCGCTGACCATTCGGGCATTCAGTTCCTTGCTCGACGCCTTATTAGAGGCTCTGCGGCGCGCCCACTGTGTGCGCCAGCTCAGCAAGGCATCCGAGGGTTTGAAGAGTTGATGCATCGGGGTGTGATGACTGTCCTCGAGCGCCTCATGAGTTAACCAGCGATAAGCGAGTGTGAGGTCTAGTGCATCCGTCTCTAACGTTTGAAGGAAATTATCGACCAAGGCGGTGTCTTCTTCTCGGAAGGCATCTAAGCCTAATTTTGCCGCCATACGCGCTTTGTAAGCCTCGGCATACCACCGTGGGAACTCGTCGATGACTGCTTGCGCAAAGGCGATGGCTTTGTCCTCCTCGCTATTGAGCACCTTAAGAAGACAGGACGCGAGAACGCTCGTATTCCAGTGCGCGATACCCGGTTGGTTTGACAGCCGATAACGGCCTTGTGAGTCGATAGCGCTGAATTTTGCATCGGCCTTGTAAGTGTCGACGAATGCGCAAGGACCGTAGTCGATGGTCTGGCCTGAAAGCAGCATATTGTCGGTGTTCATGACTCCGTGAATGAAACCCAGGCTCTGCCAGTGCGCGACGAGTGATGCGATACGTTTAACTGTCTCCTCGAGCAGCACCTCAGCCTGTTGACCGATTGTTGTTGCCCCTTTTGCTTCTACCATCGCTTTGTAGTGACGATTTGCTGCATAGCCAACCAGTTCAGATAAACCTTCACCGTCTCGGGTCATAGCGAAGTACTGGATACTGCCGAAGCGGAGATGGCTGTCAGCGACACGAACCATGACAGCGCCCGGTTCTCGTTCATTTCGGTAGACTGAATCGCCCGTGGCAATGGCTGCAAGTGCTCGAGTCGATGGCACACCCAGGCAATGCATAGCCTCGGAAAGTAAGTACTCCCTTACTACCGGACCAACGGGTGATAGACCGTCACCACCACGGGAGTAGGGTGTGGGGCCAGCGCCTTTTAACTGAATGTCGTAGCGGCTGCCATTTTCAACAACCCATTCACCCAAGAGCACGGCGCGGCCATCTCCCAGCTGAGGATTATACTGACCAAATTGGTGGCCGGCGTAGACGGAGGCACTGGGCTTCGTTCCCGCTAACTCGCTGTGACCGCTAAAGGCCTGTAGCGCTTCGTCTGTTTTCGACCAAGCCGCAGGCCACTTAAGTGATGTTGCCAGCCCTTCATTCCAGGCCATCCACTCAGGTTTTGAGGCCTTCTCTGCGGCGGCAGTGCTTGTGTAAAGCGAACCCAGATCTTGATAGCTGTGTTCCCAATTTGGAAGGGTGGTCATAGTGGTTTATGCCTCGGCTAAGCCTTGTGTCGTTTTCTTGCGGGACTGGATGTGACTTTTGGGGCGCTCCAGACCAACGCATCGCTTTGATGCCCCCCCCTGCAGGCCGTTATTAAATGGCCTTTGATAAGTCCAGTTTACACGACTGCTTTAGCCTAGCCTCTCACGCGTCATGACGGCCCTAGGGTAATGCGTCGCAAGGAGTCAATCTCGTTGGGTTTCCTCAAAGCGCTTCTGATAACGACGCTCCACATGCTGACTGAGTATACGCTCTCTCTCGATGGCTACCATTGGATCGCTTTTGAGTTGCCATAAGGTATCCCGAGCGCGCTTATACGAAGCTTTAAGGTCGACGACGGGGTCGGGGTAGTTAAGAGGGTCTAGCATCCGTTCCATAGGTGACATGAGCCACGGTTGATGGACCAGCGGTGTGGGCAAGTCACGCAGTTCTGGCACCCATTTTCGGATGAAATTGCCGTCGGGGTCATGGTCAAGTGACTGCTTGATCGGATTGTAGATACGAATGGTATTGATACCGGTAACGCCGGCCTGCATTTGCATTTGTGGGTAATGAATGCCCGGCTCGAAGTCGAGAAATAAAGACCCCAGATGCGTTACACCTGCCCGCCAGTCCTGCCAGAGATGATGCGTCAGGAAGCTTACCAGCATGGCTCTGGAGCGGAAATTCGCGTACCCCGTTACCTTGAGCGCTCGCATGGTCGCGTCAATAAGTGGGTAGCCTGTTAGTCCGTCCTTCCATGCGGTTACCAAAGCGTCATCTTGACCTCGCGGTTGCGCCGCATAGCCACGATTTATATCTTCAAACTCCATCCGGCACTCCATTTCAAATTTTTGTATGAAGTGACAGTGCCAGTGGAGTCGGGACTCGAAGGCGCTCATAGCTCGCGTCCAGCCTCGACGTTTTTCCTGCTGTTGAAGCGCCTGATAAGCCTCGCGCATGCTTAAATTTCCCCAGGCGAGGTAGGGCGATAACCGAGAGCAATGCTCCCGACTTTTTTCCGGCTTGGAGATGAATTTTTGATAGCCCCAGCCTCGGTCATCGAGAAAGCTATTGAGCACACGAGACGCCTCGGTGGGGCCGCCTGCTTGCATCTCGCTCCTTTTTTGATGCCACTTCTCAAATCGCTTTGTGCGCAGTGACTGCAGCGTTTCGTGTTCCGAGAGCGCCATGGTTTTGAGCGCCTTAAGGTTTACATCGTGGCATGCAGATGACATCACTTTATGCCAGCTCCGATTCCAACCTTTACGATCTTTTCGTTTTCGCTGAATGCCGTTCGTTTGAAATTCTTGCCAATCAATACCCGCGCTTTGGCAAAAAGCGCTTACGTTCCTGTCACGTTGAAAGGTTACGTCGAGGCCCGTCTCCTCATAGCTGAGCAACGTCATTATGCCCCGCGCTTCATGTAATCGTTTCAGTACCTCAAGTGCATTGCCCTCTACGACTTCGAGTTGGTGGCCAAATGACGAAAGCGTTTTTTGCATGTCGGTGAGCGACTGGCCTATGAACTGCCAGTGACGCCCTCGGTAATGTGGGTCTTGAACTAACTCGGGCTCCAAAATATAGAGCAAAAGCGTGTCAGCATTTAGAGAGATAGCGCGCTCTAATGCGGCATGATCGCTCAGGCGAAGGTCACGCTTGAACCAAACAACGTTGACCGCCATTAGTCGAATGCCGCTGCGAGAATCGGGTTATCCATCTCGGCCAGAGATTCGGCATCTAACAATTCAACTTTTCCCTTTCTCAGCGCACTCATGAGCATGCGATAGGCATCGCGATCAAACACCGTGTCACGCGTCTCTTTCGACCCGGTTTGTGCTGCCTGGGGGTCATCGAAGCAGCCCAGCCATGACCAATGATTCACCAGATGAAACTGCGCCTTGGGTTGCTGGGGCAGTGGACGAATATTTCGTTCAACCAAGAGCAGTGGCCCCGGAAAAGGCCATGCAGCAATGCGGTCTCGATCCAGAACGGAGAGCAAGCGCGCGTTATGGTCTTCAGCGCTTTCATCGCCCGCGCAAGCCCCATCGCAACGTTTCAGTTGGTACTGAAAGCAAGGCCCTTTACCCGCGTCTAACCCTAGCATTCGGAGGCAGAGCCCGTGGTCCCGCGCATGCCTTCGAATGGTATTGTCCACGTGGCGTCGGTTATGAAAGAGTCCATAGCTGTCCTGAGCGCGCTCACCCCAAGGTGAAAAATCAGCGCTATTGGGCTGCAAAAAGTTATCTTTGGAGCGCGTTAGGTGAATGGTCCAGAGTTTCCGCACTTGTCGCTGACGACGGTTGTATAGTGGCGTCTCGGCTTTGATTGCGGCGTTCTCAACTAATAGGGCACCAATCTCGCCAGCTGTAGCCTGCGCCTCAATCCGCGCTACCTGCGTCATGATACGTTGATGCCGACCCGGCTTTCGGCCTTCCTGAAAGTGGGAGTAAACGCGGGCTTTGATGTCCACGCTTTTGCCCACATATAATAGCGCCTCTTCGTTCGAGTAGAACCGATAGACGCCGCTGTAACTTGGAAGCTCTTCGAGTGTTTCTCCTCGTGAAGTGATGGTGATATCGGCAAGCTCTGGCATCATGGGCGCATGATTCCCCAAGACGACACGGCGACACACCCCCGTCCAGATTTTGCACGGATAGAACCTGCGCCCCGTTTCTTACCGCACTGCGCAGAACCACGCATTGTCGCAATGGGTCTGTCATCGATGGAGGGATGCTGGATCGACGCTGATCCGTCCCATTCATGGCGGGCTCACAAACTCAAAATGCGCGAGCGCTATGGTGACCGGGTGTATCAGGTGCTTGAGGAAAGCACTCAAGCGGCCACCGAATTCGCATCGCTCGTTGCGCTTGAAACGGGTAACGAGGTATCAAAGACCGATTACGAAGCGTTATGGGAGGCGTCACTTAACGTCGCCGATGACTTGGTGGTGATGTTGCCAGATGAACAGGGCGTTTATCGTTTAATGGCGGCGTCACTGTGTAGCCCAAGTGACTGGCGGCTCGAGGAAAAGCTTGGTCTGACGATGGCGCAAGTCCATGGTCCTATTCCGCGCCTCAATGGTGAAATCGGTGGTCAGATCGATCGATTTTTTGCGCGCCTACCCAGTGATCGTGCCGTGCAACGGTTTAACTGGTCAGTGACACCGCACCCACACTTTTTATCGCGTGACCATTGGGACGTCTCCGATGAGAGCAGTGAACTTTGGTATCGCGCAGAACGTCAGTCATTGCGTCGACTGCCTCAGTCCGGTGCTATTGCCTTTACGATCCGTGTTCACCTTTGCTCGCTCAAGGCGTTAGCGCCAATTGAGGGGGCCCTGGAGTCGCTGTGGAGTGCGATCGATGACGCGCCGAGGGACCTGCAAAAATACAAAGGTCTGGATGTATTGGCACCGGTAATAGCCCGTTGGCGAGCAAAAAACCAACTTTAGTTTTACCGCGTAATTACGTGCTCCTAGAGAGCTGCCTCGTGAGACGCCCGGTGAAACTCAAACTGAAAGAGATTAAGCGCAAGTCCAACATCGATCGTTTTGTGATCGAGTCGGTGGATCTGAGCCTTTACATCGCCTTCGTGCAAATTGATGGCGAGGAGCACCTCATTGCCGACAACACCGGTAAGCCGCTCAAAACAACAAACTTGCTCTCGATGCAGCGCCAGATAAAACAATTCGGTCAGATCGAGGCGGTACTTCGCCAGCGCAGTGCTTACGATGAAATGGTCGGGCGCGGGGCGCAGCAAGTCGGTGATAACACGATGGAGTTGTCGCTGGGCAATCAGCCGCTCCCTGAGTGGCTTAACTGAAAACAGGCACCGTCATACAGTTGAGTACTCGTACCCAAATGTTGGCGCCAGTTCAGACCAGCCTGAAGCAGTTAGGCAAGCGCATTTCCTAGTTCAAAACCGCAGGCTGTTGTTGCGTTATACAGTGGATACCACCTCCCATCGCGAAAATGACGCGGGCATCTAGACTCTCCACATGCCGATCGGGATACAGATCTTTCAATATCTCGACCGCATGCTCATCGGTGCGGTCCGCGAAGCCTGGGACCAGGACAAAACCATTTCCAACGTAGTGGTTGATGTAGCTGTAATCGACCCAGCTTGTATTGTCGCGAGTGACTCGAGGGGCTGGCATGGCGCGCACCTTGAATCCCGCGGCTTCGAGCACACTGCAGTGTTCGTCCCATAGGGCGTTGTCAGGGTGGCTTGTATCAAACTGCCGATGGAGCAGGACAGAACCATCGGGAGCAAAGGCTGCAACCATATCGACATGTCCACGCGTGCCGTGGTCTTGATAATCTCGCCACAAGCCACGCTCAAACCAGGTCGCTCGCGTGCTGCCTAAGCGTTTGTGTATCTCTTCTTCAATCCATTGCGCATCCCGAGTGGGATTGCGGCCGGGATCGAGTTGCACGGTCTTGGTCAGAATGACATCGCCCGTCCCGTTTACGGTTATACCCCCGCCTTCGTTGACGAGCTCAGAGCCCACACGCGAGGCGCCCACGAGTTCGATAATATGATTCGCTACTAAGGCGTCGTTTCGCCAATCAAAGGCGGTGTGATCCCCCCAACCATTGAAGACCCAATCAATGCCAGCAAGCTTTCCGTCTCCGGTCACAAAGGTTGGGCCAGAGTCTCTTAACCAGGCGTCATCAATCACGAACGGATGAAGGGTGACGGCCGACGACAAGGCCCGCTTGGCAATGCTTATCTGGTCTGGGTGGCACAGCATGTTCACGGGTTCATGTTCTGAGATACGGTTTGCCACCGACGACCACGCACCAAAGGCGTCCTCATCAGTAATGCCGGATGTGTCATAAGCGCCCGTTGGAAAGCCCATCCAGGTTGCCGTGTGCGCTGCCCACTCTGGCGGCATCTGCCAATCGATCATAGGTCTAGGTCCATTTTAGCGCCACGCAAGGCCCGGTATCGGCCCCATCTCACCTTCACCACCCTCTTTGCGCGGGTTAATGCGGGGATTGGTAAGCGCAGCATAAGTATCGGGACGTCGCGTGCCAAAAAACGGGAAAAGTTGCAGCCAATCCTGCCGGTGCGCAATATCGATTTCCGCTACCAGCGCCACTTCTTCATCCTCGGGCGCCTCCGCTAAAATACGACCAAAGGGGTCAACAATAAAACTGCCGCCGTAGAAAGTGATGAGACCTTCAGTACCTGTTCGATTGGGGACGGCAATGAAAAGACCGTTTGCAATAGCATGTCCTGTAATCACTTTTTGCCACAAGGGGCGTGTGTTAAAGCTTGGGTGGTCGGGCTCTGAACCAATGGCGGTTGGGTAGGAAAGGATGTCCGCACCCTGAAGACCGTAGCTTCGTGCAACTTCTGGAAACCACTCGTCCCAGCAGGTAGGTAAACCAACGTTGATGAGGGTCTCGCCACGGCGGATTGTATGAACTGGATAGGGGGTCTCACTCGGCCCCTCCGCGAAGTAGTGATCCTCGAAGTACCCCTCGGTGACGGGGATGTGGAGCTTACGAGTCTTTGCAACTAAATCCCCTTGGGCGTTAACCAAAATAGCGGTGTTAAACCCGAGACCATCGCCCCTATCGACCGCTTCGTAAAGTGATGCTTGGACGAAGACGCCATTGTCAATCGCTGCCTTTTTCGCGAAGGCCACGGTGGGACCGTCAAGAAGCGATTCTGGCTCCCGGTCTGAGGGCGTTTCAGGGCGAGTGTCGGCGGGATACCGGCTGAGCGTGAGCTCAGGCAGAAAGACGATGTCGGCGCCAGCCTTTGCACAGGCTTCAATGCCGGCAGCGAGCCGCTCACGGTGCGTATCGGGATCTTCGTACCACTTCATCTGATAAAGACCGATGGATAAGGTCCGCGGTACCCGCCCTACTGCTGGACATTGACTGGGCTCAAGTGACGAAGAAATAAGCTTGACCATGGATAACCTTACTTCGAACTCCGAGTGTTATGAGCGATGAAATATATCAGAGCTTGGTCGCGAGCGAGTCCCTCCAAAAGGGTATCTAGCAGTTGTCGAGCGCTGCCTGAATAATACTCACGTGCTGCCGGGGAGCTGAAAAAAGAGCGCCCAATTGCAGGTCTCTCGCTGCAGCCCATGAGAGGTAATCATCAGATAGCGCCGTCGTCAGAGCGGCTTCCATCTCAATGATCGGTGAATTGATCTCGTAATGACGCTGTGCGACAGCGGCGGACCAAGCCTGCACATCACCAGCAAAATATTTCGCGACAACGGTCTTCGATATCGTGCCAGCCTCCGATAGCTTTCCCTGTGAGCAATACATCCCGGCTTCGCTTGCCTGTCTCAGGATGCGATTAGCTTTCGTTAATCCACGCGCTTGAATCATAGCGGCGCGCAGTAATTGTCCACCGGCGTTGACGCGGACCTTGGCAAGGAGAGGTTCTAAATTTTCATCTGACGGTGACCACGTGCCGTTTAGAAAGCGCTCTACTCGCTGTGATAGCTCCCACAATGACTGCGCTGCGTCACCACTGCTCTGTGAGGGGTACTCACCTAGTGAGTCTGGTATGCGCCAAAACTCCCTCCACTCGGAGCCGCCTAAGACGCCACGAGCAAGTGTATGGACGAGACTTTCAGTGCGCGAAACAAGGCTTGCTTCCAAGAGGTCTGCAATCTCGTTGTCTTCGTCAGATCGGAGCTTGTCGATACACGAGGGCGCCAATCGTATGAACTCAAGGTCAAAAATAAGGTGTTGGGAAACAGAGGCATTACGCCCCATCGTTGTATTGCGTTTGGCGATATTAGCTTGGAGCTTGCAACCGCTGAGGGCTAAGAAGTCGATGAGAGTTAATGTGTCTGCATCGTCTTTCCCGGGGAGCTCGTTAATGACAGGCGGCTTAGCAATACGAGCCGATGCCACATCGGAGACAGGCGTCTTTGAGGCGGTGCTCAATCGCTTCACATAGTTGTCGAGTTTACTGACGCCTACCTCGGTGGGTGAGCAACTGGCGAGAACCGCCGAGGCCGTCAAAGCGACGACGGCGCGGGCGGTAATCTGGCGCAGCGAGCATTTCACCCGCTAGCACATCCTTCCTCGAAGGCTGATGCTGCGCGTGCCTGCCATGCGTGAAGGTCTTTCTGACTCTCATCAGGGACGATCTTTGCCGCCCATCCAGCAAACTTAATCACCGCAAGTAGGTCGATATCGGCCATGGTGAATGCGTCGCCGGCGACAAAAGGTCGTGTCCCTAACTCTCGGTTGAGCGTCTCAAAGGCGTGAAGAAGTTGCGCTTTGCCCCGGTCGGCGAGTTCGGGTATCTGCTGAGTATCAAGGGTGCCCGGTAAAGCACGGCCCGTAAACGCAGGATTTGAGTTTCTCAGTGCATCACCTGTCGGGCGAAAGACGTCGTTAAACAGTCTGTGATTCCAATCCAGAACAACGGCGCGTTCTTCATTTGACTCACCGAGTAAGGGCTTTTGTGGATGAATTGCTTCCAAATACTGTGTGATGGCAAACACCGAAGTAAGCACCTGCCCGTTGTCGAGTATGAGGGCGGGTACGGTTCCGCTGGGAACAAGGGCCTTGTAGGCGTCGGTACGTTGTTCGCCCTCGGGGAAATTGACTTGCTGTGTATCGATGTCGATTCCCTTGAAGTCCATAAACATTTTTAAGCGCTGGGGGTTGGGTGCAGGGTCAAAGGTATAGAGCTTCATTATTTTTGCCTCTTCGCTGTGGGCTGATTCTCGGCTTGAGTTTTGTGATTTTTGGTCCGCCCAATTAGGCGTGATACGCCCGATTGGCATTAAAGTTCGTAACTAACGCTAATGTTATATGCATTATCTGGACAACCGAGTTTTTTCACGGTCGGTTTAGTCTGTATACTCCGCGCTCCAGAAAAACTGTCAACCGAGTCTATTGAGTCATGCGATATTTATTAGTCACCATATTAGCGCTTTCTGCTTCTGCATTCGCGCAAACCGACGAACAGCGTGCAGCCATTGCTGATCGTATTAAGTCTTTCTCAACCGTTTGTGTGTCGGGTGAAGATTGTGGCGCGGCCGCCGGCGCGGATGTAGCCGAAGTCGCTGCATTGCCGGGTGAAGCGAAATATGCCGGATGTGCGGCATGCCATGGCCCAAATGGTGGTGGCGGCATTGGTCCTCAACTTGCGGGCCGAGATGCGGACTACATAATCGGACGACTTACAGCGTACAAAGCCAACGAAACAGTGGGTGCGCAAAGTGCACTCATGTGGGGACAGGCGGCAATGCTGAGTGATGACGATATGCAACAACTTGCGGAGTACATCACGACATTCTAAAGGGCGCCTCGCCCGGTAGTACGTCGGCTAACCCACATTCACGATACGAGGTCACTGTCCTTTCGATAGGCCAAGGCCTCGCTCAAATCACCCTCGGTCACCTCTGCGCGACCATCGATGTCGGCAATGGTCCTACCGACCCGCAGGCATCGATGTAAACTGCGCCCCGAGAGCTTTAATTTCTCCCCCGTCAATACCAGCCATTGCCGCGTCTTTTGATTAAGTGAGCAAAGATCGATGAGATCGGCTGCGTCAATGCGCGCGTTGCTACAGCCCTGACGCAAAACTTGCCGTTCATGGGCGGCGTTAACAACAGCCTTCAAATTGATCAGCTGCTCTTGATGCTCGCTCGTCTGTTGCATGATATCGACTAGTTTTGAGCGCGAGACGTTAACGAAAAGATCAATTCTATCGAGCAAGGGGCCCGACAACTTCGCGTCGTAGCGTGCGAGCGCTGCGCTAGAGCAGCGACATGCCTTAGATCGCGAGTCTCGATAGCCACAAGGGCAGGGATTCATGGCGGCAATGAGTTGAAATCGCGCCGGGTAGGTTTGTGTTATCTCGGCTCTGCTAATCCGAACTTCACCCGACTCCATTGGTTGTCGCAAATTTTCAATTGTGGCGAGTGAAAATTCGGGAAACTCATCGAGGAATAAAACCCCGGTATGCGCGAGGCTTATTTCGCCCGGGGTCGCATACCGAGTTCCGCCGACCAGTCCCGCTGAGCTGATCGTGTGATGCGGTGCACGCAGTGGTCGATGACCATCAAAAGTCTGACCCGCGACATCAAAAATCAAGGCGGATTCCAGTTGATCTTGCTTCGTTGGTTCTGGAAGTAATTCGCCGATCAATCTTGCTGTCATGGTTTTACCGGCACCGGGTTCTCCGGATATCAGCAAATGGTGGCCGCCCGATGCGCAGAGCGTGGCCGTCCGCCAAAGCTCAGGCTGGCCCGCGGGTAAATGATGTTTGCTAGAAGGTCTAGGCGTCGTGATGTGCTGTGGATGCTTCACGGTGTCGAGGCGATGCGGCTCTCTAAACGCATTGAGGTTGTCGACAGCCATAACGTGCTGCGCAAGCGACGCCATTTGAGGCGCATTAGCCCTGGGTGCGAATAATCGCGTGGTTGAGTCGCGATTGCTCCAGGCCGCCGCGAGAAGACCGGATGTAGGTAGCACATCGCCACTTAGACTGAGCTCTCCGTAAAACTCGGCCGACTCTGCAAGTTTTGACGATAGCTGCCCCGAGGCAATAAGTACGGCTATTGCAATAGGGAGGTCAAAACTCGCACCCGATTTAGGTGTGCTGGCGGGCGCAATATTAATAGTGAGTCGACTGTCCGGCCAACGAAACCCCGATGAGATCACAGCGCTTCGAACGCGCTCTTTCGCCTCGCGCATGACGGACTCTGGCATACCTACCATCGCAATAGCGGGCAGTCCGGGGCTTAGGTGGACTTCAACCTGAACCGAAACGGCGTTTAAACCAAGGCGAGATCGCGTCGCGACGCGAGAAAGCGACATAAGACATCCTTGTCATACACAGGACCTCATGTCCCGGTGGGTGTTACTTATTTTTTTCTAATTCGTCTAGCTTCGTCAGGAGTGTTTCGATTTCTGCTTCGAGCTGCTCAACCCGAGCTCGGGTTCGCAGCAGCACAGCTCTTTGGGCGTCAAACTCGTCTCGGCTGACGACATCGAGATTACCAAGCGCTGACTTGGCAACTGCTTTGGCATTGCCTGAGACCTCGTCGGCGAGCGTCTTGCCCTCTTTGAGAATCGAGCCAAAAAGGTTTTTAGCCGCTTCTGTAGGGTCCGGAATTCGGTCGTTGTTTGCCATTTAAAACATCTCTCTGCCAAGAGTGAAAAGACTACCGGAATTGCATCGGAATGTACTGCATCAATTACGTGCAGATTTCATCGGGGCTCGCACTATTGTGGTGCGCTGATGGTCGTGTGGTTCCCCGTACAGGGCCTTTATTCGCACAAGAAAACTCTTAAGCATATGTTTTTAAACAAATTAATCTTGTTGGCGCGTTGCTCGCAATGCATATGGCGTCCCAAGCTGCGTGGTCTCACGCTCAGCGAGAGGTCAAACACAGGAGTCGAGTAATGCGAATCAAAAGCGCCCGCAAAGCTGCCCCCGCGGCACCCAGCAAGGTCATCGTTGAGTCGCGTGGAACGTTGGCAACCATTTAAAAAGGAGATTACCCAATGAAAATGGTCACCGCAGTAATCAAACCCTTCAAGTTAGATGATGTGCGAGAAGCACTCTCTACGATTGGGGTACAAGGAATCACCGTGAGTGAGGTAAAGGGTTTCGGTAGACAAAAAGGTCACACCGAGCTTTATCGAGGCGCTGAATATGTGGTCGATTTTTTACCGAAAACGAAGGTAGAGGTCGCTGTATCAGAGGAGTTGCTCGATCAGACGATTGAAGCAATTTCCAGTGCAGCTCAAACCGGAAACATCGGTGACGGCAAAATTTTTGTCACGTCGCTTGAACAGTCCATTCGTATCCGCACCGGTGAGACCGGTGTCGACGCGCTTTAAGCGAATAGGAGAATCATCATGGAAGTTACAGCTGAATTGAGTTACGCGTTAAACACCTTTTATTTTTTGGTGTGTGGCGCCCTAGTTATGTGGATGGCAGCAGGTTTCGCCATGCTCGAAGCCGGCCTTGTTCGCAGTAAGAACACGACCGAGATATTGACAAAGAACATCGTGCTGTTTGCGGTGGCCTGTACGATGTACATGCTTGTCGGATACGAAATCATGTATCCGTCGCTTTCTAACTTTATGTTGGATGGCATCACTGCGGAGAACCTCGACAATGGGTACGCGCCCTCTGCCGATTTCTTCTTCCAGGTGGTATTTGTGGCGACGGCCATGTCGATCGTATCGGGCGCAGTGGCAGAACGCATGAAGTTACTGGCATTCCTGATTTTCGCGGTAGTCATGACGGGCGTTATCTACCCAATGGAAGGTAATTGGACGTGGGGTGGTGACCCTGTCTTCGGAATGTACACGCTTGGCGACTTAGGGTTCTCTGACTTTGCTGGATCGGGCATTGTCCACATGGCAGGCGCCGCTGCAGGTGTTGCCGGTGTTCTGGTCATCGGTGCACGTAAGGGTAAGTACACCGCGGACGGCAAAGTGAATGCGATCCCCGGCGCGAACATGCCGCTTGCGACCTTGGGCACGTTCATCCTGTGGATGGGCTGGTTCGGATTCAACGGTGGTTCGGTACTCGCTACCGCAACTGTTTCCGACGCAACAGCAGTGGCCAACGTATTTATGAATACGAACGCAGCCGCAGCGGGTGGTTGTATTGCCGCGCTAACGGTCGCCAAGCTGATGTTTGGAAAGTTCGACCTGACTATGGCGCTCAACGGTTGTCTTGCCGGCCTAGTAGCCATCACGGCTGAGCCCTCTACACCAACTGCTCTTCAGGCGACTCTCTTTGGTGCCTTAGGCGGTGCGTTGGTTGTGTTCTCAATCGTCACACTGGACAAGATGAAGTTTGACGATCCCGTAGGTGCTGTATCAGTCCACGGCGTAGTTGGACTCTTAGGCCTTCTACTCGTGCCTATCACGAACTCTGAAGCGTCGTCCTTCTCAGGTCAGTTGATTGGTGCGGCGACGATTTTTGGTTGGGTTTTCGTTGCTTCCTTCGTGACGTTCAAGGTCATTGGGTTCATTACACCAGTCCGCGTCTCCGAGGAAGAAGAGTACGAAGGTTCCGACATCTCTGAATGTGGTCTGGAAGCGTATCCAGAGTTTACTACCGGCCGATAGTGGTTTGAGTGAGACCTTGGGGGAGCTCTGCTCCCCCTTTTTTTGTCTGTAATTCCTCTAGATGTCGGTTTTTCTTATCCCCGAGATCGTTAATCTGTGCGCCCCAACGACTATCAGCGCGACGATGTCTCCTTGCCCTAAGGGCAGCACCCACCGCCATTAACGAGGCCGTCATCAAAATTTTCGATGGCCCCTGCTAATTTATTCGATTTGCCCGTTTGATCATGAGCGACTAGCTTAGGGGAGTGGGTCTTCGTCTGGGCGCAGGCTCTAACCATAATGAAACTTACTTTGAGGTGTTAACCATGAAAGCTATGAAGTTTGCCTTAGCAGGGTTCGCAGTATTCACAGCGCTGTCTGCCTCCGTGCAGGCAGAAAATACCTTTGCAAAACCGCCTAAATTTTGGTGGCCGGAGCGTATTGATTTGACGCCATTGCGTCAGCACTCACCCGAGTCAAATCCCTACGGTCCTGACTTTAACTACGCAGCAGAGTTTGCAACCGTCGATTTGAATGCGTTAAAGGCCGACATTCGAGCAACGCTGACGGATTCTCAGGACTGGTGGCCAGCGGATTACGGTCACTACGGACCTTTATTTATTCGAATGGCCTGGCACAGCGCGGGTACTTATCGCGTTGCCGATGGTCGCGGCGGAGCGGGAGGTGGGCAGCAGCGTTTTGAGCCGCTTAATAGTTGGCCCGATAACGGAAACCTCGACAAAGCGCGGCGTCTCTTGTGGCCCGTAAAAAAGGCGTATGGGGCCAGTGTTAGCTGGGCCGATCTTATGATTCTTGCTGGCAACGTTGCCATGGAGGATATGGGCTTTAAGACCTTTGGATTTGCTGGCGGTCGCACGGACGATTGGGAGCCCGACCTTGTTTATTGGGGACCCGAGAAAGTGATGCTGGCTGATGAGCGTTACACGGGCGATCGCAAATTGGATAACCCACTTGCTGCCGTACAGATGGGACTGATCTACGTGAATCCTGAGGGACCAAATGGAAATCCTGATCCGGCCCTTGCCGCACATGATATTCGCGAAACCTTTGGTCGAATGGCCATGAACGACGCCGAGACAGTCGCGCTTATTGCGGGTGGTCACACCTTTGGTAAAGGTCACGGCGCACACAAACCCGACGAGTGTGTGGGCGTCGAGCCCGCGGGTGAAGCACTCGAAGAGCAAGGCTTTGGCTGGAACAATAAGTGTGGCAAAGGCCATTCTGAGGACACGGTAACCTCAGGGTTTGAAGGCGCATGGACAGCGACGCCAACGCGTTGGAGTATGCTTTACCTCGCAAACTTGTTTTCCTTTGACTGGGAAATGACGCGTAGCCCCGCAGGTGCGATTCAATGGATTCCCGTAGATGGGCAAGCTGCTGACACGGTGCCAGATGCTCACCGTCCGGACATCAAGCATGCACCGATCATGTTTACGACGGATTTATCGCTAAAGGCTGACCCGGCGTATCGCGAAATCTCTCAACGCTTCCTGGCAAATCCAGCTGAGTTTGAGGACGCCTTCGCAAGAGCGTGGTTCAAGCTCACGCACCGTGACATGGGTCCGCGCGCGCGTTATGTAGGAGTCGATGTGCCCGAGGAAGTGTTGATGTGGCAGGACCCGATTCCCCCCGTCGATCACGATCTTGTGACCAAGCGCGATATTAAGAAGCTGAAGAAGGCCATCATGGCCTCTGGCCTGAGCACGTCATCACTCGTAAAGGCGGCTTGGGCTTCTGCTGCGTCATACCGTGACAGTGACATGCGTGGGGGTGCTAACGGTGCACGCGTTCGACTTGCACCCATGAACTCGTGGGAAGTGAATGACACGGATGAGCTGGCATCGACCCTCGCAGCACTGGAGGCCGTGCAGACACAGTTCAATGACAACGCACGAGGAAAGAGAGCCATAAGCATGGCAGACATGATCGTACTGGCTGGCGCTGCGGCAATAGAAAGTGCGGCGGCAGAGCGTGGTCATGACCTTACCATCGGCTTTACGCCAGGTCGTATGGATGCGTCTCAAGCGCAAACCGATGTCAATTCTTTCGCTGCGCTTGAGCCTGTGGCTGACGGGTTCCGGAATTACTACGATGAGGACCGCAATTACATGTCACCGGTTGGCGCGATGATCGACAAAGCCAACCTTCTCGACTTGACCCCACCGGAGATGACCGCGTTGGTTGGCGGCCTTCGTGTATTGGGCGCCAATACTGCGGGGTCCTCTCACGGCGTTTTGACTGATCGGGAGGGTCAGTTGAGTAATGATTTCTTTGTGAATCTGCTTGATATGAGCGTTGAATGGACGGCTTCGACAGAGTTTCCGGGGGTTTATATTGCAAGGGATCGAAAGACAGGCGACCGTCGCTGGTCCGCAACGCCCATTGACCTTATGTTCGGCTCCAGTTCTGAGCTTCGATCAATTTCGGAGGTATATGGATCTGACGACGGTGAGGCGAAGTTCGTCAGTGACTTTGCCGCGGCGTGGACCAAAGTTATGCAGGCAGATCGTTTTGATCTTAACGTTCAGCGCGCAGGTGGCGTTATCGCTAACCGCTGAGCACTTGTTTCATTTACCAAACCCGGCCATTTGGTCGGGTTTTTTTTTGCTTTATCGCAAGTCGACTATTCCTTACTTCATTAACGCTTCAGCTTGGGCCATACTCTGCACCAATAATGTGGACGTAAAATCTGGAAGAGGTTGTCATGAAACTGGTTACCGCGATTATCAAACCATTTAAGTTAGATGATGTGCGCAGTGCGCTGTCGGAGATTGGCGTTCAGGGCGTCACGGTTACCGAGGTGAAGGGTTTTGGTCGTCAGCGCGGTCATACCGAGCTCTATCGTGGTGCCGAATATGTTGTTGATTTTCTACCCAAGCTAAAACTTGAGATTGCCACCTCAGCGGACCAGCTTGATCAAATTGTCGATACCATTATTGCGGCTGCGAGCACGGGCAAAATTGGCGATGGTAAGATTTTTGTCTCTGAGCTTGAGCAGGTTGTTCGTATTCGAACGGGTGAGACCGGTGAAGAGGCTATTTAAACATTAAGTCTGGCGATCACGGCAGGAAGCTCTGTCAGTGAACGCACCTCGTTTACCCCTAACCCATTTTCCTTGCCCTCAGGATTGAACCATACGGGTGTGATGCCCGCGTTAAGTGCACCGTTGACGTCCGTTTCAATGCTGTCACCAATGTGAATGATCTCGGAAGGTAGGCAGTCCACAGACCGCATTGCCACCTCAAAGATTTTTGCCTCCGGTTTGGCGCTTCCTACCTCATCTGCCCGAAAGGCCGAGCGAAAGAAGGGCCCCAAAGACGTTTTGTGCACGTCTGCATTACCGTTTGTTATCGCTATGAGCGTAAATTGAGTGGCGAGCTGAGATAAGACCTCCTGCGCATCAGGAAACAAAATCACGTCGTTTCTCCGTGCCATGAAGGCGGCAAAGGCATCGTTGGCCACCTCAAGTGCCACGTCAGTGCCGACCCCGAGCGATAAGAGAAGCTGTCGCATTACTTCGATTCGAAGCGCGGTCACGTCGCCTACGATCAGGGGTGAGCTATCAATGACGTGCTTTCGGCAGCCCATCACTCTATCTTTCGTAAAATGCTCGGCCAGCGCGGGAAATTGGATTGCAAGAAATTTCCACTGCGCAGTGTCTGCAGCGATTAAAGCGGGCCGCGGATCCCACACAGTGTCATCAAGATCGAATGAAAGAATGGATACGGTCACGTTGGCTTCGCTTTCAGGTGGGTTCGTTGAATTAGGTTTTGGCTTTCTTGCTTTGCTGCGCGCGCGGGTGCGCCCGGTCATACACTTTGGCTAGATGCTGGAAATCGAGATGGGTATAGATTTGAGTTGTGGCAATGTTTGCGTGCCCCAGTAGCTCTTGTACCGCTCTCAAATCACCGCTCGATTCAAGCAGGTGACTGGCAAAAGCATGGCGCAAGACGTGAGGATGAATCCGCTGAGACATACCATGCTTCACGGCGAGCTGTCGGATGCGCTCCTGCACGCTTCGAGGGCTGATACGGGTGCCTCGTTTGCTTACAAAAAGGGGTGAGTCAAAACCCAGCCGCTCATCTCCCATGGGACGATATTTCATCCACTCCGCGATCGCCGCTAAGGCAGGAGCGCCTACCGGGACGATGCGTGTTTTCTGTCCCTTACCCAGCACCGTGATGATTTTTTCACCCGCATCAAGGTCGTTGATATTCGCCCCAACAAGTTCTGAGAGTCGCAATCCCGCGGAATAAAGCAGCTCGGCCATAGCGTGGTCACGCGCCATAAAGGCATTTTCACTTTGGTGGTTGAGTAGCTGACCAACCTGGTCGGCTTCCAGGCTTTTGGGGAGTGTTCGAGGTGCCCGGGGCGCCCGCACACCAGCGGTCGGATCTCGAAGGTCACTGTGGTGCCGAGCAAGAAATTTATAAAGTGACCGTGTGGCAGACAAGTGCCGCTGAATCGAATTGGCCGACAGTTTTTCGCGACTCAGCTGGGCTACCCATCGGCGAATCACTGCCTGATCAAGGGCATAGGCATCATTGATGGCCTGTTCAGAGCAGAAGTTGACGAGCTTGGCGAGGTCCCGACGATAGTTGGCAAGTGTATGCGGGGAGTACCCCTTTACGACACCAATATACTGGAGAAACTCGGATACCCCTTGCGTCAAGTCGACGGCGGTCAAATCAATTAATCCGCTTTGTTTCTCATGAGTGAGCGGGCCATTGGCAAGCTGGCCATGACCTTTGCAAGGTATTCGAGAAACAGTGTGCCGTCGGCCGCGCTATAGCGTGTGGCATCCGATGAGCCCACTGCAATAAACGCCTGCCCACCTGACTGCGGCGTTATTTTTGCAATGGCGGCAGATCCATCACCTGCATCGCTGCCGAAAAGTGCAGTTAATTCATTGGATCTGACGGGACCGCTAGTGGCTGTTTTACTACCGAGAAGGTGATTAGCCGTTTTGGTCGCATCCGAGGGTAGGTCGTCCTCAAGCTCGTGATAAACCGCGTATTCGATATCAAAATGCTTTTTCATGAGGCTAGTGAATAGCGTGCTGAACTGCTCATGCTCGCCGCGCGCAGCCATCGAGGCAATAACTTCTTGCGTGGCGCTGAGCAGTACCTCGTTTTGCTCGGCTCTTGCGAGGAGGTGATCGAAGCGTCGACGCAATTCAGCATTTCTCTCGCGCAATACCGCTACCTGACGCTCAACCAGCGACACCGCGCCGTCGCTTACGTGGCTGATACTTAACTCACTGAGGGCTTCAGGGTGCTGGTCGAAGAAATTCGGATTCTCTGCAAGAAAGCGAATAACGTCGTCCGCATTGGGGGTGTTTTTAGTTGAGTCAGATTCCATCATGCGTGCTAGAGATTGAGTTTCCCCTCAAAAACGGTTTCCGCTGGGCCTGAGAGCCAAACTGACGACACACCGTTGTCCCAAGATACTTCGAGCTTACCCCCCGGTACCGATACTGTCACCTTGTTCGCAAGCTGCCCGAGCCGAATTCCGTGAATCACGGCTGCGCAGGCACCTGAGCCGCAGGCCAAGGTCTCACCTGCACCGCGCTCAAATACACGAAGTTTTACCTGGGTGTTGCTTTCAACTTGCATAAAGCCAACATTTACACCTTCGGGAAACACATCGAGGCTTTGAATCATGGGGCCTATTTTCTCAACGGGTGTTGCTGCGATGTCATCCACCAGGAGCACTGCGTGAGGATTTCCTACGGACACAACGCCTGCCATTACAGTGACATTGGCAAGCGTGAGTGCGTGCTCAGTCGCGTCCTCATCAGCAGCAAAGGGTATTTGAGCGGGCGCGAAAATAGGCGCACCTAGCTCAGCTTTCACGCTCCCCGTCTCGTCGAACTCGAGTCGTCTCAGGTCCGAGCCGACTTGCAGCGTAATTATCGACTTTGCGGACAGACGCTGCTCATGAATAAATCGCCCAACGCACCTCGCGCCGTTACCACACTGCCCTGCAGGAGAGCCGTCAGCGTTGAAAATTCGGTACTCAAAATCAGCGTCAGGGCGCTTGGGTGGCTCGATTAGCAGTACCTGATCACAACCTACACCCGTTTGCCGATCGGCAATTTTACGAATCTGGTCTTCATTTATCTTGATGGCTGCGCGCACAGCATCGATAACGACAAAGTCATTTCCTGCGCCGTGCATTTTGGTGAAGTGAAGTTTCATAGCAGCGCCTCTGGTATTTGCTCATCCTGCCAGAGCGACGACAGCGTTTCTCGCTGTCGAATGATATGAGTGTGAGATCCGTGTACTAAAATTTCGGCAGCACGAGGTCTGGTATTGTAATTAGACGCCATAGAGAAGCTGTAGGCACCAGCCCCCATGACCGCAAGTAGGTCGCCCTCGCGGGCAGATAAACTTCGCTCTTTTCCTAGAAAGTCGCCTGTTTCGCAAACGGGCCCGACGATATCGTAGGTGTTTTTTTCGCTACCTTGCGTCACCGATACTTCGACGATGTTTTGCCACGCGGAGTAAAGCGCGGGTCTGAGTAAATCGTTCATCGCCGCATCCACGACGGCAAAATATTTTGTGTCTCCCGCTTTTTCAACCAACACCTTGGTGAGGAGTGCGCCAGCATTTCCCACAATGGATCGGCCTGGTTCTATCATGAGTTCAGCATCAAGCGGGTCAAGTTCGGCGCGCACGGCTGATATTAGCTCTGATGGGCTTGGAATCGCTTCATCTGAGTACTGAATACCCAGTCCTCCACCGATGTCGATGTGCTCAATATTGATGCCGGATTTACGCAATTGGAGTACCAGATCACGAAGGTGCTGAACCGATTCTACGAACGGTGCGACCTCTGTCAGCTGACTGCCAATATGGCAGTCGACACCCACGGGTTGAAGATGAGAGGCGCCTTGTGCGTACCGGTAGAGTTCTAAAGCCTGTTGCGCGTTGACGCCGAACTTATTCTCTTTGAGCCCCGTGGAGATGTAAGGGTGCGTTTTCGCATCGACATCGGGGTTGATGCGAATAGAAATACGGGCGGTGTCACCGCGTTCGCTCGCAATTTTTTCTATGAGGTAAAGCTCGCTTGAAGATTCCACATTAAAGCAGCGGATTCCCACTTCGAGCGCGCGTCTTATTTCAGCGGGCGATTTCCCAACACCGGAGAACACCACTTTAGCGGCATCACCGCCTGCGGTAAGTACCCGTTCTAACTCCCCTCCAGAGACAATATCAAAGCCCGAACCCAGTGACGCGAGCAGTCGTAGAATCGCAATATTCGAGTTTGCTTTGACGGCGTAGCAAACGAGATGGCGAGCGTCTCCAAAGGCTTGTTTCCAGGTCAGAAACGCGTCGGTAATCGCGGTCTGCGAGTAAATATAGAGCGGTGTTCCGAATTGCTCCGCTAGATCAGATACCTGTGTATCTTCACAAAACAGTGAGCCGGCTTGGCGAGCGAAGCCGTTGGGAAGGTTCAAATCTGATGACATAGTAAGGTTTAGTTAGAAGAGGGGGGTTGTGGTGCGGGGCGACGCAACTCACCAGGTTGCCCACAGGCCGAAGCCAGGGCCAAGGCAAAAATAATCGAAAGGGTTGTCAGCGTTTTCACTCAGCGCACCAAAAATAAAACGCGAGTATAACATTGGTTTGCAACGCTACCGTGACTCGCAAGCGCGAAGTCGTTATCTTTATGTTCCTAGCCATTCACTGCTAAGTATTGAGTCTCAGGAGACGTATGAGCGCATCTGCCCGCTATTATGAGTGCATCGAAGACACCTTCGAGGAGGTTGAAAATCGGTTGGAGGCGCTTGAGTCCGATCCGGACGTAACGGTTGCCGAAGGCGTTATAAACGTAACTTTCGTGAACCGCGTCGTCTTTGTCTTTTCGCGTCAGCCAGCGGTTGAACAACTGTGGTTGGCGACTCCGGGGGGTGGCTTTCACTTCGTCTGGCGCGAGGACGATGACGATTGGTTTGATACGAAAACGAACCGTGCTTTCCGCGAACTTCTCACCAGTGAGCTTGCTCAACATGCGGGAGAAGTTATCGCGTGGTAGGGAGCTGGTGGAGGCGTTTTAGTCTCTTTGCGCTCTGCATTTCACCTTTCTCGCAGGCTCAGCCTATTTTTGAGCCCTTGTGGGTAGAGAATCTGTCACCGCTTGCGGCATTGGTCGCACTGCCCTCACAGCGTTCAGCTGATATTCGCGAGGGGGTTTCGGTTAGCCTGCACTCTGATGTGGCGACCCACTTTGTTTCACAAGCGGACGGTGACGAAAGTGTTTTTTTTGATGGCGAAACTCAGCGTCACAGTCTAAGGCTTCGTTGGGGCGTTTCACCGTCTTGGGAGCTAAGTGCGGTCATACCGGTGACCAAGCATAGCGGCGGCTTTACCGATGACTATGTGAATCGATGGCACGATTTTTTTGGGATGCCCGACGGAGGGCGACGCAACGTGCCCGATGATGAGCTACGGTATCACTTTACCAACCCTACTCAGCAGGTCGGCTTGGTCGAGTCGGTTTCTGGGCTTGGGGATGCGACGTTTGAAATGTCATTTATGGCAGAGCGACAAACCGATACCCACATTTCTTACGCGCTTGGTTACAAAGTGGACACGGGGAACTCCGATGATTGGACGGGGAGTGGGTCGTCAGATTTCTATGGTGTCGCTCGTTTCAGTGGTGCGCATCGGAGTGATTTGCCGCTTTACTGGCATGGTCAGTTAGGGGTCACTGCGGTTGGCGACAGCGATTTGTTGGGCGCGCAGAAAAGAGATTGGCTATGGTTTGGCGGACTTTCGGCCGAGTGGCATTTCAACGAGCGCTGGGCGCTCATCGGGCAAATCGATAGCCATAGTGCACTGCTAAATAGTTCTGCCGATGCGCTGGGTGAGCCTGCAGCGATGCTGAGCCTAGGGTTGCGCCGTCAACTTAATAAAAACTGGGCGGTCGATGTAAGTTTTGCGGAAGATATCGTTGTCGAAAGCGCCCCCGATATTATTTTCCAAGCGTCTATTCATTTTAGACCCTAGGTCGGTCATTTTAAGCACCTAGGTCGGCCAGTTTAGGCCCTAGGCCGTTTTTTCAGACCCTGGGCTTACCCTCATATTAACTGGCCTCAGCGGAAGACCCGAAATGATGTCCATGCGGACGCTGTAAGAGTAGCGGCTCAATTGTGCTGAAAGCTGAAGCGGTGAGGGTCGCAACTTGTCATGGCAGCACCGGCGACCCGCAATGGACAATCCATTCTTTGAGATTATCCAAAAAGCGCAGGCTACACCGCGCTCAGCTTTGCCCGAGCGCGTTCAGCCGCGGCGCGTACCTGACGTGGCGCGGTTCCCCCTATGTGATCTCGAGCAGCCACCGAGCCCTCAAGCGTCAGCACCTCAAATACATCGCTCTCGATAAGACCGCTGAGCGATTGCAGCTCTTCCAATGACAGCTCACCAACATCTTTGCCCTGTGTTTCAGCCATTCCGACAGCCGTTCCCACTATTTCGTGTGCGTCTCGGAAAGCGACGCCCTTGCGCACAAGATAATCAGCGAGGTCGGTAGCCGTCGGGTGCCCCAAACTGGCGGCACGACGCATTGAATCGGGTTTGGCTTTCATTGCTGGCACGAGGTCGGCAAACGCCAACAGGGAATCGTGAAGCGTTTTTACTGCATCAAAGAGCGGTTCTTTGTCTTCCTGGTTGTCCTTGTTGTAGGCGAGTGGTTGGCCTTTCATGAGCGTAATTAAAGCGACCAAATGACCTTGTACTCGCCCAGCTTTCCCCCGAATTAACTCTGGGACATCAGGATTTTTCTTCTGAGGCATGATCGAGGAGCCGGTGCAAAAGCGATCAGGTAAATCGACGAATGCGAATTGAGCACTCGTCCAAATAATCATCTCCTCAGCCATGCGCGACAGGTGCATCATGGTGATAGCGGCGGCGGCGGTGAACTCGATCGCAAAGTCTCTGTCACTGACTGAGTCCAGCGAATTTTCAGTGGGCGCAGTAAAGCCCAGTGCCTCTGCGGTCATCTGTCGATTAATCGGGTAAGAAGTGCCCGCTAACGCGGCGGCCCCTAGGGGACACTGATTCATGCGTTCGGCGCAGTCGGTAAGCCGTCCATCATCACGCGCGAGCATCTCATTCCACGCCAGTAAGTGGTGGCCAAATGTCACGGGCTGAGCAACCTGCAGGTGTGTAAAGCCCGGCATAACGGTATCGGCATATGTCTCAGCCTGATCAATTAATCCCGCTCTGAGACGCCGCAGCTGTCCTTGGATACTGTTAATTGCCGCACGAAGATACAGTCGAATATCCGTTGCAACTTGATCGTTACGCGATCGCCCAGTATGAAGCCGCTTGCCCGCATCACCGATGATCTCAGTGAGTCGAGCCTCGATGTTCATGTGCACATCTTCAAGTGCTACCTGCCAATGGAATTCACCGGCGTCGATCTCGGTGAGCACTTGATCGAGACCTCGGTGAATGTCCTTCAGATCATCGCTGCTCAAAATGCCGCTGGCCGCTAACATGTCGGCATGCGCACGTGATCCTTGTATGTCGTAGTGCGCAAGAATGTGATCAAACGAATACGAGGCGGTAAATTCCTGCACGAAGGCATCGGTTGCCTCGCTGAATCTGCCGCCCCAAGTTTGGCTAGTATGACTGTCTAAAGAACTGGACACGCGATAAACTTCTCGTAATTTACACAATGCTATTGTATCAGGTACAGGTGACAGCTTGTGTAAGCGTTACGCTGAAAACAAAAGCAGCAAATAAAAACATCAGGGGGATGCATGAACTCAATTACGATCGCGACGCGCGAAAGTCCACTCGCGCTATGGCAGGCGCACTTTGTTGAGGCAGAGTTAAAGCGTCACCATCCCGGTATCGACGTAAAGCTTTTGGGAATGACGTCACGAGGCGATCAGCTGCTCGATAAGCCACTTTATAAGGTGGGTGGTAAAGGCCTGTTCGTTAAAGAGTTGGAGACAGCCTTGATGGACGAGCGAGCCGATATTGCCGTTCACTCAATGAAAGATGTTCCCATGGAGCTCCCACCTGGTCTAACACTGGGCGTTATTTGCGAGCGTGAGGATCCGCGCGATGCGCTGGTTGGTGTTGATAGTTTCGATGCGCTCCCGCATGGCGCGAAGTTAGGCACTTCGAGTCTGCGCCGTTCATGTCAGGTAATGCAGCGACGCCCGGATCTCGATATTGGCTTCCTGAGAGGCAACGTCAATACGCGGCTCGCCAAACTCGACGCCGGCGAGTTCGATGCGATCATCTTGGCCTGTGCGGGACTTAAGCGACTGGGCTTTGATGAGCGCATTGGCGCTGCAATCGATGAGGATTTCCTGCTCCCGGCTGGGGGTCAGGGCGCTGTTGGGATCGAGTACCGTTCCTCGGACTCGAGGGTGGCTGAGTTGCTTGCGCCGCTAGCGCACAACGAGACAGCGCGGCGCGTTATCGCTGAGCGAACCGTGGTTCGTAAGTTGAACGGAGGCTGTGACGTGCCGATTGCCAGCTTTGCGGTAACTGAGGGCGATAGCCTGTGGCTTCGCGCGCGCGTCGGTTCCCCCGATGGTACAAACGTTATCGCTGCAGAAGCGCGCGGTACGGAGCCAGAAGCATTGGGGTTAGAAGTGGCTGAATCGCTTCTGAACATGGGCGCAGCAGAGATCCTTACCGCAGCAAGATCGTGACCCATGTAGTTCTGACACGCGCCGAGCCTGATGCGAAACGGCTACTAGATCTCCTCTTAGAGAGGGGCTTCGCGGCCACCGCCTTGCCATTACTCAAGATAGAGCCGTTGGCGATAGCGTCTGCAGTTGAAGCTGAGCTCGAGCACAGCACTGTCTTCATCTTTACATCAGCAAATGCTGTGACTCACGGGCTCAGTTTTGTTCTGAGCGCGTGCCAAAGGGCATCAACCAAGGTACTGGCCGTTGGGAGAAAGACCCGAGAACAGCTCGCTGACCAAGGCATAGACGCTAGCAGTCCAGATCGCGAGGATTCCGAAGGGCTACTCGAGCTGCTTGCCTCAACACAGAGTGATTCATCGCAGTTACCTAATCGCATTGCCTTAATAAAGGGAGAAGGGGGGCGCGACTTGCTAAGTACGTCCCTTAACGAACAGGGCTTGTCTGTCGTGGAGGTGAATTGCTATCGGCGGGTGTGGCCATCCGTCTCACAGAGTACAGTTTTGCAGGCGCTGGAAAGCCAAGAGCCAAGGTATATTCATATTGCCAGCGGTGAAACGCTTTCGCGCCTCGAGGAACTTTGCGCGCTTTATGGGGTAAGCGCGCATGAGAAGCATACGGTCATACTGCCTTCAGGTCGCGTTGAAAGTCAGGCTCGAGAGCTGGGCTGGCAATCGCGTATAGTAGCGGCAGGGGCCAGTGATGATGCGTTACTCGAGGTATTGTCTACACTGTCCTAAGTCATGTTTTTAAAGGGACATTTTCATGAGCGAGCAAACCGCCCGCAATAAACCAGCTCCAGCGCCATCATTGGTGAGTAGGTTAGTTCGCTTACTGGTTTTACTTGTACTGATTGGCAGTGGTGCGGCGGGTTACATCTATGTATGGCCGGAGGTGGCAGCCTTCCAAGCTAAACAAGCGGAGGTGGAGCAAAACCTCGCTTCCCTGGCAAAGGCAGATCAGTCCTTAGCCAACGATTTAACGGCGCTTATCGACACTAAAATTAAGATGAGCGAAAACGCCACGTCCGCGGCTTTACAGTCGGCCACCACGAGGCTCTCGGCAGAGCTGGATTCCATTCGCGATATTGAGCAGCGTGCAGCAGGTAAGCTTAATGAGGCGAATCATCTTCTCTATCGAATGTCGAAAATCGATCAGAGTACTTGGAGGCGTGCTGAGGCCACTTTCAATATTCGCCTCTCAGGTCAGCGCTTACGGTTCGCGGGGGATGTGCGTGGTGCCTTGACGCTGCTGTCTCAAGCAGACAGTTTGCTAAAGAGCGATTCTGGTGACGATGTGGGCGCTATTCGATCGGCCATTGCATTTGATCGAACGCAGTTAAGGGCGGTTGAAAAGCTCGATATGGTGGGATTGATGGGGCGTCTGTCAGCGCTGGATAGACAAATTCTAACCTTGGATTTAAGCGCCCTTGACCCCTCGGTCCGCGAGACCGAATCGGACGCTATTTCACCTATCGATGCTGACGAGACTTCGGCCGACACAAGCGTATCGCTGACCCTCTGGGAGCAGGCGATTGACACGCTCGCTTCGTACTTTGTTATCACTGAGCTTGAATCGCCCCAGCAAAAGCCGAGCACCTCGGATTGGTCTCGTTTTGCGGCCCTTTCCATAAAGCTCAACCTTGAACAGGCGCGAGTGGCCTTGCTCATCAGAGATTCAGTGAGCTTTGCAGACTCCCTAGCGCGAGCCGAAGTGATTCTGGTAGAACTTCTGTCGTCAAATGATGATCCCGCTGTGGTTGCCGTTATCGACGAGTTAGCAGCTCTGAGCTCACTGTCTTTGAGGCTGGAATTGCCAGAACTTGAGACACTCAGGGTGATCAATAACGAGCGCGTTGATGGTGCCGACACGACAAATTCGAGTGCGCTCTTTAGCACTGATTTCGGCGATAACGCGCCAGCGAGCGTTCCCGAATGAAGCGGTGGTTGTGGCTGATCGCCACGGGGTTAATCGTGGGCGTTGCGCTTGCGTCTTTTGTATCCCGGGACCCAGGTTATGTGTTGCTTCAAGTGGGTGGCTACCGCCTTGAGACAAGCTTGGTGGCTTTGTTCCTTGCTGTTGTAGGGCTATTGATTCTCTTACGTCTCGTTGGACAATTAGTGAGGATCATACTGGGAGTTGTCCCTGGGTTTGGCCGTTGGCTGGGCAGGCGCAAAGAGGAGCAGAATCTGGAACTCATCCACTCCAGCCTCGACGATGTTTTGAGTGAAAATACGGCAGGCCTGTTAGGTAAAGCGGGTAAGTTGGAGAAGTCATCTTGGCAGTCTGAGTCGCGCACCAAGCAGTTAAGACACTGGCTTTTGGTGCGGCAAATTCGTGCGAGCCAAAAGCCCAGCCAACTTAACAAGGTATGGAGCAGCGTTGCGGTCTCAGACAAGGCTGATGAGGCCTTAAGGGTTGAATACGTCTCGCGGCTTTATCAGCTGGGTGCAACAAAGGATGTCGATGTGGTGCTTTTAGAGACGGCCGGGGCCTCTTGGTACGATGCCTTGAACGGCGTCCTTGCCGTTCACCAGCCCAATAGTGCAGAACAACTGGCGGAGCGTCTTACGAATATTGCAGCCACTGACGACAGAGGGGCCGCGTCCTTGGCGCTTACGCTACTGAAGGCTCATGCGCTAGCCGGTGACGCGGGCGATAACCTGTTAATCGACGCGCATAAGAAGCAGGCGTCGGAGCACTTAATTACGGCATTAGGTGCTCGCAGACTTCGGCGTGGGGCTTAAGCGACTCGAGGGCGACGGCTTTTGATCTTAAGCCAGCGGGCCTTATTTTCGACGACCCGGTAGCGTAATGCCTAAGGAGTCCCACAAGTCATCGACTTTTGCTTTCACCTCGTCGCTCATTTGAATCGAGCTACCCCACTCACGGTCGGTCTCACCTTCCCATTTGTTGGTTGCATCCATGCCCACTTTTGAGCCCAGTCCGGCAACGGGCGATGCAAAATCTAGGTAATCAATGGGTGTATTGTCGATAAAGACGGAATCGCGGCGTGGGTCCATACGCGTCGTCATCGCCCAAACCACGTCTTCCCAGTTGCGCACATCGACGTCCTCATCGGTGACGATGATGAACTTGGTGTACATAAACTGCCGCAAAAATGACCATATGCCGAGCATCACCCGTTTAGCATGTCCCGGATATTCTTTGCGCATGCTTACAACCGCCATTCGGTATGAGCAGCCCTCGGGTGGCAGATAAAAATCGACAATCTCAGGGAACTGTTTTTGTAGTAATGGGACAAACACCTCATTGAGCGCGACGCCAAGGATCGCGGGCTCATCCGGTGGACGCCCAGTGTAGGTGCTGTGATATATGGGGTTCTTCCGTGTTGTCATTTTTTCTACGGTAAATACAGGGAAGCTCTCTACCTCGTTGTAATAACCGGTGTGATCGCCAAAGGGGCCTTCGTCAGCCATTTCCTCGGGGTCAATGTAGCCTTCTAAGATAATCTCAGAATTAGCGGGAACGAGCAGTTCGTTATCTTTACAACGCTGCGTCAGGCAATTTGCGAGCTCGGTCTTGCCACCGCGAAGTAAGCCGGCGAAGGCATATTCGGAGAGCGCATCTGGAACGGGCGTTACCGCGCCAAGTGTTGTCGCAGGGTCAGCACCAAGCGCAATGGCAACCGGATAAGGCTCGCCCGGTCGCTTAAGACACCAGTCTCTGAAATCAAGCGCACCACCTCGATGCGACAGCCAGCGCATGATCAATTTGTTGCGACCAATCAGTTGCATGCGGTAAATGCCAAGGTTCATGCGTGGTTTCTCGGGTCCGCGCGTGATAACGAGTGGCCAAGTAACCAGCGGACCAACATCGCCCGGCCAGCAAGTTTGAATCGGTAGTTTGTTTAGATCGATGGCGTCTGTGTCGATAACGACGTCTTGGCAGGGCGGGCGACTGATTGTCTTGGGCCCCATATTCAAAACTTTCTTTAGCAGCGGCGCTTTGTCAATTAGGTCGCGCATTCCCTTCGGCGGATCGGGTTGGCGTAAATAGGCCAGTAGCTCACCGATTTCTCTGAGGGCTTCAATGGAGTCTGCGCCCATTCCTTGTGCCACTCGTTTCTCTGTCCCAAATAGATTGGCGAGAAGTGGCATGTCGTAACCCTTGGGGTTCTCAAAGAGCAGGGCAGGACCACCACCTCGCAAGGTGCGATCCGCTATTTCTGTCATTTCCAGATTAGGGTCAATTTCTTCTTTGATGCGCACCAGATCACCGCTGGCTTCCAGCATGGAAAGAAACTCTCGGAGGTCCCGAAACTTCATAGTGTTATCTCACATATCCTTCGGTACCTAGCATGACACAGTAGAGACGGCTGTGGATGCGGCGTCGTAAAACTGCCATGCAATAAGGTGGGCTTAGAAAGCAAAAAGGCGCCTTACGGCGCCCTCTACTTACTTCCGCTTCATAGAGCGGAAGAACTCATCGTTGGACTTAGTGTCCCGGAGTTTGTCTTGCAGGAACTCAATAGCGGGGAGGTCCTCCATACCATGGAGAAGCTTTCGTAAAATCCACATACGCTGCAATTCGTCTTCTCCCGTCAGGAGTTCCTCGCGGCGCGTGCCTGAGCGTCTAATATTAATAGCGGGGTACACACGCTTCTCCGAGATCTTGCGATCTAGGTGCAGCTCCATGTTACCGGTACCTTTGAACTCCTCGTAGATAACTTCATCCATCTTAGAGCCGGTCTCAGTGAGCGCTGTTGCGATAATTGAGAGGCTGCCGCCTTCCTCGATATTACGCGCTGCACCAAAGAAACGCTTCGGGCGCTCGAGCGCGTGCGCGTCAACACCACCGGTTAAGACCTTTCCTGAGCTGGGTACGACCGTGTTGTAGGCGCGCGCCAGACGTGTAATCGAGTCGAGTAAGATTACGACATCGCGCTTGTGCTCAACTAAGCGCTTTGCTTTCTCAATGACCATATCAGCCACTTGAACGTGTCGTGAAGGCGGCTCGTCAAACGTAGAGGCAACCACTTCGGCGCCTCGAGCGCCAACGGAGCGCTGCATTTCAGTTACTTCTTCAGGACGTTCGTCGATCAGCAAAACGATGATGTAGCACTCGGGGTTATTGCTGATGATCGCCTGGGCAACACTTTGCATCATGATTGTTTTACCCGCCTTTGGCGGTGCCACGAGCAGGCCTCGTTGCCCCTTACCAATTGGCGAGCACAAGTCGATGATTCGACCTGTTAGATCCTCTGTTGAGCCATTGCCTTTTTCCAGCGTCAGGCGCTCGTCGGGGAACAATGGGGTGAGGTTCTCAAATAGAATTTTTGCCTTCGCCGTCTCGGGCGACTCAAAGTTAACTTCGCTGACTTTCAACAGGGCAAAATAACGCTCGGAGTCCTTTGGGGGTCTAATCATCCCCGTGACCGTGTCACCGGTCCGCAAATTAAAGCGGCGAATTTGACTTGGACTTACGTAAATATCGTCGGGCCCGGCGAGGAAGGAGCTGTCTGCCGATCTTAAGAAACCAAAGCCGTCCGATAGGATTTCGAGTACGCCGTCACCGAAAATATCTTCGCCACTCTTCGCATGTCGCTTCAGTAACGAGAAAATAATGTCTTGCTTGCGAGACCGGGCCATGTTCTCGATGCCCATCTCTGCCGCCATGTCGATTAATTCTTGTGTCGACTTCGTCTTAAGCTCGGTCAGGCTCATGGGGTTTTCAGAGGGAACATGTGGCTCGCGACGGTTCCGGCGATTCCGGTTCCTGCGGTTACGTCCACCGCCTTGATTCTCACCGTCTTCTTGAGCAGGGGCCGCTTCCGAGTTGGTTGCCGACTCTGAAGCTGCAGCCTGATCTGTGCTCGCAGTCTCAGCTGCGCTCTCAGCAGATCGATTCAGCTTGAGTGTTCGTGAAGCTTTCTCTTCGCCGTCGGCGGCTTCTTGAGCTGGACTCTTTTGGGCTGGAGCTTCCGGCGTCACAGACTCAGCGGTTGGTTCAGCTGTGGCATTCGATTCGACCGCTGCGACTAGTTCGGGATTAACGTTTTCTTCTTCTTGCACTGGTTTTACCTGTGGCTTTGGGAAATGGGTAAATGGTTATTTTTGCTATGGCCAAGGAAATGATTTGCCAATGAGCACACCCCAAGCGACGCAGATTTGATCTTTAAAAGTGGCGTTTCTGGGGAAGGTAGGGGCGAAGAGATCGCCCACAAACGAAAGGTAGCACCGCTTAAGCGATGCGTCTACCGAATCTGAAAGGAATTTTAACTGATGCAGTCTGGTTTACAGGCAGCCGTCTACAAACTCAGCAAGTTGGGCCTTTGAGAGGGCACCGACCTTTGTTTCCACCGCACTACCGCCTTTGAATACGATGAGTGTGGGAATACCGCGAATACCAAATTTACCGGGTAAGTCAGGGTTCGCGTCAACATCGACTTTACAGACTTTGAGTTTGTCGCCGTACTCGTTGGCGATTTCTTCTAGGACGGGTGCAATCATCTTGCAGGGCCCGCACCATTCCGCCCAAAAATCAACGAGGACAGGGACGTCTGAAGATAGAACTTCGTTTTGAAAGTCAGCGTCACTGACGTGTGTAATGTTTTCGCTCATGGTGCCTCCGAATGCTTCGCGACATATACTCTCAAAAAATTTCTTTGGATGACAGTGCTGGAGTCGAATGTCGGGTGAAGATGTTACTACATGGTTCGTTTATCTGGTTCGTTGCGCTGATGGCTCGTTTTACACTGGGGTGACTACAGATTTGCCTCGCAGACTGCGCCAGCATAATGGCGAGATTGCAGGGGGCGCCGGTTATACCCGTGGGCGACGCCCTGTCTGTCTTGTTTGGTCTGAGGCCTGTGTCGATCGGTCCCATGCTCAGCGGCGTGAGTATGTTGTGCGAAGAAGTCCTCGATCCACGAAATTAAGATTGGAGGCCAACCATGGATGACAGCTTGCATGAGACCTTTTGGGCGTGGGCACTGAATCGCTACGAGACACGCGCCTTACGTGATTGTTTGCTTGCATTGCAGGATTCAAGTGGCTTGGTCGTTGTACAAGCCCTGCTTTACGCCTGGTTAGCAGAGCGAGGGCGGCAACTCACCTCAGATGAAGTGAAGACGTTGGAGCACACGATGGCGCCGTGGGTGGCGCACATATTGCAGCCCCTTAGACGTCAGCGCGTGGTGTGGCGTGATGGCGAAGAATACACGCGACTGTACACTGAGGCGCTGCAATTGGAGCTGGAGGCAGAGAAGGCCTTAGCCAAGCTCTTGTGCGACTGCCTCACGCTTTCGTATTCGGTGTCAGTCTCAATTTCTGTTGAATCCAATCTTTGTCTCATAACAGCATTGTCAGCCCCTGATGACCTGGACAGCTTGATTGCAGCTTTTGGGCAGTAGCCACGCCGTTTTCAGGCGCGTAGTATGCGTTTCTCTTTCACCAACACACAGGACAACCTGCCATGTTTAAAGCGAGTTTTTTCTCGGGAGTTAAATTTCGATTCGCAGCGCTAGCCATTTTGATTGGCGTGGGCTTGGTCGCTTGTGATCAAACCACGGAGTCGACTGAAATGAGTTTAGAAAGTCAGGATCAGCGCATTAGCTACGGCATTGCCTTGAATATGGGACGTAGAATGAAGGCAGAAGGCGTTCCGCTGGATGCAGATGCGTTTGCGCAGGGTATTCGAGACGCTATCTCGGGTGCAGAAGCACAAATGACCGATGAAGAAATTAACGCTGAAATGATGGCCATGCAGGAGAAGATGCAGGCTGAGCAAGAAGCTGAGATGCAGGCTGCCGCGTCGGGTAATCTCGAGGTGGGTCAAGCGTTTCTTGCAGAGAACGCAAGCGCTGAGGGTGTACAGGTCACAGAGAGTGGCTTGCAGTACCGAGTTGTCAAAGCGGGCACGGGCGCCAAGCCTACCTCCGCAGACTCTGTCGAAGTGCATTACGAGGGGCGCCTGATTAACGGTACGGTCTTTGATAGCAGCTACAGCCGAGGGCAGCCTGTAACTTTTGGTGTTACACAAGTTATTCCCGGCTGGACTGAGGCGTTGCAATTGATGAGTGAGGGAGCTGAGTACGAGCTCACTATTCCTTCTGAGCTGGCTTATGGTGCGGGCGGTGCTGGTGGTGCAATCGGCCCCAATGAAGTTTTGATCTTCAAAGTTGAATTGCTTTCAGTCGTTGGTGCTGGCAGCTAAGTTGTGACACGAGAGCAGCGGGGGGGTCCGCCCCTCGCTGCTCGACTTACCCCAAAAGCCGTTGCGCAAAAGGCATTAGTGATATTGCGTGTAGAAAGCCTGCAAAAAGGCGTCAAATGTCGATGTATCGCTCTTTTCTATTTCACGTTGTTTGCGCAGTGAAGCAATGGCTTCATCGGCTAGCTGTGTCCTTGCATTAAGCGGTAGCGCGAAGTCCTGGAAGATTCGATTCCAACGCTTCGAATACTCGCCCATCAAGGTGGAGTAATCGACGGATTGCTCATCCAATTCACGAACCACGCGCGCCGAGTACGTCTCCTCATCACCCACGATTTTTGATCTAGCGGCGTTTACAGCTTCTACATGTCGTGATGTTTGATTAGCGCTATCGAGAAGCTCTGCTGTGGCTTCCATCGACATCAATATCGATGCGGAGGCTTCCACCACTGTTTGTTCATTGCCTGCGTCGTCAAGTAAACGAAGCGATGGACTTCGACCCTGATTGAGTGCTCTCTGATTATTCTCGTTGTCGATCTTGCGAGAGTGCGAAGTACACAGTGGACTGTCCTCAAGCAGGCAGCTCAGGACGAACGTATCAACAAGGGCCGTTGTGTCCACATCGATCCCCAGCGGGGTAAATGGATTGACGTCAAGGCAACGAACTTCGACGTACTCAATCCCCCGGGCTCTAAGTGCTCGCACCGGCGCCTCACCAGACTGGGTCACGCGTTTGGGTCGGATTGCACTGTAAAACTCGTTTTCAATTTGAAGTAGGCCGTGATTTAGCTGCAATAACTCACCCTGACTCGTAGGGGGCAAGGAAGCATAGTGCTCATGGGGTTCTACGATGGCGTCAGTCAGCGTTTGAATATAGGTCTCAAGCTGGTTGTAACAGATCTGCAAGCCGTCCTGTGCCGAGCTGGTGTAGCCCAAGTCGCCCATACGAAGCGAGGTGGCGTGTCGACTCATCAGGGTTTTGGACTGCCCTTCTACCAGGTGCTTTGGTGCCTGGCCTGCGAGAAAAGACCGGCTAACCGCGGGAGAGCTCCCGGTTAGAAAGTTAAGGAGCCATAAACGACGCTGGAAGTTTCTAATCAGTGCGAGGTAGCCTTGGGTTCGCCAATCTTTAATCGATAACGTCGTTTCAGAATGAGCGAGCGATAGTTCCCAAAACGTCTCAGGCAGGGAGAAATTGTAGTGGATGCCTGCAATGGCTTGCATTGCTCTGCCGTAGCGGGCCCCTAATCCATTTCGATAGACGCGCTTCATTGTCCCAATGTTGGATGATCCGTAGTGCGCGATGGGGATATCCGCCTCGCCCTCTAGCTCACCGGGCATGCTCGCGCTCCAGATAATTTCATCGGGCAGCGACTGCGATGTGTAAGCATGTAAATGAAACAACTCTTCGAGGGCTGACTCGGGTGTCGCGTGAACGCCGGTAATAAACTCGAGCAATGCTTCGGAATAGTCCGTCGTGATGGCGCTGTGGGTAAGCGCTGAGCCCAACGCCGTCGGATGGGGTAGCTGTGAAATACGGTGGGTATCGCGCGAGACGCGCAAACCTTCTTTTTCGATGCCGCGCCGGGCGACGAGAAACGACTTGTCTCGTGTTTGCGCTATCAAGTTTCTGAACGCGTCGGCCGTCATGCTGCAGTACCTTCATTACCACTGGAGTCTTGTACGTTTTCCGAGGTGTTTGGATCCACACTACAAGACGCACGGCAGTGTACGCTCAATGAGGCGAGTTGGTACAGCAATAAGCTACGAATCGCCCGACATGTAGAGCACACCTTTATGACCGTCGATCTTTTAGCTATTCAGCTCGGTCAAGAGCGTGTCGATGACGCGCTCCAGTTGCTTTAGTGTGCTGCACTCCGCGGTGACGTCGCAGTTTTTCATAACGCCCGCCATCTCCGAATCGCCTGTGCTCCAGCTCCGCTGACTCTCAGGGTTGAGCCAAATCAGCTGTCGACACTTAGCGCGTATTTCGGCGAGTAAGTCCAGTCGCGGATCGGTGTTGTTGTTCCGCGCGTCACCGAGAACGATGACGGTGGTGACTCGATTGATATCCGCCATGGCCAGAGCGGCGAAGTCCTCAAAGGCTCGTGCGTAGTCGGTGGCGCCGCCGTACTTCAAATTGACACGCTCGATGGCAATTTCAACAGGCAGAGAGCGCAACGTGTCGGTCACTTCACCAAGGTTTGATGAGAACGCAAAGCTGCGCGTCCTTGGCAGGATATCTTGTAGCGAGTGGACAAAGAGCAGTAGAAACTTCGCGTAGGCTGCGACAGAGCCACTGACATCACAGAGGATCAATATCTGAGGCTTTCTGCGTAGGCTCTTCCGCCATTGAGGCTGGAAGGGGACGCCGTCGGTCGCCATGGCTTTGCGAAGTGTGGGTGCAATCGCGAGTTGTCCACGTTTAACGCGTTTTCGAATGCGTCCGTGCCTGGCTGCAAGTTTGCGTGTCATCTTCTCAAGCAGACGCTTAAGTCGGGCTCGATGGTGCTGGTCAACGTTACCCAGAGACATGTTGCTTAGCGCCTCATCGAGCATGTCTTCAGCGTCGCCACTGGCGTGGACCATATAGGCGCGATCCACACGATCTCGGACCTTGTTTCGCAGTTGCTCACGAAGTGCCTGCACGGCCTCGAAGGCGGCAGGCTCGGTACTCTCTAACTCAACTGCCGCGTCTCTTAAGGCTTGTTCTCCCAGTGCATCCAGCATTTTCCGGATGTATTGCCCCCGCTGAGTTAAGAGTTTTATTGCCGAGACATCAACTTGTTGCGCGGCGGTTTCGACGGCAATGGCAATAGCCGCTTCGTCACCGCTTTTTAAGGCTTCTACAAGATCGCTTGATAAGTTCTTTGAGAGCTCGGGTTGCGCTTCAAGCGCCTGGGCAAGTTGCTGTCCTAGTTGTTCGGGGCTTGCCGGCTCGCTCTCTGCGTCCTCTTTTGAGTCCCTATTTGACGCGGTGTTTTTGTCATTTTCTGGCGCACCAAAATACTGCTCAAAAGCCTCGTTGAAGATTTCTATCTCGAATTTGGACTTCGCAAGTGCACTGCCCAAGCCGTTCTTGAGCAGTCTGCGATCGGCGTAGCCCACCAGTCCTGCAACTTCCATAGCGACCAAGGAATCAGCCGGTGAAATGAAGATGTCTCGACCTCTCAGAAACTCAATAAACGCTAATAGCCGGTCGGTAGGGGCGTCTTGACTGAGACCTCGAGGCGCATTCATGGCGTTAGCTGGCCTGGGAGGCCTTAACGTCTTGGCTAAGTAATTCGGTGAGATTGTCTACCACGGTACTCAAATCGTCCTCGTATTTGAGGAGTGCGTTTAAGGAACTGCGGACAAGTTCTTCATCTAGCGAATCAGCATGCAATAAGACCAAGCTCTTCGCCCAATCGATGGTCTCAGAAACCGAAGGGAGTTTCTTCAGATCGAGTTCACGTACTTTGCTCACAAAGGATGTGAGATGGTCGGTCATAGCTTCGGTAATTTGCGGTACTCGCGCTCGGACAATTTTCCCTTCCAGCTCTGTGGTGGGGAAGTCGATATGGAGGTGCAGACAGCGCCGTTTTAAGGCGTCGGATAGATCGCGCGTGTCGTTACTGGTTAAAAAGACCAGTGGCTTGGAGCGGCCTTTTACGGTGCCTAGCTCAGGAATAGAGACTTGGAAGTCCGAGAGCACCTCTAGTAACAGCGACTCAAATTCAAAGTCAGCCTTGTCAATCTCATCGACCAGTAGAACAACACCGTCATCGGCATCGATTGCTCGAAATAAGGGTCTTGGTTCCAAAAATTCTTTGGAGAAGAAAACGTCATCGAAACTGTGCAGTCGCTCTATCGACTCACGGAGCCCTGTAGCGCCCTCCATGACTTCAGCTAACTGCGTTTTCAGCAGCTGGGTGTAGAGAAGTTGCTTGCCGTACTTCCACTCGTAAATTGCTTTCGACTCGTCGAGACCTTCGTAGCACTGCAGTCTAACCAGGGGAGCCCCGGTAAGTTCGGCACAACTTTTGGCAAGTTCGGTCTTACCCACGCCTGGGGGGCCCTCTACCAGAATAGGTTTTTCGAGTGCGGCGGCTAAGTAGACGACGGTGGCTATCTGTTCGTTGCAGATATAGCCCTCGGCGGCAAGCGATTCGATAATACTCTCGACGCTCCCCAGCTTTGGAAACGAGTGTGACATAGAAAATCCTAGTTTGTGATCAACCGCCCGTGACGTTCATTAAGCGAACAACTTGAGGCTCGTCTGGTTGATCGAACACGTGACGTTCGGGTTTATACGCAAGCGCGGCAACAATTGCACGTTTCAAGCTGGACGAATCCATGTCGCTTCTGAGCATTTGCCGCAAATCTAGCGCGTTTTCGTGCCCTAGACACAAAACGAGTCTACCGTCAGGCGTCACTCGAAGCCGGTTGCAAGAGTCGCAAAAGTTATGAGTGATGGGGGAAATAACGCCCACCTCAGTGGAGGTCCCTTCAATGGCATAGCGCCTTGCAGGACCGTCCGCCGCGCCACCAACGATGGGCAACAGAGAAAATCGTGATTTAATTGTTTCAAGCACTTGAGCCGAGGGTACGAGACTGAGTTCGCGCTCAGTTTGAGTAATGTGGCCCATTGGCATTTCTTCGATAAAGGCAATATCAATACCCTTTTTCAAGGCATAGTCGAGAAGCGGCTCAATTTGTTGCTCGTTCTGACCGGTTAACAACACGGTATTGAGTCTGATCCGCTGAAATCCGGCCTCAATGGCAGCATCAATGCCACGCAGAACCTTATCAAGGTGGCCCGTGCGAGAGAGTTCCGCGAATTGTCGTTCGCAAAGCGTATCGAGGCTGACGTTGATCCGTGAAACGCCCGCGTCCACCAGTGGTTTGGCTAAAGTCGTCAGTTGACTGCCGTTAGTAGTGAGTACGAGTTCTTTGAGTCCGTCGATAGTATTGAGCCTGCGTGCAATACCAACGATGTCGGGGCGGATCAGAGGCTCACCGCCTGTCAGACGAATTTTTTCGACACCCAACTCAACAAATAAGGTGGCTAGTCGGATAACCTCGTCCTCGGACAGCACCGATTTGCGTGGTAAAAAACGCATCTCCTCGGTCATGCAATACTGGCATCGGAAGTCACAACGATCCGTTACGGATAATCTGAGATAACGAATGCGACGGTCGAAGGTATCGACAAGGGGAGACAGCTGAGATTTCATGCCGATAGTGTAACGAACAAGTATGGGTAGTGCGCAATGCCGAAGTCGAATTCGTATAATTTGAGTACATCAATAATCCCCGGTTTAGTAGCCGCGGTGACGGTAGGTCTGCTATCCCACCTCTTTGATCAGTCACACGCGGCCTCTATGACCAGCGCAGTGGCAATACTTTGCGTTTTTTGGTGGATTTTTGAGCCAATCCCCATTCCAGTGACATCACTCGTACCCATGGCGCTCTTACCCTTGCTGGGTGTGATTAGTCCAGCAGATGTCGGCGCAGCATACGGGTCGCCGCTCATTTTGCTTCTCATGGGCGGCTTTCTCTTGTCAAAGGGAATGGAGTCAACGGGCGCACACACGCGTATAGCGCTGACTGTGGTGCGTCTTGTGGGTGCGAACGAACCGCGGAGGCTGATACTAGGCTTTATGTTGGCGGCCGCGTTGCTCAGCATGTGGATTTCGAATACGGCGACGGTTTTGATGCTGTTACCGGTAGCGTTGGCCGTTATCGCGTCGTCGAGTGCCCCTAAGGCGCTCGCACCACCACTGTTATTAGGTTTGGCATGGGCATGCAGCATTGGTGGCCTAGGAACGCCGATTGGGACACCGCCAACGCTTATTTTTATGCAAGTTTACGAGGAGACTACCGGGACGGCTGTCTCCTTTAGCGAGTGGATGACTTGGGGAATTCCAGTGGTCGCTTTGATGGTTCCAACTATTGCGCTATTTCTCGCTCGGCAAGTTCCCAATGACCTCACAGTGGCGCTTCCTGACATTGGTGAGTGGCGCAGCGCAGAGAAGCGTGTGCTCGTTATATTCGCCCTCACAGCCTTGGCCTGGATGACACGTACAGAGCCTTTTGGAGGCTGGCGCGAGTGGCTTGATATGCCCATGGCCAATGATGCGGCGGTCGCATTTTGTGCTGTGATTGCTATGTTTGTAAGCCGAGATAAGACCGGTGAACCCCTTATCAGCTGGGAACAAGCGAGTGCGATACCCTGGGGCGTACTGTTGCTATTTGCCGGGGGTATTACGCTTGCTAAGGGGTTTGTTGCGTCCGGATTGAGTACTCAGGTAGGAGAGCTACTCGCGAACTTGGCGTTAGTCCCCACGCTCTTTGCGATTGTCATGGTGGCGATTCTTGTGACCGCGCTTACGGAGGCGACCTCAAATACCGCAACCACAGCGCTGCTAATGCCGATATTGGCGGCGGCTTCGATGGCGGCTCAGATTGATCCATTAATTTTGATGGTTCCTGCAGCCATGAGCGCCAGTTGCGCTTTCATGCTGCCTGTTGCAACAGCACCGAATGCTGTGGTGTTCGGGACAGGGCAGATTGGCATTCAAACCATGGTGCGATGGGGCATTTGGGTGAATGTGCTGGGTGTTGTGGTAATCAGTGCGGTTGTGTTTGGGGTGACGGCGGCACGCTAACCGAAATTTTTTAACGTGACGCCCTCACCACCTTGGACTGTCTCTAATGGAAAATTAGAGTAAAGCCATCATTGTCTCAGCGGAGCTTGCGTCAACACCGGGCCCATCCTCGACATTGATGTGCGAGATAACACCGTTGTCTACGATCATTGCATACCGCTGGCTACGCTTACCCATTCCAAAGCCAGTTCCGTCCAGTGTCAGACCCATCGCATCGGTAAATTGGCAGTTTCCGTCAGCCACCATAACGATCTCACTGGCGTTCTGAGCCTCGCCCCATGCGCCCATAACAAAGGCATCGTTGACCGACAGGCATGCAATGGTATCGACGCCAGCCGCTTTAATTTTGTCCGCTGTAGCGACGTAGCCAGGCAGGTGCGCCATTGAGCAGCCCGGTGTAAAGGCGCCTGGAAGAGCAAACAGCAAAACGCGCTTACCGTTGAAAAGATCGTCTGTGGTGAGCGGTGTAGGGCCTGAATCGCCCATAACCGAGAGCGTACAAGATGGGACGTTATCCCCAGAAGAAAGAGCCATTGGAGTCTCCGTAAAGGTTAGAAAGTGAAGATGGTGTGTAATAGTTGATATCCACCATAGTCAGCGAAAACGGTGCCGGTAGGCAAGGCCTCAGACTATTTTTCTGGGGATCTAACGCGGTCAAGACGCGGATCTGCGCTTGTATTTTTTTCGTATTAAGCGTGCGACGGGTCTTTCAATCTCTCGCGTATATTGTCGTAACACCTAAGGGACAAAAGCTAGACGCCACACTTGTTTTTACGTGGTCTTGTCCCCAAATCTACGCTCTCACTAATATTGGAATGAACTATGTCTGACACCGCCGAAGGAATCGCAGTGGTCTCGCGGCTTTCGATTCGAAAAATTGCGATTGCGGTGCTTGCAACGCTCGCTGGTTTAGTCGCGACTTGGGTAGTGCTGACGGCGAAGTCCGAGCCCCAGGCGGGTGCGCCTCCAGAGCGCCCTGCGCCGATGGTTGAGGTGATCGACGCTGCGCCCGCTGTGCATCAGTTGCGCGTGAGAACGCAGGGCACCATTAGTGCAAAAACGCAGGTAGACCTCGCCGCCCAAGTTGCGGGCAAAGTAGTTGAGGTGAGTGAAAGTTTTGCCGATGGTGGATTCTTCCAGACGGGCGATATTTTGCTCACGATTGAACCCGATGACTACGAATTCGCGCTCGCGAGAACACAGGCCTCACTGGCTCAGGCAGAGCAGCGCCTAGCAGAGGAGCGCGGGAGGAGCCGGCAGGCTGCGAGAGAGTGGCGGGAATTGGGCACGGCTGAGGCTAACGATCTCTTTTTACGAAAGCCACAGCTCAGAGCTGCGGAACTGGCGGTTACCGCGGCCAAGGCCGATGTTGCGGCCTCTCAACTGGCACTTGAGAGGACCATTATTCGAGCGCCTTTCGATGGGCGCGTCCTACAAAAGCGCGCAGATGTGGGGCAGTTTGTTGGTAATGGGACGCCGCTGGCGCAAGTGTATGCAATTGATGCATTGGAGTTGCGCTTACCCATTTCCGATGCGCAGTTGGCGCTATTACCGGAGAGACTTCTTACGTCATCGGGTGGTTTGGTGGGGTCATCTGCAGCGGTGACGGTCAATATTGGTGACAAGGTTTGGAATTTCTCGGCACCTATCGTCCGCTCAGAAGCTGAAATCGATCGACGCAGTCGCGTCGCGAATCTCATCGTTGAGTTTAGTGGAAGCCCGGCGCTTGCCTCAGGTAGACCGGCGCTCACACCGGGTGTCTTCGCGAGTGCTGAAATTTTAGGTCGTCCCGTACCGCAGGTTATTGAGCTCTCAAACACGGCGCTGAGTCCCGATGGGCATATTTTGGTCGTCAACGAGCAATCCACCTTGGAGCGCAAGGATGTCTCCGTTGTTAATCGAGACAGCGATCGTGTCTGGGTGTCGGGTGTTGCCTCGGGTGACGTGGTTGTCGCAGAACTGAACAATACCTTGTTTCCAGGTTTGCGCGTTCAAGTGATGGCGGTTAACTGATATGAACGGGCCCGTTACTTGGTTTATTAAAAACCCTATCGCTGGGAACTTACTGATGGTGCTTCTAATCATCGGCGGGTTTGCCAGTATCCCCAAGCTGGATAAGCAGTTTTTCCCTACGCCCGAAATAAACCAGATCGAGATTCGAATGGAGTTTCGCGGCGCAAGCCCGAGTGAAGTTGAGGAACAAATCTCAGTCAGGATAGAAGAGGCGGTTCATGATCTAAATGGGATCGAAGAGCTTCGCTCCGTCTCGCGAGAGGGACTGGCTATCGTTATGGTGGAAGTCGAGAGCGACTACCCAACACAAAAGCTAACCAACGATATCAACACCCGCGTTGATGCAATCCGCACGTTTCCGTCTGATGCAGAACGACCTACCGTCACTGAATTGACTTACCGGCATCAAATGGGTCGCGTTCAAATTTACGGTGATCTCAGCGAGCGGGAGATGAAGCAGCTGGGCGAGACGTTGCGAGATGAGCTAGTACGTCAGCCGTGGGTCTCGATTGTTGAGCTTCAAACCGCGCGTCCCTACGAAGTGTCAATTGAGGTCGCCGAGGAGAGCCTTCAGCGCTACCAGATTACGTTTGATCAGCTCGCCAATGCGGTGAGGCGAGCATCGATCAACCTGCCTGCAGGGTCGGTCAAGCGAGAGAGCGGCGATTTGCTTATCCAGACTCGTGGTCAGGCCTACGATCGTGCTGATTTTGAGTCGATTGTTTTGCGCAGTGACCTCTCCGGACAAGAGCTTTTACTCAGTGATGTCGCCACAATTAGGGACACCTTTGAAGATATTGACGTCGACATTGAGTTTAACGGTCAGCGCTCCCTTGGCTTGAACGTCTATGTCACGACTTCCCCCGACGTTATCCTGACAACCGATACGGTTAAGGCATGGGTTGCCGAGCGGTCGCAGACCCTACCCGAAGGCGTTTCGCTCGAGTTCTGGCAGGATCCGTCTAAGTCGTTCAAGGAGCGCGTCAGAACCCTAGTATCGAATGGCTTGGGCGGGCTGGTGCTCGTTATTGTCGTTCTCATGTTGTTCTTGCGGCCGATGCTGGCATTTTGGGTCTCGGTCGGCATTGTCGTGGCCTACATGGGGACCTTGTTTGTGCTCCCCTATACAGGTCAGGGGCTGAATATGATCTCCCTCTTTGCCTTCTTACTGACGTTAGGCATTGTGGTTGACGATGCGATTATTGTCGGTGAGTCGGTGCACTCAGCACAAAGTCGTGGATTGAGCGGTGAGCATGGGGCATTAGTTGGCGCGAGGCAGGTTGTAAAACCCGTGGTCTTCGCTGTGATTAGCACCATGGTTTTTTTCGCACCCATGTTCTTTTTGCCTGGAGAGTGGGGACCCGCTTCGATGGGTATTCCGGTCGTTGTTTGTCTGGCTTTGGCGTTTTCACTCATCGAGAGTTTATTGATTTTGCCGTCACACTTGGCGCACATGAAGCCTGAACCGGATACGCCACCCACTAGCTGGCTCGGACGAACGCGCAGAGCCTGCGCTGATGGCTTGTCGTGGTTTGCGAACGATCGCTATCGGCCATTTCTTGAGAAATGCCTGCGTAACCATGCCATGGTGGGCGGTTTCTTCCTGGTTATGCTGTGCCTAAGCTTGGCGCTGTTTGGTGGCGGCTATCTAAAGAGCGCCTTTTTCCCGCGTGTTAATTCTGACTTTGTGGTGGGCAATGTTGAGATGCCACAGGGCGGCGCATTTAGCGATACGCAGGCGATGCGCGATCGAATGATTAACGCGGCAGAGGAAATCAAAGCAAGCTACAACACGCAGCCACGATTTGCTGAAACAGGTGCGATCGATAATATTTTAGGTGTCGCGGGCGGCAACAAAATCGATTTGGTCATGCAAACGGTTAGCGACGACCTTGATACAGAGGAGGTTGCAAAGCGCTTGCGTGAGCGACTCGGTGATCTTTCTGAGGCCAAGGATGTTCGCTTTGACTTCACTATTCGTGATCCGGGAAAGCCGATTACATTGCAGTTCGCGTCAGACAGTATTGCTGACTTGGAGTTGCTGGCCGGAGAAGTTCGATCATCGCTTGAGCGGTACCCTGGGGTGTTTGATATCAGCGACAGTTTCGATGCGCCGCTTGAGGAGCTTGTTCTCTCCTTAAAGCCTGCGGCCGAAAACTTGGGGATTACCCTGGCTGATGTGGCAACACAAATTCGGCAGGCATTTTATGGGGAGGAAGTGCAGCGTATTCCCCGTGATGGTGAAGATGTGCGGGTGATGGTGCGATACCCAGAGTCCGAACGCAGAGCCATCGCCAATATTAATTCGATGTACATTCGCACCAGTAGTGGTAGGGAGGTGCCGTTTTCGACAGTGGCGACTTATCGCGTCGAGACGGGCTATCAATCGATAGAGCGTGTTAATCGCCTCAGGACGCTCGAGGTTGCGGCGGATGTCGCTGATGACGGGGCAGCGCCTCGTGCCATCGTTGAGTCTATTTTGCAGAACGACGGGCCGATGTGGTTACAGATGTATCCGGGGCTCTCGATCAATATGGATGGGGAGTTACAGGAGGAAATAGAGTTCCAGCAAGCCATGGTTTACCTGGGCATGTTGTCGATGCTCGTTATTTTCGGACTGATGGCGATTGCGTTTAAATCGTATTGGCAGCCCTTTCTCGTTCTCACTGCAGTCCCCTTTGGATTGATGGGCGCCATCTTCGGGCACTGGATGCTGGGATGGCAGGTCAGTATGTTTTCCATCATGGGTGTGATCGCGTGCGCAGGCGTTGTGGTCAATGACAACCTCGTTTTGATCGACCGCATTAACAATCTACGAGCCGAGGGGATGGACCTTGAGAGTGCGTTGTTACAGGGCGCCACCGACCGCTTTCGCCCGATTATTCTAACGTCGGTAACGACCTTTGTTGGGCTTGTTCCTATCATGTTGGAGACAAGCGTTCAGGCGCAGTTCCTCATTCCTATGGTTGTCTCTTTGTCCTTTGGCGTTATGTTTGCAACGGGCGTAACACTTGTTCTGGTCCCTGCGCTGTATCTGTTGGGTGACGATCTTGGCCGGCTGTTCGGGACCTTGTCGCGTAGAGGGTCGAAGGCGCTGGCATCGTGAGAGCCTAGCTCAGCGAAGTGAACAAAAGAGTTAAAAAAAGGGGCCTCTTGGGCCCCTTTTCTTTTTAAAACATCAGTCTTCCCAAGCGGGCCTCATTTCGGACCTGCCGCAATAATCGCCTCGCTGATATCAAATTTTTGAATATTCGCCGTGAACAACCCGGCCAATTGCTTAGCTTGCGCATCGTAGGCGGCGTCATCACCCCAGCTTGCTCTGGGGTCAATGAACTCCTCCGTCACGCCCGGAATGCTCACTGGGAAATCAAGATTCAGCGCATCGATGTGTTTGGTCTCGACATCAAGAAGGGCGCCACTTTGCGCTGCGGCTACAACGGCTCGGGTCACCGGGATGGGGAAGCGACTGCCTTTGCCGTTAGCGCCACCTGATCCACCGGTCCAGCCGGTGTTAATCAAGTACACCTGAGACCCAAAATCTTCGATGCGTTTCATCAACAAATCGGCGTAGTCCTGGGCGGGTCTTGGCATAAACGGTGCGCCAAAACAGGTACTAAACGTCGGATGGATTCCCGCTTCAGCACCCAATTCGGTTGAGCCGACGCGAGCGGTGTAGCCCGACAAGAAGTGAAAGGCGGCAGCTTCTTTTGATAATAAGCTAACGGGCGGCAGGACGCCGGAGACATCGCAGGTTAAGAAGATAACGCATTTGGGTTCGCCACCCATGTTAGTCGCAGAGCGTTTCTCGACGTGATAAAGCGGGTAACAACATCGGCCGTTCTCAGTGAGCGACGTATTGGAATAGTCCGCATGGCGGGCTTCATTGAGCGCCACGTTTTCAACGATGGCACCAAAGCGAATAGCATCCCAAATGATGGGCTCATTTTTCTGACTTAGGTCGATAGTCTTGGCATAGCATCCACCTTCGATATTAAAGACGGAACCCGTGGACCAGCCATGCTCATCGTCGCCAATGAGATAGCGTGCGGGATCGGCGGAAAGCGTTGTTTTTCCTGTGCCGGATAGCCCGAAAAATAGCGTGGTGTCACCTTCATCGCCAATGTTTGCTGAGCAGTGCATTGGGAGAACGTCTTTTTCTGGTAGCAGGAAATTCTGAACCGAGAACATGGCTTTTTTCATTTCGCCGGCATAGCGCATACCCGCAATGAGCACTTTGCGCTGACCAAAGTTAATGATCACAACACCATCAGAATTTGTACCGTCACGCTCCGGCACGCAGACAAAATCTGCGACATTTAAGATCTTCCACTCGGCCTTATCTGACGGGTTGTAGTTTTCGGGACGAATGAACATATTGCGACCGAACAGGCTTTGCCATGCGGTTCCCGTCGTAACCCTTACCGGAAGGTAATGGTCGGAATGCTCACCGACATGCAGGTGCTGTACCCACTGTTCGTTGTTGGCGACGTGAGCCTTAACCCGGTCCCACAGCGCGTCAAATTTATCCGAGCAGAACTCGCGATTCACGCTGCCCCATTCAACAGCGTCTTCGCTAGACGGCTCACGGACGATGAATCGATCAGCGGGTGATCGTCCCGTTCTGTGGCCCGTTTCAACCCGGAGCGCACCGGTGTCGGTTAAGCAGCCCTCTTTGCGGTCCAAAGCCATTTCAATGAGTTGAGCGGCATTGTTGTCTGTGTGTTTGATCGGTGCTTGTGCACTCTGTTCAACGGTCATTTATGTCTACTTCCAGTGTGAGTGTGAAGAAAACGTGTGCCAGATCAGTGGAGAGTAGGCTCCTCTTCTGGTCTAACGTCGGATAACGAATATGAGTAGCTTTTGCTGCACATTTCGCAGTTCATCGTCACTGTTTCTTGCTCCTCAAAGAGCTCAGTGATCTCATGTTTCGGTAGTAAGCGGATGGCATTTAAGCTTCGCTCACTCGAGCAGTTACATTCGAAAACGATCCCCTTGGGCTCGAAACGCTTAACTGTCCATTCATTAAAAAGTCGGTAGAGAAGTTGGTCAGTCCCCACGGCTATGAGTTCGCGCCCCGTCACGGTGTCAGCGAGTGCGCAGAGCGTCTGCCACTGGTCAAACCGCACCGTCTCATCCGAAACGACTTGCTTTGGAAGCTGCTGTAGCATCAGCGCCGCGGCGACACCGTTCTCGGTTGATAGCCAAAATTTGGTGGCTAACTGCTCGCTCTGCTCAAAGTAATCGCTGAGCACATCGCACAGCTCGTCGCGTTGTGCAGCGATGACGCCTTGGTAACGCTGTCCTGTTTCAGGCTCGATCGTCAGGGTCAAAACGCCGCTTGGCAGAAGTGAACTTAAGGGGCCTTGTGGCGCGTCTAGTTGGCCCTTGGCCAGACCTCTGACTTGGCCCTCCGAGGAGCATTCAACCATGACAAGTGAGACCGGTCCGTCGCTGCGCCCTTGAAGCACAACGCGCCCTCTAAATTTCAGGTTATTGCTGATGACAACTGTCGCTGCAGCGAACTCACCGAGCAAACGCTTAACGCCGTCTCCATAAGGATGGGCCGCGTAAAGATCGTTGAGAACATGGTGCAGGGTAACCGTCTCACCACGCACATCCGCGTCTTCAAATAAGAAGCGGAAACTGTTGTCGGTGATGGTTGTAGTAGACATGCCGCTAGTTTAACAAGCTCGCTTAGTGGGGAGCGTGGAAACTAGCGTAGAATATTCACAATCGAGCCGCTGTATGACGGCTCGAGGCGTTGGTGTTATGCCAGCGCCTTAACTTTTGCATTTAAACGACTCTTGTGACGTGCCGCTTTATTCTTTTTGATGATGCCCTTGTTGGCCATACGGTCAATGACAGGGACCGCACTGTTGTACGCTTCCTGCGCAGGGCCGTGTTCGCCAGCGCTTACAGCAGCGAGAACCTGCTTCATCTTGGTGCGAACGAGCGAGCGTAGGCTTGCATTATGAGCGCGTTGCTTGTCGTTCTGTTTTGCTCTTTTACGAGCCTGTGGTGAGTTCGCCACGAAATCTCTCCGGAATTCAAAGGGCGCAGATATTGGGTGAGGTCGATGTCTATGTCAACCGCTCAGCGCCCATACGGTAATAATGTCTAAGTTAGAGCCCTAGGATGACTAATAACCAGCCAACACTGGCAAGTAAAAGGGTCTCTTTGGCTTCTGCAAAACGGAAAAGTGCGTAGCCATAGCCAACAGGTGGCAACAGGAGCGAGAACATGCCCCATGCATAGTCTTCTTTCCATGCTGTTATGAGGAGTAACGCCCAACTCAATAGCAAGCAGGACACTCCCAAAAACATCAAATATGCGCTAGATGCTTCCATCTCTTCTTCTCCGCAGGTAGGGTTCACGACGGGTGGCGATGCTACCAGAATATGCAGGCTAGAAAAGGCCAAATGCGTTAATAATGGGATTCAAAGCGATCAATCTTTATTGGTTGATTCGATATCGGCAGTAATTAAATGGCAGACCTCTACAGCGAGATAAGACCTTACCGAGATGCCGAAGTCAGTGCGGTGGTTGATGCGCTCTTATCAGACAATGAATTCATCGACACGCTCATGGCGTTGAGAGGCAATAAAGTTGCTCAATGGCTTCCCGGTGTCGCGCGGTTGTTTGCTCGACGTTTCTTGAGAAAGCAGTTGGTGGGCGTTGACACGGTCGAGGCATTTCAGGGTTTGGTTAAACCTCGTCTAGACAAAGTTGTGGCGTCAACTTCAGTGTTTACCAGCGACGGAATTGAGCAACTGTCTGCCGAGAGCTCTTATTTGTTTATCAGTAATCACAGAGACATTGTCATGGACTCCGCCTATGCCAATATCGTGCTGGTAGAACAGGGCCACCGAACCGCGCAAATCGCAATTGGCGACAACCTACTGCAGAAGCCTTGGGTGTCCCACCTTATGCGAATTAATAAAAGCTTTATTGTTAAACGTAATTTAAGTGGTCCTAAGCAACAATTGGCAGCGTCTAAGGAGCTAGCAAGCTTCATGCGCAGTGCCATCGAGGAAAACAGAGGTTCACTCTGGATTGCGCACCGAGAAGGGCGCGCGAAAGATGGCAATGACAGAACCGAGGCCGCAGTGCTAAAAATGCTGACACTGTCGCGTGATAAGCCACTTGAGTCGCCGGATGATGTGTTGGGAAAACTCAATATTGTGCCGATTACTATTTCCTACGAACTTGATCCTTGCGATGTTCGAAAGGCTCAGGAGTTGGCAGTAGGTGACAACTACCAAAAGCGTCAATTTGAGGATCTTGAGAGTATTGCAGCGGGTATTACCGACGAGAAAGGGCGTGTGCACCTGCAGTTCGGGACGCCGCTTACCCAAGATACGTTATCAGTTGCCGCGGCAGTGGAGGCGATCGACAAACAAATGGTCGAGAACTACCGTCTCTTTCAAACCAATATCTGGGCCTACGAGGCATTGGGTGGGGATAATATGACTCAATGTCCTGATGTACCTACCGCCACCATTTCTCACGCTCAGTTTATGGCGCGGTTCGACGGCCTGACCCCTCTGGAACGGAATCTGGCGCTTTCGGCGTACGCCAAGCCGGTTTTCAATTGGCTTCATCATTTAGCGAAGAGTTGATTAGCTTTGCTCAGTGAAGACCTACGACAATCTGTCCGTGATGCGTTTTCCAACCTCACTCAAGCCAAGGCTCTAAAGCCACGCTGGGGACAGCGACAAATGATTGCTGAGGTTGCGAACACCTTGGGCGACACGGAGCGATCGCCGTTTTTAGCGATAGAGGCTGGCACGGGTACAGGTAAAACCATCGCTTACACTATAGCGGCATTGCCTGTAGCAAAAGCGCAAGCTAAGACGCTGGTGATTGCGACGGCGACCATAGCACTTCAGGAGCAGCTCATACTCAAGGATCTCCCGGAGATAAAGCGCCATAGTGGCATCAACTTCAGTTACCAGTTGGCGAAGGGTAGAAGTCGCTATCTCTGCTTGTACAAGTTAGATCAGCTCATTCAGGGTTCACCGGATACCCCTATGTTGTCGATGTATCCAGATGAGGCAGAATTGCCCGAAGGCGAGGAGGCTCAGGGGACTTACGACGCCATGTTAATGGCAGTAAGTGACGACAGTTGGGATGGTGACCTTGATAGTTGGCCTGATGCCTTAGAGCCCAGTGTTATCCGCTCAGTGACGACTGATCACTCGCAGTGTTTGGGTCGTCGCTGCCCTCATATTACGGGCTGCAGTTTCTTTCGTGCCAGAGAGGGGTTGGAAGAGGCGGATGTCATCGTGACCAATCACGATCTTGTGCTGTCAGATTTTCGCTTGGGCGGTGGACTCATTCTGTCAGCGCCGGAAGACAGCTTTTACATTTTTGATGAGGGACATCAACTTGCCGAGAAGTGCTTACAGCACTTCGCTTGCTTCGCCCGCAGTGGGAGAACACTGAATAATCTGGCGGAGAGTCAACAGTGGTTCGAGAGCAAGCACACGTTTTTCGTAGAGAATGATGTTCGGCCTGAGTCGCTCGCGGCTATCACGGCGAACCAGACTGATTTACTGCAGTTGACTCGCGACACGTTTGGTTTGTGCTGGTCGCTTTTGAACGACCGGACTGATACCCGCTCAGATTTGCGATTCGAGTTTGGCGTGGTTCAAAGTGAACTCAGAGAGGGCGCGACAGCCCTCCGCGATCTATGGCGAGTCAATCGTCAGCGGCTAAACCCATTTGCGGGTCTTGTTGAAGCCCTACTCGAGGAAGCGGACGCTGACGACAGGGAAACGTGGGAAGCGAGTCTTAATGATCTACAGGTTATGGTTGCCCGCGCGGAGGGCCAAATTGCTCTCTGGGACAGCTATGCAGAATCTGCAGCGCAGGATGGAACACCTTGGGCGCGCTGGATGCGTCATTATGGAGACGAGAGCTCCATTGAGTGTTTTGCAAGCCCCATTTACGCAAGGGATATTTTGTCAGAACACGTGTGGGATCGTGTCTCAGGTGCGGTTATGACGTCAGCAACCCTGACGGCTCTGGGCTCGTTTGAGCACCTAATGCAGCAGACAGGCCTCCCAGAGGACACGAAACTTGCGCGGGTAGAGAGTCCGTTTGACGCCTCACGTGGACGGTTTGTCGTCCCCGATATGCGCAGTAATCCGAGTAACCCGGGCGAACACACCGACGAGCTAATTGAGCGCTTACCTCTGTTGCTCGAAGAGCGACTGGGCACCCTCGTTCTTTTTAGCTCGAGGCGTCAATTGCAAGAGGTTCATGAGGCACTCGAATCCAAGTTTGGTGACTCACTGTTGATTCAGGGGGTAATGAGCAAAGCAGAGATCATAGCTGAGCATCGAAAGCGCATTGATAACAACTTACCCTCCGTCATTTTTGGTCTTGCGAGTTTTGCGGAGGGCGTCGATCTTCCCGGAGAGTATTGCGAGCATGTCATTATTGCGAAGTTACCATTTGCGGCGCCAGATAACCCAATCGATGCGGCGCATGCCGAACTGCTCGAGGCGGAGGGAAGGAACTCCTTTATGGAGCTTACGGTGCCTAGCGCTTCGTTACGATTGCTTCAGGCTTGCGGTAGGTTACTTAGGACCGAAACCGACGAGGGGATCATAACGCTTCTAGATACCCGGATCGCAAATAAACGGTACGGTCGCGCTATCTTAGAGACACTTCCGCGTTTTACATTCGATATTCAGGGGTAGGCAAGGGGGTCCACCTATTTTCACCGCCGCTTTGATCAAGCAGGCGCTGTTGGTGAGGCGGCTTTGGGGTTCGTTAAACCGGTGTCTTATCGCATGATGCCCTGACGTATCGTAGTTAGCTGCCCCTTTCCCGTTGCCCCTGTCCCGTTACCCATTTCCGGGGCTGTAGTAGGCACGTTTATAGAGGGCTCGTAAGCCTCAAGCGGTGAGGCGCTTTGCGGCTCATCATCCACTCAAAGAGTATTCGGCTGAAGCCGAACTGACGAGGGGTCAAATTCTGGGCAAAAAAAAGCCCCACTCGTTGTGGGGCTTAGAGAGACATTCCGCTGTTTTAGTCCCAGCTGAGTGCGCCACCCGTTTGGTACTCGATAACGCGTGTTTCAAAGAAGTTCTTCTCTTTGCGAAGGTCCATGATCTCAGACATCCACGGGAAGGGATTCTGTGCTCCAGGGAATTGCTCTGGAAGACCTAGCTGAGTGAGACGGCGGTTTGCAATGAACTGCAGGTACTCTTCCATCATGCTTGCGTTCATTCCAAGTACGCCACGTGGCATGGTGTCTCTGGCGTATTCAATCTCAAGCGCCGTGCCCTCAAGAATCATTTGAATCGCTTCTTGCTGAAACTCTTCTGTCCACAAGTGCGGATTTTCGAGCTTAATTTGATTGATCACATCGATGCCAAAGTTTAAGTGCATTGATTCATCACGCAGGATGTATTGGAACTGCTCCGCCACGCCTGTCATCTTATTGCGACGACCCATCGATAGAATTTGAGTAAAGCCGCAGTAGAAGAAAATGCCTTCGGTTACACCGTAGAAGCCAATGAGGTTTCTCAGCACTTGCTGATCATCCTCTGTGGTTCCCGTGTTGAAGTTGGGGTCAGAGAGGGCCTGGGTTTTGTCGAGCGACCATGACGCTTTTTTAGCGACAGAAGGAACCTCTCGGTACATGTTAAAGACTTCGCCTTCGTCCATGCCGAGTGACTCGATACAGTATTGGTAAGCGTGAGTATGGATCGCTTCTTCAAACGCCTGCCGAAGCAGATACTGCCGACACTCTGGATTAGTGATTAGCCGATAAATACCCAGCACGAGGTTGTTAGCCACTAGTGAGTCTGCGGTAGAAAAGTACCCCAGCGAACGCATGACAATACGTCGCTCGTCTTCTGTTAAGCCGTCTTCACTTTTCCACGTTGCTACGTCAGCCGTCATGTTGATTTCTTGCGGCATCCAGTGGTTGGCGCAGCCATCCAAGTACTTCTGCCACGCCCAGTCATACTTAAAAGGCACCAGTTGGTTGAGGTCCGCACGACAGTTAATCATGGCTTTCTCATCAACAGAGATGCGCGATGCGCCCATCTCGAGCTCTTCGAGCCCTCGGGTTGCGTCGAGGTTAGCAATCGCGTCGGCTGCAGCCTTTACCTGATCTGTTGCAGCTGTCGACTCGGCTGGCTGCTCGTTAAGTGTTTCAAGCGCCTTGTTGACCACCTCGGGTTGCACTGGTGCTTGTTGTTGTGGTGCCGCAGTAGGGGCTTCGCCCTCTGCTACGTTGTAATCATCCCAATTAAGCATCATTAACTCCTTTGCCTTATTTGGTTACTGACAAGCTTCACAATCTGGATCGTCAAGCGAACACGCCTTTGGTACTGGCGCCGGTTGAACAGGGGCGGCCTCGGCTGCTTGCTGTGATACAGCATTCAACTGCCCTGTATTCACCGTCGACTTCTCGGTGCCGGTCGCCGCTAACGAGCGCAAATAGTATGTTGTTTTTAAACCGCTGAACCAAGCCATTCGGTACGTAACGTCCAGCTTTTTACCACTCGCATTATTGATGTATAAGTTGAGCGATTGGGCTTGATCGATCCACTTCTGGCGTCGACTTGCGCTATCTACCAACCACCGAGGCTCAATCTCAAATGCGGTGGAGTACTTTGCTTTCAAATCAGCCGGGATTCGATCGACGGCTTGTACGCTTCCATCGAAGTATTTGAGGTCATTGACCATCACTTTGTCCCACAAGCCGCGTTCCTTTAAATCGCGCACAAGATAGGGATTGACCACGGTGAATTCGCCGGACAGATTCGACTTCACGTACAGGTTTTGGTAGGTCGGCTCAATAGACTGCGACACGCCGGTAATGTTGGCAATGGTGGCGGTTGGTGCAATGGCCATCACGTTTGAATTGCGCATACCTTGCTGAGCTACCTTACCTCGCAGTGCATCCCAATCCATACTGCTGTCTTGGTTGACCGAGATGTACTCCGAACCTCGTTGCTCGACCAACATGTTGAGCGAATCAATGGGGAAAATACCTTGGCTCCATAGCGAGCCTTCGTAGCTTGAGTAAGCGCCGCGTTCAGCCGCAAGATCCGTGGATGCACTGATCGCAAAATAGCTGATGGCTTCCATCGATTTATCGGCGAATTCAACGGCCTGCTCCGATGCGTAGGAGATATCCGTCTTGTACAGCGCGTCCTGGAAACCCATGAGACCGAGTCCAATGGGTCGGTGCTTCATATTGGAGTTTTCTGACGTTTCGACGGAGTAATAATTAATATCGATCACGTTATCGAGCATGCGGATTGCCGTCGTAACGGTCTTTCGCAGTTTATCGATATTGAGCTCGCCGTTCTCAATATGTTGCGGCAGGTTGACTGACCCCAAGTTACACACTGCAATTTCATCCTTGCTCGTATTGAGCGTGATCTCTGTGCAGAGGTTCGAGGAGTGGACCACACCGCAATGTTGCTGTGGCGAGCGAATGTTGCACGGATCTTTGAAGGTAATCCACGGATGGCCTGTCTCAAAGATCATACCCAGCATCTTGCGCCATAGCGCTTGTGCTTTCATCGTCTTGTATAGCTTTAACTCACCGTTACGCGTCTGCTCTTCGTACTGTGCATAGCGCTCTTCAAACGCGCTGCCATACAAGTCGTGCAGGTCCGGTACGTCGTTGGGTGAAAAGAGCGTCCAATCACCGTCCTCGAACACACGCTTCATGAATAGATCGGGTACCCAGTTTGCCGTATTCATATCGTGCGTACGACGACGGTCATCACCCGTGTTTTTGCGAAGTTCGAGGAATTCCTCGATATCCATGTGCCAAGTTTCGAGGTAAGCACAGACCGCGCCCTTTCGCTTTCCGCCCTGATTGACGGCCACTGCCGTATCGTTGACGACCTTGAGGAAGGGAACGACACCCTGACTCTTACCATTGGTGCCCTTGATGTAAGCGCCTAGCGCTCTCACCGGGGTCCAGTCGTTACCGAGGCCGCCTGCAAACTTGGACAGCATTGCGTTGTCCTGAATCGCACCGTAGATCCCGTGGAGGTCATCAGGCACGGTCGTGAGGTAGCAAGAGCTGAGCTGCGGGCGAAGCGTGCCCGAATTAAATAACGTAGGTGTTGAGCTCATGTAATCGAACGAAGAGAGAAGCTGATAGAACTCGATGGCGCGTGCGTTCTTGTCTTCTTCACGCGTTGCGAGACCCATTGCGACGCGCATGAAAAATAACTGAGGGAGCTCGAAGCGCGTCTCGTCGCTGTGAATAAAGTAGCGATCGTAGAGCGTTTGAAGGCCCAGATAGCTAAATTGTAGGTCACGCTCTGGCAACAAAGCCTCACCCAGCATGTCGAGATCGTATTCAGCGAGGTTCGGTGCTAGAAGCTCAAGCTCGATGCCACGGCTGATAAACGACTTAAGCGCTTGTGGGTAATAGGTTTCCATATCCCCTTGTGTTGCTGAGTCCGCAACGTTGAGGAAGCTCAGGCCCTCGGCGCGCAAGTTATCCAACAGTAAGCGCGCGGCGGCACTGGAGTAGTTAGGCTCTTGCTCGATCATAGTGCGAGCAGTGATGACGAGCGATGTGCTGAGCTCGTGCTCTGTGACACCGTTGTACAAGTTTTTTAGCGCCTCATCGATAATCGCCGCTTCGCTTACATCGGAGAGATCCATGCAGGCTTCAGCAACAATGGTGCGGATGCGCTCGATATCCAGTGGCTTTGAATTGCCGTCAGCGCCTACAACGTTGATGGCGCCCGCTGCCGCCTCTGACTCGGGTGATAATGCTTCCTTCTCGACGCGCGCTTGGCGGCGTGACTCGCGGTAAATAACGTAATCGCGCGCAATTAGGTGCTCGCCTGCTCGCATGAGTGCGAGTTCCACTTGATCCTGAATGTCCTCAATGTGGATGGTGCCACCTGAGGGCATGCGACGCTTAAATGTTCCGACAACTTGTTCGGTCAGTTTTGCAACGGTCTCGTGTATTCGCGAGCTCGCCGCTGCGGTGCCGCCTTCTACTGCGAGAAATGCTTTCGTGATGGCTACTGATATTTTGCTGTCCTCGAAGGAGACCACGGTTCCATTGCGTTTTATGACGCGCATTTGTCCTGGAGCCGTTGCTGCAAGCCGTGTCTGACTTGGTGTGCCCGTTACGGGCGGGGTTGCGGGCGTTTGATTGCCTACGGATTCACTGCCTGTCTGCATGCTGCTGTAACCTCACGTGCGTTTCTGTGGTTAAACGGCCGCTCGATACGTGGTGTCTGTTTTACTGATTTTCACCACATCTTGGGGTCGTTCTTAATTGCACCCCCAAGATAGGGCGGAGAGGGGTGGAATGCAAGCCCCATAAGCTGCGAATTTCCTGTGGATAAGATGTGCTGCCGATCAAAGTTAGTACTAACTCACAAAGCGCCCAGCTTTCACCCGTTATTGCATAAGGATTAGTGATGTATCCGGCGCGAATTATTGCTTAATCGAATGATGGCGGACTGATGTGTTGGTGCGCGGGCTCTCGCGCGAATCTTCTAGGGGAGGGGGTCAGCTCAGCAGAAACTCGATCAATGCCTTTTGTGCGTGGAGTCTATTTTCGGCTTCATCCCATATGACAGATTTTGGATTATCCATGAGGTCTGCTGTGATCTCCTCGCCGCGATGCGCGGGCAGGCAGTGAAAATACAGCGCTTCGGTGTCTGCCAGATCTAAGAGGTCTTGATTCAATTGATAATTCGATAAGGCTTGCTCGCGCATTCGCGCCTCGTCCTCTTGACCCATTGAAGCCCAGACATCGGTCACCAATAAATGTGCACCTTCACTCGCACGTCGTGGGTCGTGCTCAATGGTGGCGTATCCTTGCGCCTTATCCATCAATTTGGCTGATGGTTCAAAGCCCTCGGGGCAGGCGATCTTCAGGTGAAACCCCAAAATTTTGGCGGCATTGATATAGGACTGACACATATTATTGCCATCCCCCAGCCAACAAACCGTTTTCCCCTGAACGTCGCCGCGGTGCTCTATCCACGTTTGCATGTCTGCCAAAAGCTGACACGGGTGATAGTCGTCGGTGAGGGCGTTGATCACAGGAACGCTGGAATGATTTGCAAATAGCTCAACATCGGCGTGGGCAAATGTGCGGATCATGACAATATCGACCATCGATGAAATCACCTTAGCCGTGTCACTGATCGGTTCACCGCGCCCCATTTGCGTGTCATTTGGCGACAGAAACATGGCACTACCGCCCAGCTGTGTCATGCCCGCTTCAAATGAAACACGGGTGCGCGTAGACGATTTTGCAAAGATCATCGCCATTACTTTGCCGGTTAACGCGCCATGCGCCGTGCCATTGCGCTGCAGAACCTTTAGTTCCGACGCGCGCTTAAGCAATGCCAAGAGCTCTTCGCGAGAGAGATCATTCAATGTGAGGAAATGACGAATGCGGCTCATTGTTCGGGCTCCTAAGAATTGCTTTGAGGGTTGTTACCCAGTGTATTGAGAATATCAGCGACATTCTCACCTACGCGCTTGGCTTGATCCGCGTTCATGACCAAAGGTGGTAGTAACCGAATCGTATTACCGCCGGCGACGTTGAGTAAAATCCGTCTGTCCAAGGCCATGCGTACGATGTCGGCCGTTGGCGTACGCGGTTCAATGCCGATCATAAGGCCGCATCCACGAACGTCCTTTACTAGCGTTTCGTCATGTAGCTCGCCATAGAGGCCATTCAAAATCGCGTCTCGGATAATGTCGGCCTGGTCCCATAATTGCTCCGCGCTGAGTGTATTGATGACAGCGCTCGCTGCGGCACAGCAGATTGGGTTGCCCCCGTAGGTCGTTCCGTGGTCGCCGGCGATGAGCAACTCGCTTGCGCGCTCGTTCGTCATACACGCGCCAATCGGGAGACCGTTGCCAAGTCCTTTTGCGGTTGCAAGTACATCGGGGGTGACACCCAGGCGTTGAAAGACATAAAGCGCACCGCAGCGTCCATTACCTGATTGCACTTCATCGAAACTAAGAAGCCAGTTGTGCTCGTCACACAGCGTGCGAGCGCGCTTTAAAAAGTCGGTGTTAAGCGGCCAAATACCACTCTCCCCTTGAATAGGTTCAAGGTGAACCGCGACGACATCCCGGTGGTTTTTAGCAATGTTTTCCAAAGCTTCAATGTCGTTTCGTCCGATGCGAATAAAGCCAGGGAGTAGGGGCTTAAATGCCTCTTGAATCGCAGCGCTTCCGGTTGCAGACAGTGCGCCCATAGTTCGGCCATGAAACGCGCCTTCTATGACCACAATCTTCGGATCTTTTATTCCCTGATTCGCGCCGTGTCGTCTCGCGACCTTGATGGCTGTTTCGTTCGCTTCGGCGCCCGAGTTGCAAAAGAATACTTTCTTCATGCCCGTCAGCTGAGTGAGTTCGGTGGCCAGTCTTTCCTGCTGTGAAATGCCATACAAATTTGAGGTGTGTAGGAGCGTTTCGGCTTGTTCTTTGATGGCCCTCGTGACATTCGGGTGGCAGTGCCCCAAGTTGGTCACGGCGATTCCCGACAGCGCATCGAGAAAGGCGTGTCCATTTTGATCGTACAGCTCAGCGCCGGATCCCGATGCGAACGCCACAGGCAGGCGACCGTAGGTAGACATAATGGCAGACATGTCAGAATTCCAAGTTGGTTTTGCTCTCGATGACCCAGTAGTTTCTGGTAGGATGTCGGCCACAACATTTCACTACGACGTCGCGGAGAGCGTAAATGGACATTATGGAGACCATTAAGGATCAGATCGAGAGCAATCGAGTGATTCTGTACATGAAAGGTTCCCCAAATCAGCCCCAATGTGGATTTTCTGCAAGAACCGTCCAGGCTTTGATGAGTTGCGGTGAGAAATTTGCGTACGTTGACGTCTTAAGTAATCCTGAAATTCGCGCGAATTTACCCACCTACGGAAATTGGCCCACATTTCCGCAGCTATGGGTTGACGGTGAGTTGATCGGCGGTTGCGATATTGTGTGCGATATGGGCGCAAGCGGAGAGCTGAAAGACGTTGTGGTAGGTGAGGGCGGCTCCGAAGCCTGAGCTCGGAGCCCCTCAGGTCTTATCCCTCAGAGGGCTTAACCGTCTTCATTGCTGTCTGCAGGTAGTTTTGTTCGCCGACGCGATCCATGAGGGACAGCTGTGTTTCCAGCCAGTCAATGTGCTCTTCCTCGGCGTCTAAAATACGCTTAGCCAAATCGCGAGACACATAATCACCCACATCTTCGCAACACTTTACGGTTGCCTTGAGATCTTCGTGTGCTACGTGTTCCAGCTGGAGATCACATTCGAGCATCTCTCGCGGTGTTTCTCCGATTCGGAGCTTTCCAAGATCCTGCAAATTGGGAATGCCTTCGAGAAATAAAATTCTCTCGACGAGCTCGTCAGCGTGCTTCATCTCATCGATTGACTCGTGATACTCATGCTCTGCCAGCTCAACAAGACCCATGTCTTTGTACATTTTAGCGTGCAAGAAATATTGATTAATCGCGACAAGCTCGTTGTACAGAATTTTATTGAGATGACGAATGACGTCTGCGTTGCCTTTCATGCGTTGTGTCCTAATGTGGCTTTCTTAAAGGCCCGACTATACCCTACGAGGGGTCGCATTAAAAGCTTAACTTGTTGATTTATAACGAAAAGATAATGGAAACGATTCGCAAACGCAGTCGTATTTAGGCTTGCAGTTAGCTCTGCCGTACCGCTTGGATCTGAACACCGCGACTCATTGCCTCATCCACCAGTGACTCAGCAAAGCAAGAGCACTTGCCGCACTGTGTCGAGCAGCCGGTGGCTCGGCTTACCTCAGCGAACGAACGCGCACCCGCCGCCACTTGCTCGCGGATGGCTCGGTCGGTAACGCCTTTGCAGATACATACATACATTTGATAAACGTAATGCTAATGAGAACTATTGTCAACAATGCATCGTCAGTCTAGCGTATACTTCTGCGTTTTCGGTTTCGGAGCGGTGGATTGACGGTACAGCAGCACATAATAAATCTTGCAACATCCGCAAAGGCTGCGTGCCCAACGATCGCCAATTCGCCTGTGTCTCAGCGAAATGAGGCGCTCACCAAAATTGCTGAAGCGCTTGAAACGTCGAGGGCCGCGCTACTCAAAGCGAATGAGCTTGACCTTGAATCTGCCGCGGACGCTGGGCTGGATGCTGCACTCGTCGATCGGCTCGAGCTCAATGACGCCCGCATTGACGGTATGTTGGATGCATTGAGTATTGTGCGTTCGTTGCCCGACCCGATCGGTGGTATTGAAGACCTCAAGTCGATGACATCGGGAATACAAGTTGGCAAGATGCGCGTGCCTCTGGGGTTGATCGGGATCATTTACGAGTCGCGACCCAATGTCACCATAGACGCGGCGAGCCTGTGCCTGAAATCGGGCAACGCGGTGATGTTGCGGGGAGGGTCTGAGGCGATTCGTTCAAACCTGGTTTTGTCGGACTGTATAAAAAGCGGTCTCAAAGCCGCAGGTTTGCCAGAGGCGGCGGTTCAAGTTGTCGATACAACAGACCGAAGTGCGGTCTCTGCTTTAGTGAGTCTTGAGGGCCTCGTTGATATGGTCGTTCCCCGTGGCGGGAAGGGGTTGATTGAGCGAGTGGCCCGAGAAGCTAAGGTGCCCGTGCTCAAACATCTCGACGGCGTCTGTCATCTTTACATTCACGCTCAGGCCGATCCCGAGATGGCCATTGCTTTGGCGTTAAATGCGAAAACGCATCGATATGGCACCTGCAACACGATGGAAACCTTGTTGGTTGACGAAAAAATGATCGACACGCTCGAGGCGATTGCACAACCGCTGTTGGCAAAAGGTGTGGAATTGCGAGGCTGCGAGGCGACACACAAGGTATTAGCTGAGCGCTGCTCACGGGCATCGGCGCACGACTGGGACGAAGAGTACTTAGCCCCTATTTTGGCAGTCAAAGTTGTTAGCGGTGTTGAGGAGGCCATTTCCCACATAGCCAGACATGGGTCTGGTCACACGGATGGCATCGTCACGAGCTGCCATCAGAGCGCCATGCGTTTTCTCCGGGCGGTCGATTCAAGCTCGGTGATGGTCAATGCGTCGACTCGATTTGCCGACGGCTTTGAATACGGATTGGGCGCTGAAATTGGCATCTCGACCGATAAAATTCACGCGCGAGGTCCCGTTGGTTTGGAAGGACTCACCAGTCAGAAATACATAGTGTTAGGTGATGGTCATATCCGAGCCTAAGCGTCGTATTGGTGTCATGGGTGGGAGTTTCAACCCTGTGCACTGCGGGCACTTGCGCGTAGCGCGTGACGTGAAACAACGACTTGAACTGGATCATATGTTCCTCATGCCGGCAGGGCAGTCGCCCCTTAAGGCCCAGCATTCGGTGAGTGCCCGTCACCGGGTGGCGATGTTGGAGCTCGCAATTGAGGCGTTTCCCGAACTCGAGCTTGATTTAAGAGAAGTTAATCGCGCGGGGCGATCATTCACCGTAGATAGCCTCTCGGCCTTACGTAGAGAGTTTGGTAGTGAGGCGAGGCTCTACTTTGTTATTGGCGACGATTGCTTGGCATCGCTCCATCAGTGGCGGCGATGGAAGGACATAGTTTCTTTTACCAACCTTATTATTGCGAAACGACCAGGGTCATTTCCGCCCCCTGAACATGAGGTGGAAGCGTGGCTGAAATCGACGCAAGTAGATTGCGATATCGTCGGCTCGATGCCCAGCGGTGGGGTTGCCCGCATGGATTGCGCACTCCTCGATATATCGTCAACGCAGCTTCGCAGTGGGCTAGAGGGTCACGACGCGCTGAATCAGGTGATCCCAGAGCCCGTAATAGAGTATATTAGGCACCACCGGTTATACCGCTAATCATTTTCCCAAGAGGCTTTATCTTTGTCGCACGCTAGCACTCCTATGACCGACCTCGTGGTCGATGCACTCGAAGACCTAAAAGCTGTTGATCCAAAAATCTTGGATGTGCGCAGTATTAGCTCGGTAATGGATTATTTAGTTGTTGCGAGCGGAAACTCTTCGCGCCACGTCAAGTCGCTTGCCGATAATGTTGTCATTAAGGCAAAAGAAGCGGGTTGGCCCCCTATCGGCGTGGAGGGGGAGAACGCCGCGGACTGGGTGCTCGTAGACTTAGGCGATGTCGTGGTGCATGTCATGCAACCAGCGGCGCGAAGCTTTTACGACTTAGAGCGATTGTGGTCGGGCGAGGAAGTTCCAGTTCCAATGAACGAAGCCCACTCAGACACCCGGAATTAAGTATGCGCGTGCTCACCGTAGGCACTCGTATGCCTGACTGGGTGAGTTGCGCAGTGGACGAATATGCCAAGCGGATGCCTCGCGAATTCTCCGTTGAGTGGTGTGAGATTCCGGCTTCCAAGCGCTCAAGAGACACGGCAGATAGCCGAATGCTCGAAGAGTATCAGGCTATCGAGCGTCGCCTAAAAGACCAAGAGTCAATCGTTGTCCTCGATGTTGACGGAAAGGCGATATCCACAGAATTCATGGCTGAATCGATGGCATCTTGGCAGGATCAAGGGGTGAAAACGGCGTTTGTTATCGGTGGACCCGATGGGGTTCACCCACAGCTCAAAGCGAAAGCCATTGCCCGGTGGTCACTCGGACGAATCACGCTGCCTCACCCGCTTGTTCGGGTGGTTTTGGCTGAGCAACTGTATCGAGCATGGTCGATTAATGCGGGGCATCCTTACCATCGCGCATAGTTGTTTACTTGCGGTAAGCTTTGATCAGAGGGGGGGGTGACACAAAATGGCACGCCAGCTTAATCAGATGCAGGACTGGGCGCGCGAGACGCGCCTTACACACGGGCGCATTGTGGTGCTCACGGTCCTTATGCTGGCGGTTATGGCCGGGCTTCTTTACCGGTATTTTTATCTTCAGATAATCCAAAACGAGACGTTTCGCGCGCAGTCGGATCGGAACCGAATTGCGGTGCGCGCTGTCGCGCCCACGCGCGGCGTTATTGTCGATCGCGAGGGGCGCCTTGTAGCGGAGAATTTGCCTTCCTTTACACTGGCTTTGACCCCTGAGCGCATTACCGATCTCGATGGCACGTTGGACGCGTTGAGCGAGTTACTTGCCCTGACCCCAGATAACCTCGCGTTATTTTCAGAGACCCGAAAACGAACACGGCCTCTCAGTCCGGTACCGCTTAAATACCGTCTCAATGAGTCGGAGCGCGCCCTCTTAGCGGTGAACAAACATCGCTTTGAAGGTGTGTCTATTCTTTCAGAACTTACTCGCCATTATCCCGAGGGCCCCCTTCTTGGGCATGCCTTAGGTTATGTGGGGCGTATTGGTAAGGATGACATCGCACCTTCGGACACCGAGCAATACCGAGGTATTACACACATTGGGAAGGTGGGCCTTGAGGCTTATTACGAGCAGTGGCTCCGTGGTGAACTTGGTGTCAGTCGGATTGAAACGAATGCGAGAGGGGTAGAGCTTGAGGTTGTTGATCGTATTGAGCCCACGCCAGGGTCTCAGTTAGCGCTGCACCTCGATGTGGCGCTGCAGCGCGTGGCAGCTGAGGCGCTTGGTGATATGCGGGGTGCGGTCGTCGCTATCGATACCCGCTCTGGAGGCGTTCTGGCAGCATTTTCCAATCCCGGTTATGACCCCAATAAGTTTGTCAACGGCATAAGCTTCGGCGACTACGCCTTGCTTCGCGATTCGCGTGACGCACCACTTTTAAACAGGGTGATTCAAGGCCAATACCCGCCAGCCTCGACGATCAAACCAATGCTTGGTCTAGCGGGTTTGAATAGAGGGGTGATCGACGTTGATACCCTAGTCGCTGATCCCGGCTACTACACGCTGCCGGGTGATGATAGGCGCTATAGGGACTGGATTCTGCGTATTCGCGGTACGGGTCATGCGGACTTTATGAACTTGCGGGACTCTATCGCACAATCCTGTGACGTTTACTTCTATGAGTTGGCGAACCGACTGGGTATCGACGCCTTGTCTGATTCGCTCTACGAGTTCGGGATCGGATCGCTAACGGGTGTAGACCTTCCCAGCGAAAAGCGGGGTATCTTGCCTTCAGCTCAGTGGAAAAGAGAGGCGATTGGCAGCAGTTGGTATGGTGGAGAGACCCTCATTGTTGGAATCGGACAGGGATATATGCTGGCGACGCCGCTACAGTTGGCCGTCGCGACGAGCGCAGTGGCAATGCGTGGTACGGCATACAAGCCCCAGTTGGTGGCGTCGATTGCGGGTGAGGTGGTGATTCCCGAGCCACTGTTGTCGGTATCGGCACCGACTGAATATTGGGATGAGATCGTCGCAGGCATGGTAGATACCATATTTGCTCCCAGGGGAACGGCGGCGGGGATGCGGCGAGGTTTGGACTATACGGTTGCCGGGAAGACTGGCACCGCTCAGGTCGTAGGTATCGCCCAAGACGCCACGTATGATGAGGAGAGCTTGTCTGAGTATCAACGAAACCATGGTTGGTTTATCGCGTTTGCGCCCGTTGAGTCGCCAGAGATAGCAATTGCTGTCCTAACGGAAAACAGTGGCGGTGGTAGCTCCGCCTATCCCGTTGCCCGATCCATGCTGGATTATTGGATGACGCGCCATGAGTCATGATTTCGAGCGGGTGTCACAGGTATCTTCGCGAGACCTTGGGTCGCGAATCGCAGTCCTGCGATTTTTACACATCGACCTTTGGTTATTCATCCCGCTCGCTGCTTTAAGTATGGCGGGTTTGGTCGTGCTTTACAGCGCAAGCGGTCAATCAGAAGTCATGATGACAGCTCAAATCCGCAACCTGTTTGTGGCGTTCTTTGTACTCTTGCTCACCGCGCAACTTCGTGTCGAGACACTGAAAATAGTGTCGCCTTATATTTTTGCCATTGGCGTCGCACTTCTCATTGGCGTGGCCTTTTTCGGGGTTGGTGCAAAGGGGGCTCAGCGATGGCTCAATCTTGGGTTTATTCGATTTCAGCCGTCAGAAATTATGAAGGTTGCTATGCCCCTCGCTGTTGCTTGGTGGCTATCGAAAAAAGCGTTACCACCGAGTGCCAAGCCACTTGTGATCGCGGCACTGATGGTTGCGGTGCCCTCGCTACTGATTCTTCGACAGCCCGATTTAGGAACCTCATTACTGGTTGCGAGTAGTGGTCTGGCCGTCATTTACATGGCAGGCATTCAATGGCGATACATTCTGTCGTTACTGATCGCCGCGGTATTGTCAATTTGGCCGGCCTGGGTGTTTGTTTTAAAGGACTACCAAAAGCAACGAGTGCTGACATTGTTTAACCCCGAGTCCGATCGTCTGGGCGCGGGGTGGAATATCATCCAGTCCAAGACTGCGATTGGCTCTGGTGGTTGGGAAGGCTTGGGTTGGACACGAGGGAGTCAGGCTCAGCTCGATTTCCTGCCAGAGGGACACACCGATTTCATTATCGCGGTCTTGGCCGAAGAATTTGGTTTTAGAGGCGTTAGCCTGCTGTTTTTACTTTACGCGGCGATTCTTCTTCGAGGGCTTGCTATCACTTGGAATGCCCAGTCGAGTTTCGCAAGGCTTTTGGCCGGCGCGCTTGTAACGACCTTCTTTTTTGGTCTTGTAGTGAACCTTGGTATGGTTTCCGGACTCTTACCTGTGGTCGGCGTTCCTCTCCCCATGGTGAGCTATGGTGGGACCGCTATGGTGTCTATGATGGTGGCGTTCGGCATTCTGATGGCAATTTCAACGGATAAGCCTGTGACACGCACAATGCGATGATAGGTGCCCTGGCCAATTGAATGAGAGTAAAAAAGATATGTATCCAACGATGTGCAGGAGCGAAGAATGCAGATGATAAATAGCTGGTTAAGAGGCGCCGTCGCCCTTGTGTTTTTCGTGAACTCGATTGGCGCTCTTGCGGATTACCGAGATCACCCTAATGCATCGGTCTTGATCGAGCGGGTAGCCGCTAAGGGTGTGGACAGAGCATGGTTGGAGGCGGCACTGGCTGAGGCAAGCAAGCAAGACAGCATTCTGAAAGCGATTTCTCGTCCTGCCGAGAAAAGTAAGCCTTGGTCCGAGTATCAGGATATCTTCCTCACCGATCGTCGGACGAAAGAAGGCCTGAACTTTTGGCGGGAAAATCGTCAGGCACTGGATCGAGTGAGTGCTGAAACGGGTGTCCCCGCGGAAATCATCGTAGCAATCATCGGTGTAGAGACGTACTACGGACGGATCACCGGCGGCTACCGGGTCATCGATGCCCTAACAACATTGGCCTTTGACTATCCCAGGCGTTCTCCGTTCTTTACCAAAGAGCTCGAAGTATTTTTGACGTTGGCTTACGAGTCTGGTCTCCCACTCACCGAAATGAAGGGCTCTTATGCAGGTGCGATGGGGTTGGGACAATTTATGCCCTCGAGCTACACCGCCTACGCAAAGGATTTTGAGGGTGACGGTGTGATTGATATTTGGCGCAATCCAAATGATGCCGTCATGAGTGTAGCCAATTATTTTGTCGCGCACGGTTGGCGACCGGGAGGCGAGGTGATCGCTGCAGCTGACTTTTCCGGCGACGCGGTCATTTTTGAGGCAGGTTTAAAACCCAAGAAAACACTATCTGAATTGGCCGAGCTGGGTTTAAACGCCCGAGTTGCGGCCACGCCCACAGCCTTGGGGACGCCCATCGAGTTTGAGGGTAAACAAGGTGACGAGTATTGGATAGGTCTTCACAACTTCTATGTCATCACTCGCTATAACCACAGTGCGATGTATGCCATGGCCGTTTACCAACTGAGTCAGTCCCTGCGAGCGCAAATGCTGTGAAGCGCTTTGGGGCAATTGCCTTAATCGCTGTACTTGCGAGCTGCGCCGGTACTGAGCCACGCACTTCGGATTACGAGCCACCTCCCATATCAGCAGGTGCCGTTATTGAGGCCATACCCTCGGCTGATCCCGTGTCAAGGACTGGGAACAAAAGCCCCTACACGGTGCTGGGCAAGCAATATGAGGTTATGTCCTCTGCCAAAGGCTACAGTGAGGAGGGCATTGCGTCTTGGTACGGTATGAAATTCCAGGGCAGGCTCACGTCAAACGGAGAGGTTTTCGACGTTTACAGGGCGACAGCGGCTCACAAATCCCTGCCGCTTCCAAGTTTTGTGCGGATTACTAACCTCGATAATCAGGCGTCGATGATTGTGCGTGTCAATGATCGAGGCCCTTTTGTTGATGACAGACTGATCGATGTGTCTTACGGCGTCGCCGTGCGTTTGGGCTTTGCGGATCAGGGCACTACTCGCGTCCGTATCGACGTTATTGATGTGTCGGGCACGGATGACTGGCGAGAGACTGAGTCCGCAGATTACCGACGCTTGCAACTGGGCGCCTACGAAACTCGAGCGTCTGCCGAGGCAATGGCCACCGCTGTGAGTGAGGTTTTGGGCTCCTCTGTGGCATTGACTGTATCCGAAGTCTCCTCCGGGCAAAGGTTTATTTATAGAGTGCGCTTGGGTCCGGTCACAGGCACTGACAGCGCCGAGCAACTCAGTCTTATCCAATCGACGCTCCGGAATAATGGATTACCAGAGGGGCAGCGATTGCCTTGAGCTATTGTTGGATTGAGTTGATACACTAGCGCCGCAACTGGGTGCAGATAAAAGGTAGGGAAACGATGCGGTTTTGTCATCTAAGGCATTTTTTGGTTCTGTTAAGTCTCGGACTGGCGAGTCCAGGCATGGCGGCGGTACCGCCCGCACCGAAACTGCCAGCTGACGCCTATTTTTTGATGGATGCGACAACGGGACAGGTGCTTGTCGATTATCAAGGTGACCTCTCGCTCCCTCCTGCGAGTCTGACCAAAATTATGACGTCGTATGTCCTGGCGGAGGAGGTCGACTCAGCCCGCGCATCGTTAGACGATATCATTACAGTTAGTCGCAACGCGTGGTCGCAAAATCCGACGTTTCAGGGGTCCTCACTGATGTGGATTGAGCCTGGAAAGCCGGTAAGTCTTGAGGATCTAGAGCGCGGCGTTGTGATTTCGTCAGGTAACGACGCGTCTGTCGCTGTGGCTGAGCACCTTGCGGGTACGGAGTCCAGCTTTGTGGATGTCATGAATCAGATCGCCGCGGATTTGGGCTTGGATAACACCACCTATCGGAACCCGCACGGTTTACCTCATCCTGAGCATCGGACCACCGCGAGAGATCTCGCGAAGCTCTCAGTTGCTCTGATCAATAATCACCCTGACCACTACAAAATTTATAAAGAAAAAAGCTTTACCTATAACGGTATCAAGCAATACAACCGAAACGGTTTACTGCGCACCGACAGCACGGTAGATGGCTTGAAAACCGGCTATACCAGCGAGGCTGGTTACGGGCTTGTCGCCTCGGCAAAACGCGATGATATGCGCTTGGTTTCTGTGGTCTTGGGGAGTGCCACACGGAGGACACGAACGTCTGAAAATGCGAGTCTTCTTAATTATGGGTTCCGATTCTTTCAGAACCTGAGGCCTTTATCTGCTGAGGTTACCTTGGCAGAACCCAAGGTTTGGAAGGGTGCCGCAGACTCCGTGCACGGGGGCGTTCTGGAGTCGGTTGTTCTTACGGTTCCGCGTGAGCGCTCACAAGCAACGATCGAGGTTGTGGTCAATGAGCAGCTTGAAGCACCCCTAAAGCGCGGAGATGAAATGGGCCGCGTCACCGTCACGCGCGACGGTGAAGTGCTGTTTGAAACGCCGCTACTGGTGCTCGATGACGTTGAAAGCGGAAGCTTTTTTAAGCGTCTTATCGATGCCCTGATGTTGTGGTTTCAAAACTTGGTAGGTTGAAGCGTGTCTGAACCCCAAGCCCCCAAAATAGAGTTCCCCTGTCGCTATCCCGTAAAGGTTGTCGGAAGGGCCACGGCGGACTACGCAACAGCGATTCGTGCCATCGTCGAGCGCCACGCGTCAGACCTGACTGACGACGATATCGTTACGAAGAGTAGTCGGTCAGGTACTTTCGACTCCATAACGTTCAACATTATCGCGACCGGGGAGGATCAGCTTTCAGCCCTCCATGCAGAATTAGTTGCCTCGGGCCGTGTGTCCATGGTGATCTAATCCTATGCAGATCCGGGAATTAGGTCAGGTACCGTATCTCGCCACCATAGAGGCGATGAAAGCCTTTACCAAGGCGCGTGGTACCGACACGCCTGACGAGCTCTGGATTCTTGAGCACCCACCGATCTTTACGCAAGGCATTTCAGGTAAATCAGAACACCTTCTTGCGCCGGGTGATATCGAGGTCATTCAAACAGATCGTGGTGGCCAAGTGACCTATCATGGCCCTGGGCAGATCGTTATCTATGTACTGTGCGACATTCGACGTGCCAAGCTCGGTGTTCGCGATTTAGTCACAGCACTTGAGAACGCTATTGTTAGCTATCTCGCGGAGTTGAAAATTGAAGCTATTGCTGACCCGAAGGCGCCTGGTGTTTACGTCGATGGGGAAAAAATCGCTGCGCTTGGGCTGAAGATCAGTCGCGGATGCAGTTATCACGGACTTTCGTTGAACGTGGATCCTGATTTAAGCCATTTTGGACGCATTAATCCGTGCGGCTACGCGGGACTTCAAGTGACGTCATTGAAAAGGCTTTTGGGTGATGTCTGTCCCGAACAGTCTTACGCGGCGACACGATTAGTGCAGCATTTACAGTCAAAACTCTCACTGCGTTAAACACTCTCAGGTTGAAGCTGGCATAATCCGTCGCGTCATTGGAGGACCCATGTCAGAAACCGCTAACGCCATTAACGCTCGTCGTACCTTCGCTATTATCTCGCACCCCGATGCGGGCAAGACGACCATCACGGAGAAGCTGTTATTGCTTGGGTCCGCCATTCAGGTGGCGGGGTCTGTTAAGGGGAAGCGCGGTCCGCATGCGACATCAGATTGGATGGCGATGGAGAAGGAGCGTGGTATTTCAGTGACCTCATCGGTGATGCAGTTTCCGTACAAAGCGCGCACCGTGAATCTGCTTGACACACCAGGGCACGAAGACTTTTCCGAAGATACCTACCGCACGCTAACGGCTGTCGATTCAGCTTTAATGGTGGTTGATGGCGCGAAGGGGGTGGAAGACCGAACCATCAAACTTATGAATGTGTGTCGGTTACGCGATACCCCAATTATCGGCTTTGTTAACAAGCTGGATCGCGACATCCGCGATGCGATCGAGCTACTGGATGAGATTGAAGAGGTCTTGAAAATAGAGGCGGCGCCCATTAACTGGCCCATTGGCATGGGAAAGTTCTTCAAGGGTGTTTACAACCTGTACACCGACACTATTCATTGTTTCGAGCAGGGTAACGGGCAGACGCTGCCACCTGACACCCGGATTAATGGCTTGGATTCAGACGAGGCGAGAGCCTTGCTGGATGACGAGTATGACGACTTTTGCGACGAGATAGAGTTGGTGCGAGGTGCAAGTCATACCTTTGACAAAGACCGTTACCTTGCAGGTCAGCAAACCCCCGTCTTTTTTGGCACGGCGCTGGGTAATTTCGGGGTAAGAGAAATGCTCGATGACTTTGTCGAATGGGCGCCTAAGCCACAGCACCGGATGACTCAGTCACGTGATGTATCGCCCACCGAGGGTGCATTTTCAGGCTTTGTATTTAAGATCCAGGCAAACATGGATCCCAAGCACAGAGATCGTATTGCCTTTGTGCGGGTGTGCTCAGGCCGCTACGAAAAGGGAATGAAGATGCGGCATGTGCGGATAGAAAAAGATATTCGCATTGCTGACGCGGTCTCGTTTAAAGCTGGAGAGCGTGAACTGGTCGAGTTGGCAGTGGCTGGGGACATAATCGGGCTTCACAACCACGGTACTATCCAAATTGGCGATACCTTCACGTCAGGAGAAGCACTTCAGTTTACCGGCATCCCGCATTTTGCCCCGGAGCTCTTCCGTAAGATTCGTCTCGCCGACCCGATGAAAATGAAGGCGCTTCAAAAAGGTTTGCAGCAGTTGTCAGAAGAGGGATCAACGCAGGTCTTTGCCCCGTTGAACTCGACCGATTTGATCGTCGGTGCCGTGGGGCAGTTGCAGTTCGATGTAGTGGCGCACCGCCTGAAAGACGAATACAAGGTCGATGCGTTGTATGAGCCTGTCAATATTTACACGGCGCGATGGCTTGATGCAGATGAGCCCCGCAAGCTCGAGGAGTTTCGTAGAAAGGCGTCGGACCACTTGTCGGAGGACGGTGGCGGTTACCTTACTTACCTTGCCCCAACACGCGTGAACTTAAACCTCATGCAGGAGCGATGGCCGGATATTAAATTCAGAGAAACCCGTGAACACTAAAGGCTAGAGGGAAGCGCTCCGGCTTTCGCTGACGAAAGGCGACGTCGGCTTACTGACCGACGCCGTACCCGCGCCGCTTTTCACAGAAGCGCTTTGATCGCTTTTTCGATGTCGGCAGGTTTTTTCTGTGAGCCGAATCTTGCAACCACCTCGCCGTCACGGTTGATCAGGAACTTCGTGAAGTTCCATTTGATGCCCGCAGTTCCCATGATGCCTTTAACTTCAGACTTTAGGTGCTTGTATAGCGGATGCGCACCACTACCGTTGACTTCGATTTTTTCGAAAAGCGGGAAGCTGGTGCTGAAACGTGTTTCGCAAAATTCGACGATCTCCTCGGTGCTGCCGGGCTCCTGTGAGCCAAACTGATTGCACGGAAACGCAAGAATGGAAAAGCCCGCGTCCTTATGGTCGGCGTAGAGCTTTTCAAGGCCTTCGTATTGGGGTGTGAAACCACACTTTGACGCTGTGTTTACTACCAAAAGCACCTGGCCTTTAAAGTCCGCTAATGATGTTTCATTTCCGTTAGCCAAGGTGGCGGAGAAGTCATAAACGCTGGTCATAGCTTTATCCTTTGATTCAGAAGGCGCAAAGCAAACTACATTCGCAAATAAGTTTCCAGTTCAAATTCGGTGACGCGTCGAGAAAACTCATCCCACTCCTGTTGCTTGGTTGCTAAAAACAGGGTTTTAAACTCGGCGCTTAAATAGTCTGCCAATTGATTTTCTGTGCGGAAGACGTCGATGGCTTGATCCATCGTTGTGGCGAGCTTGGGTGCATCAATCGCCTGATCCCAGGCATTGCCCTCAATAGCTGTCGGAGGCTTTAGCTTATTCTCGATACCATGCCATATGCCTGCCAATACAGCGGCGAGAACGAGATAGGGGTTTGCATCTGCCCCTGCTACGCGGTGTTCAATTCGGCGTGCTGGTGCCGGGCTTTCGGGAATTCTGAGCGCTGTTGTCCGGTTGTCGTAGCCCCAAGTCGCCTCTGTTGGCGCGTGATTTCCGGGCTGAAAGCGGCGATAGGCATTAAAGCTCGGTGCGAATAGCAGAATTGATGCGGGCAGTAACTCCAAGCATCCAGCTACCGCATAGTGTAATAGCTCAGAGCCCTCTTCTTCCCCATTGTCAAAGACGTTAACACCGTTCTCTTCAAGGAGGCTGCAGTGGACGTGGAGACCGTTCCCGGCCTCGTTGTCGATGGGCTTGGGCATGAAACTGGCAATAAAGCCATGTCGCGCTGCGACGGAACGTATTGTTCGCTGCATTCGAACGACTTGATCGGCGAGTAGCATCACATCATCACTGTGTGCAACGTTGATCTCGAACTGACTGGGGGCCGACTCTTTAATAATGCCCTCGTAGGGGAGGTCCTGCGTTTCGAACGCCTGTCGCAGCGCTTCCAGCAGGGGCGCGTGGTAATCAAGTTCGCTTAGCGCATAAAGGTTGCCGCCAACGCTATTTTGATCGCGTAGCGCGCTGCCCACCGAGTCATTGGTTTCTGGTCGAGGCAGTAGACTGAATTCGAGCTCTACCGCCATGCAGGGTTTAAGTGACTTGTCGGTAAAGCGCCCAACAAGGGCATCGAGCACTTGCCGGGGATCTCCCATGAACGGAGAGCCGTCTTTATCCGACATGGTGAGTATGACTTGTGCTTGGTCCACGCCTCGCTCGGTAAGTAGCGGTCTCAATGACCCTTCAACGAGGTGACAGTAGCCGTCGATATCGCCATTAGCATGTGCAAGTTCGGGAATGTCACGGCCCCAGACATCCAGCCCAAGGGCTGACTTGGGCAACTTAAGCCCTTGATTTTCTATCGCCACCATCTTTTGTACGGGCAGCCATTTACCCCGTGCAATGCCATTGCAGTCGGTAATGAGCGCCTCAATCATGGTGATATCGGGATAGGCCTTTAAAAATTGTTTTGTTGTGTACACAGGACGCACCTGCTGTGAGTAAGGCGAAAGGGTGCGTGTTTGAGACGGTGGCGACAATGCCCTAGTTGGGGCAGTTGCTACCTAAGCTGGGTAAGGGGCGTAATACGGGCCCGCTCGCCACACTCAGGGTTTGGGTACGCCAGTGTTATCCATAAAGGGGGTGTCGATGAAGGACCTTGAGTAAGCGATGAGCGAGCAATAGGGCAGCCCAGGGGGCACGGCTCTCCCGTCTGTTAGCCCCTGCTGGTCAGCCCATGTAGGCCTTCAGCGGATCCTCACCTTTTGATTTTGCAACGTATGGAATGACATTGATAAACAGAGCGAAAAGGTCGGCCTGGCTGTTCACATCGAGCTTTTTGTAGATGGATTTACGATGTCTGCGCACTGTCTCAAGCGAGATATCAAGTTTCTCGGCGCTCGTATCTGCACCGTACCCGCGCAGGAGTAACTCAAGGACCTCTTGCTCCCGGTCACTGACATAGCTTGTTCCAAACGTCTCATACCCCTGCTGAATGTGGTAGTCGACGCCAGGTTGTAGGAGGTTACTCTCGACGAATTCTTCTCGGCGTGTATGCAAGTCAATTAGCTCAGCAAGACATTGACTCACGCTGCACAACCAATTGTATTCGTCCTCACTGAATTCACCCTGATTTAACAGCCGCATTAGACTGATGTTGATAACACTACCGTCTGTGAGACGCGTCACGATAATGGCTTCGTCGACCGTGCCTGTGCTTGCGTAATAGTCTTTGTGATAGCTGCTTTGCTCGAAGTCCCCAGTGACAAGCCGTGACAAGCGATAACAGTTGTTGCGTGGTGCGCTCAGTGAGATTTTGAAAAACGGGTCTTCCCGATAAGGCCCCTCCAAATATTCGTCCACTTGAGAATCGTAGGCGTCCTTCGGAATTTTGTGATCGAGCAACTGAGGCGGTAGATCCTTGTGATAAAGCCATGCCTGAGGGTAAGCCACGGGCACTTGCGCCTCGATCGCAGCAAATACTTGCTGAAAGAAAATAGGGTCTCCAACATGGGCAATGACATTAGCAAGGTCGCTATTCCAGCGCTGAAATGCATTACTGTCCACGTGAGTCCTCCTTTGCTTAGGCTTCACACTGAGAGCTTAATCAGCCGCGGTCAACCGCGGTCGTTGCGATTGCCAACTCGGTCACAGCGTAAGTCTGCGCACCAAACTATGATACCGCGTCCACCACGTAGGCCACCGCAGCGTCAATCGTAACGTTTGTGGCTTCGCTGTCTCGCCGACCCTGGACTTCAACAACGCCTTCATTGAGGGAGCGTTCACCAATCGTTACCCGAAGTGGTATGCCAATGAGCTCGCAATCCGCGAATTTGACCCCGGGTCGTTCCTTGCGATCATCCATCGCCACGTTGATACCCGCAGCTTTCAGGTCTGCATAAAGCGCTTGGGCGGCGGCGGCGACCGTTTCCGACTTTTCCATACCCAATGGAATCAGCACGACTGAAAAGGGCGCCATGGCCGCCGGCCAAATAATGCCGTTGGCATCGTGGTTTTGCTCAATTGCGGCGGCGACTATTCGCGTAATCCCAATGCCATAGCAACCCATTGTCATAGGCACTGACTTGCCGTTTTGATCGAGAACCGTGGCGTTCATGGCTTCCGAGTATTTTGTTCCTAGCTGGAAAATGTGGCCCACTTCGATGCCGCGTTTAATTTCGAGTACGCCCGCTCCACAGGGGCTGGGGTCACCTGCCACAACGGTCCGCAAGTCAGCAACTTCGTAATGTTCGATATCGCGACCCCAGTTGACGTTCTTCAAATGTTTATCATCCTCGTTGGCACCGCAGACGAAGTTGACGAGCACCGATGCAGCGCGATCCACCACAACTCGCGCGTTGAGGTTCACAGGTCCGAGTGAGCCAAAGGATGCACCGGTGGCCGTTTTTACTGCAGTCTCTTGCGCCATGCGAAGCGGCTGACTCAGACCATCGATTTTTTCGGCTTTAATTTCATTGAGCTGATGATCACCCCGTAAAACGAGTGCGACGAGCTCGCCTTGCGCGTCTTCGACAAATAACGTCTTAAGTGAATGGGTTGCGGGAACGCCGTAGCGCTTCTCCAGGGCCTCGATGGTTTTGGCGCCGGGTGTATCAAAGCACTCTAGCGGCTCAAAATCAGTCTTTACTTGTTCGGGTAGCAAGGCTTCGGCAAGTTCTACGTTGGCGGCGAAATCACTCTCTGTTGAAAAGGCAATATCGTCTTCACCTGAGTCGGCCAACATATGGAATTCGTGGGAGTGACTGCCACCGATGGAGCCCGTGTCGGCCTCTACGGGACGATAATCGAGTCCAAGTCGGTCAAAAATAGTGGAGTAGGCTTCGTGCATTCGCCAGTAAGTCTGTTCGAGAGAGTCTTGATTTTCGTGAAATGAATAGGCGTCTTTCATGACAAACTCGCGCGAGCGCATGACACCAAAACGAGGTCGAATCTCATCGCGAAACTTCGTTTGAATTTGAAAGAAATTTAAAGGCAGCCGCTTATAGCTTTTGATTTCGGTTTTGGCGAGATCCGTAATCACTTCCTCGTGAGTCGGGCCAAGACAGAAGTCGCGATCGTGACGATCTTTGAGTCGGCAAAGCTCGGGTCCGTATTGCTCCCATCGACCCGATTCCTCCCACAACTCCGCGGGCTGAACGACCGGCATCGATAGCTCAACGGCACCGGCATTCTCCATTTCTTCTCGCACGACGCGTTCAACATTGCGAACGACCTTGAGTCCCAAGGGCATCCAAGTATAGATGCCGGCGGCAATGCGCTTGATGAGTCCAGCGCGCAGCATCAGTTGATGACTGATAACCTCGGCATCGGCGGGCGTCTCTTTTGTCGTTGATATGGGGAATTGGGAAAATCGCATTGCGGGAACCTTCTTAAAAGCGTGCTCGCCGTCTCATTGGCAACGGCTGAGCGAAGTGTATCAAACCTCTCTTCACTATAGATCGGGACGACGATGATAAATGCCACCAGAAAACGCCTTTGCCTGTTGATACTTTGGTTTAAGCATCAAGATTTTCATGGGGCTTTGCGGCGCGATGCACCATACGGTCAGTATTCCCATTAACCTCGGCGGCCGATTAGTGTAATCTTGCGCCCGCCGCAACAAAGCGGTCCTGTTTTATTTCTTAGAGACCTTCGCATGCCAATTTACGAATACGTATGTGGTGCCTGCGGTAACGCGCTGGAGGCATTGCAGAAAATATCGGATGCCCCGTTGACCGACTGTCCGGAATGCGGTGCGGCGTCTTTGAAGAAAAAAGTATCGGCGCCGGCTTTTCGGCTGGCCGGATCGGGTTGGTATGAAACCGACTTTAAAACCGGCGCGAAAAAGAATCTTGTGAATGACTCGAGCACTACATCTGATTCAGGGAGCTCCAGTACATCTGCCACCTCATCTAGCAGTGCGACCAGCACAACGAAAAGCTCGGCGGACTAGGCCGACCGGAAGTGAATTAGAGAATGACCATGCGAACACATTATTGCGGTGCAACAAAAGACGTTTCTGTCGGGGAGACGGTCACAATTTGTGGCTGGGTTGACCGGCGTCGAGATCACGGCGGGGTCATCTTTTTGGATATGCGTGATCGCGACGGCATTGTTCAGGTGGTCTTCGATCCCGATACCAAGGAGCATTTCGCACTGGCGGATAAAGTTCGTAGTGAATACGTACTTCAGATCACGGGGCGAATTCGAGAGCGCTCGGCGGAGACCGTTAATCCCGCAATGGCGACAGGGCATATTGAGATTCTGGGCAAAGAGCTGGTCATACTCAATGAATCAGCGCCACCACCTTTTCCACTCGATGCGCACCAAACAGTGGGTGAAGATGTCCGTTTGCGTTACCGGTTTATGGATCTTCGCCGTGAGTCGATGCAACGTAATTTAATTAGCCGATCTCAGATTACGTCAACGATTAGAAGCTACCTGGAGTCTGCTGGGTTCCTTGATATTGAAACCCCCGTATTGACTCGCGCCACACCTGAGGGTGCCCGCGATTATTTGGTGCCCAGTAGAACGAATGCATCAAAATTCTTTGCGCTGCCACAATCTCCGCAGTTGTTTAAGCAGCTTTTGATGGTCTCTGGCTTTGATCGTTACTACCAAATTGCGCGTTGTTTTCGCGACGAGGACCTTCGAGCAGATCGCCAACCCGAATTTACTCAAATTGATATAGAGCTCTCGTTTACCGACGAGAGTGAGGTTATGCGGCTCACCGAAGGCATGGTTCAGACCCTGTTTAAGCAGCATTTAAATGTGGACTTAGGTGATTTCCCGCAAATGACTTGGCACGAGGCCATGGAGCGGTTTGGATCGGACAAGCCCGACCTGCGAATCGATCTGGAACTCATCTCCATCGATGATTTAATGCAAGACGTTGAGTTTAAGGTGTTCTCTGGGCCTGCAAACGATGTAAAAGGCCGTGTGGCCGCGCTCCGTGTGCCGGGTGGTTCCACCATTAGCCGCAAAGAAATTGATGAGCTCACTAAGTACGTCGGCAACTACGGTGCGCGCGGTCTCGCTTGGATAAAAGTGAACGACAAGGCCGCAGGTGTAGAAGGCTTGCAGTCGCCGATCCTTAAATTTATGCCCGAAGCAACAGTCCATCAGTTGGTGGAGCGATTGGCCCTCGAAGACGGTGATATCGTGTTCTTTGGCGCTGATAAGCGCCAAGTGGTGAACGATGCCTTGGGCGCTCTAAGACTCAAGGTCGCGGAAATGATGGGCCTTGTTGGGAGTGGCTGGGCGCCTCTGTGGGTTGTCGATTTTCCTATGTTTGAAGAGACTGGCGATGGCTCGCTTACGGCGATCCACCACCCGTTTACAGCACCCTCGTGTGATGTCGGTGAACTAACAGCTGCACCCCAGCAAGCGCTATCGCGTGCTTACGACATGGTGCTCAATGGCAGCGAAATTGGAGGTGGCTCGATCCGAATACACCGCCAAGATATGCAGAAAGCGGTGTTCGATGTGCTGGGTATCTCCTCTGAGGAAGCGGAGGCCAAGTTTGGCTTTTTGTTGGCAGCACTCAAACACGGTGCACCACCTCATGGCGGACTAGCCTTTGGTTTGGACCGCTTGGTCATGCTCATGGTTGACGGTCAATCCATTCGCGACGTGATTGCCTTCCCCAAGACTCAGTCAGCGCAGTGCGTCATGACCGATGCACCGGGAGAAGTATCGGAGCAGCAGCTTCGTGATCTCAGTATACGGTTGCGTACCCCCGAAAAGTAATTGTTGCCATGACATGACTCTATTGCTTGTTTGCCGCACAATCAGGCTATGAGCGGAGGTCATCGGTGACAGTCATTCTTGGTATCGATCCCGGATCCCGTAAAACGGGATTCGGTCTTGTCGAAGTAACACAGGCGGGTAACCGGTACGTCAGTAGTGGCGTGATCAAGTTGCCTGTCGATGAGCCCTTAGCATTGCGCCTTAAAGTGTTGGCTCAAGCGCTCAACGAGATTATTGACGAGTTTTCTCCAACGGTTGCTGCGATCGAAGAAGTTTTCATGAATAAAAGTGCCGGATCTGCCCTGAAGCTTGGGCAGGCACGCGGTGCCGCCATGGTGATTTGCGCTACCCGTGAGCTAGAAGTTTTTGAGTACGCAACGCGTCAAATAAAGCAGGCGGTCGTGGGTACTGGGGGCGCAACAAAGGACCAAGTCCAGCACATGGTGACGCGGCTGCTGCGACTGCCTGCGACGCCCGGTGAGGATGCGAGTGACGCGCTTGCGGCGGCGCTTTGCCATATTAGCGGAGAGGCTGTGCGACGCGCGACCGGAGCTCAGGCGTTCGCGATGCGACGGCTCAAGTAGTTCTCAAGGAGTTTTACAGCACATGATCGAACGACTACGCGGCATCATTATTGCCAAGCAAGCGCCAGAGGTCATCATCGACGTCGGAGGCGTTGGCTATGAAGTCAGAGTCCCCATGACAACGATCTATCAGTTGCCGGGCGTTGGCGAGGAATGCATTTTATTGACCCATTTTGTTGTGCGGGAGGATGCACAGCAGCTCTTCGGCTTTGTCAGAGAGATTGACCGGCGTTTATTTCGAGATCTCATTAAAGTAAACGGCGTAGGTCCAAAGCTGGCGCTCGCGATACTCTCTGGCATGGATACCGAGCAGTTTGCGGCTTGTCTCAATCGAAATGATGTCGATGCGCTGGTGGCGTTGCCTGGTGTAGGTAAGAAAACGGGCGAGCGGCTGCTTGTTGAAATGCGTGACAAGGCTGGGCAGTGGCTTTCGGATGTATTGCCAACTCAGGGTGTCGCTTCCCCTGCCTCAGATACTAAATTGGATATCCGTGGCGAAGCGGAGCAAGCCTTGGTGGCACTGGGATACAAACCGACAGAAGCCTCGCGGCTCATTTCGGCTGTCGAGTCCGAGGATGTCGAAACGAGCGAGGGTTTGATTCGTGCTGCATTACAGTCAGCTATGCGGTGAGGAAATGGCGTTAGCGAGGAAGTCATAGTGATAGAGACAGATCGACTAGTAGCGGGTGACACCGCCGACAATCGCGAAACGGCACTTGATCGTGCGGTTCGGCCGCAAACATTAAACGATTACATTGGGCAGACAGCTGTCAAGGAACAGATGGAAATCTTCCTGTCAGCGGCTAAAGGGCGAGGAGAACCACTAGACCATACGCTCATATTTGGCCCCCCCGGCCTCGGCAAGACCACGCTGGCCAGTATTGTCGCAAATGAGATGGGCGTGCAGCTGAAAACGACCAGTGGTCCCGTGCTTGAGAAGGCCGGAGACATTGCCGCTATCATGACGAATCTCGAACCTAACGATGTTTTGTTCATCGACGAGATTCACCGTTTGAGTCCTTATGTTGAGGAGATTCTCTACCCCGCGATGGAGGATTTTCAGCTTGATATCATGATTGGTGAGGGGCCCGCCGCACGCTCTATTAAACTCGATTTGCCGCCGTTTACGCTGGTGGGCGCCACGACACGAGCCGGTCTTCTCACGTCACCGCTTAGAGATCGCTTTGGCATCGTGCAGCGTTTAGAGTTTTACGAGGTGGGAGATTTAAAGCATATCGTTACTCGCGCTGCATCGATCTTGGGTGTTGAGGCCGATGATGCCGGGGCACTGGAAATCGCGAAGCGATCGAGAGGTACCCCTCGAATCGCGAATCGTCTAATGCGAAGGGTGCGAGATTACGCTCAGGTTAAAGGCGACGGGCTAATTTCTAAGCAAATGGCGGAGCAGGCCCTCGACATGCTGAGTGTTGATGATCAAGGTTTCGATCATTTGGACCGGCGTTTTTTACTGGCGCTCATTGAGAAGTTTGAGGGTGGTCCAGTTGGCATCGACAGCTTGGCCGCTGCGCTATCTGAAGAGCGAGGGACGCTCGAGGATGTTATCGAGCCCTATTTGATTCAACAGGGGCTCATTATTCGCACGCCACGCGGACGCATAGCGACGAACGCGGCCTATCGACATTTTGGGTTACCAGCGCCGAGGTCGGGCGAGTCCTTGGGCAAAACCTCGGAGCCCGCCTCAACCAATTTAGCGTTGGACCTTGGAGATAAAGAGGGTGCTTGAGTTTGCTTTGCCAATCCGTATTTACATCGAGGATACGGATGCCGGTGGTATCGTCTACTACGTGAATTATTTAAAGTATTTTGAACGCGCTCGCACAGAGCTTATCCGTTCTATGGGAGTCGATAAAACCGCTGTGATGGAGGACGGATCAGTATTTGTAGTGACCTCCGCGAGCATTGATTATTTGTTGCCTGCGAGGCTCGATGATGAGGTGGTCGCGAACGCAAAAGTCATCGCTGCAGGTGGTGCATCGATTGTCTTTGAGCAAGCTGTACTTCGAGGGGAGCAGGTGTTGGCCCGCGGTCAGGTTACCGCAGCGTTAACAGATGGAAAGACCGGAAAGCCTAAGCGAATGCCGATCGGGTTGAGGAAGGTGCTCAAAGGGGCGCTAATACCAAAAGAGGTAACAGATGACAGATGAACTGAGTGTAATCGAGCTAATAGTAGGGGCTAGCTTCACGGTCAAGCTCGTGATGGCCATTCTGGTGGCTGCGTCAGTGACATCCTGGTTCATGATCGTGCAGCGGGTCATCATTTTACGTCGTGCGGATGCAGAGCTCCTCGATTTTGAAGATAGATTTTGGTCGGGAATGGATCTCGCACAGCTCTATCGAGAGGGCTCTAATGCGATCGATGAGGGCGCTGATATCACCGGTGGTGAAGCCCTATTTCGTGCCGGTTTCAAGGAGTTTTCAAAGCTATCGCGTCAACCCAGCATGGACGCCGAGGCGATTGTCGAGGGATCACGACGCGCGATGCGCGTGGCGCTTACCCGAGAGAGCGATCGGCTGGAACACAATTTGCCCTTTTTGGCGTCCGTCGGATCTACAAGTCCCTACATCGGTCTATTTGGCACTGTTTGGGGGATTATGCACTCCTTCAGAGGGTTAGCGACAAGCTCACAAGCAACGCTTGCTGCGGTTGCACCGGGCATTTCTGAAGCACTCATCGCGACGGCAATGGGGCTTTTTGCCGCCATTCCTGCTGTATTGGCCTACAACCGGTTTGCAGCAAGAGTGGATGCGCTACTCAACCGTTATGATGCCTTTGTCGATGAGTTCTCGGGCCTACTGCAGCGGCAAAGCTACGCGCAAAAAGGCGGGAGTGGGCAGTGAGACCGCGTCGCGCCGTTGCTGAAATCAATGTTGTACCTTACATCGATGTCATGCTGGTGTTGCTGGTCATTTTTATGGCGACGGCACCGTTATTGATGCAAGGCGTGGAAGTTGATTTGCCTAAAGCCAATTCAACGCCGGTCTCTGACAGTGATGCTGAGCCTTTGATTGTCTCGATCGATGCCGAAGCGAAGCTGTATCTCAATTTAGGCGCGAGTGATGACCAGGCACTGAGTATTGAGACAGTGCGCCAGCGTGTTGCCACTGTGCTAAAACGCAACCCTGATAAAGCAGTGATGGTGTGGGGTGATGCGAGAGTACCCTACGGAGAAGTGGTCTCGCTTATGTCAGAGTTACAGGCTGCGGGCGCGCCATCAGTGGGGTTGGTCACCGAGGCGCCGGCGAGAAGACAGTGAATTCTGATCGCGTCCTCATTATCGCCGTCCCTTTATTTGTTGCTGTCCTTGTTCACGTGGCCTTTTTAGTCGCCATAGAGGGAGAGTGGAACACGAGTGAGGCAACGGTCGTCGCGAAAGCGCAAGTGGTTCAGGCATCGCTGGTGTCGTTGAAAGCGCCCAAGAAGTCCCCGCCCAAACCAAAGCCCAAACCAAAGCCCAAACCGAAGCCCAAGCCCAAGCCCAAGCCCAAGCCAAAACCTGCCCCGCTCGAGCCAAAGCCAGTCGTCCCGGCGCTCGTTGAGCCACCAAAGGAGCCGATCGAAGAGATCACACCTGACTCGCTGCAAGAGGACCGGCTCGCTGAGCTACAGAAGGAGTTGATGGCCGGGCTAGATGAACTCCCTCAGATGGCGTCTATTGATCAGGGGGATGCGCTTGACGAAGTTCAGCAGGTGGCCGCTTTGATGCAAGCCCGCATCACGCAAAATTGGCGGCGTCCAGCTTCTGCAAGAAATGGCATGGAGGCCTTGCTGACAATAAGCCTCGTTCCCACGGGTGAGGTGGTGGGTATTACTGTTGCGACCGGAAGCGGGAGTAACGCCTTTGATCGCAGCGCGATTGCCGCTGTTGAGCGCGTGGGTCAATTTCCCGAAGTGGCGGTTTTATCTATTTCTGATTTCGAGCGATACTTTCGCCGTTTCCCGTTGCGGTTCCGTCCTGAGGATTTGAGGTATTGATCATGTTGTTGCGTATTTTCCTGACTGTCTGCGCTCTTTGTTTTAGCGGCGCGTCCGTTGCACAACTCGAAATCCAGGTGACGCGTGGCATCGACAACCCCACCTCGATTGCAGTGGCACCCTTTGCTTGGGACGGTTTGGGCGCGGCGCCCGTGGACTTCGCTCAAATTATTGACTCTGACTTGGCCAGAAGCGGCCAGTTCAGCCCTGTTAGTCGCCGCGATATGTTGAGCTTGCCTACACGTACCGAAGACATTTTCTACCGTGATTGGCGGGCCATTGCGGCGCGTTATCTGGTTATCGGCCGCGTCAGTAAAGGTGTGCAACTGCGTATTGAATTCGCACTTTACGATGTCGATCGGGGGACTGAGCTTTTCTCATCCCAGGTGGCCGGTCCCGAGTCGGAGGCGAGAATGGTGGCACACCGTGTTGCGGATGCTATTTACGAGAAGTTAACGGGCATTCAAGGCGCCTTTGCGACGCGCTTAATTTATGTGTCGGTAACCCGAAATCCTGAGGGAAAAGACTTTTATCGCTTGACGGTTGCTGATGCCGACGGTCAGCGTCCCATCGTGCTACTCGAAGGGCGAGATCCTATTTTGGCGCCGAGTTGGTCACCTGACGGTAAGGAAGTCGCTTACGTCTCGTTTGAGTCATCGCGGCCTGCGATTTATCGGCAAGTGCTCGCGACGGGGGCGCGTGAACAGCTTACGAATTTCCGAGGCCTGAATAACTCCCCCGTATGGTCACCCGACGGCAGATCAATGGCGCTTGTGTTGTCCAAAGACGGCAGCCCCGACATATACCTTCTTGATCTCGAAACAAAGCAGCTGACGCGACTAACGCGTCATTATGCGATTGATACCGAACCGACTTGGATGCCGGATGGAAAATCCCTGCTCTTCACGTCTGACCGGGGAGGGCGTCCTCAAATTTATCGATATACCTTAGCCACCGGGAAAGTTGAACGTGTAACGTTCGAAGGGCGTTACAACGCGCGTGCGCGCGTCGCAGAGGATGGACGTAACGTTGCGCTCGTTCACCAGAGAGATGGTCGTTTTCATATCGGGGTCTTTGACTTGATTACAGAGCGAATGACTGTTTTGACGGAGACGTCACTCGATGAGAGTCCAAGTATCGCGCCCAATGGATCTCTCGTTATTTACGCGACAAAGCGAGGAGAACGAAGCGTGTTAGGTGCTGTTGCCGTTGACGGAGGGGTGAAATTTAGCCTTCCTGCTCGCTCCGGCAGTGTGCAAGAGCCCGCGTGGTCTCCAATGTTGTTTAGTTGGTAAGAAAAATCGTCACTTTCGTTCAACAAATAGACATATATGCGCTACATTATATGCAATACAAAACCAGACTTTGTGTAGGAAACACGCCATGACAACGAAAAACACTTTGGGGAAAGCAGCTGCAGTTGTTTTGATGGCCGCTTTAGTGAGCGCATGCTCAAGTAACGCGGCGAAAGAGGAGGCGGCAGCTCAGGCAGCGGCTGAACGTGCGGCGGCGGAGCAGGTTGCAGCAGCGGAGGCGGCAGCCGCAGAGCAGCGCGCCGTTGAAAAGCAGAAAGCCATGGCGATGGCTGAGAAGCGTGAAGAAAAACGTCGCCTTATGGATGCAGCCTCTGCAGTCGGTAGCGTTTTCTACTTTGATTACGATAGCTCATCGTTGACCGATGACTCACGCGCGGCCATTGATGCGCACGTTGCATTAATGATGGCTGATGGCGGTAACGTTCGTTTGGAAGGCCACACGGATGAGCGGGGAACACGCGAGTACAACCTCGCGTTGGGTGAGCGTCGTGCCAATGCGGTCCGTGACTACATGGTTGCGAGTGGTGTACCAGGATACCGAATTGAAACGATCAGTTATGGCGAAGAAAACCCGGTTGCCTACGGCTCGGGCGAGTCGAGCTGGAGCAAGAATCGACGCGTGGAGATCAAGTAAGGCTTTATGATCTCTAGACGTTTGACAAAGCCGGCGCTGGTCGCCGGCTTTTTTATTTTTACCCATCAGGTTGCTGCGCAGAGTTTCGAGCTTCAGGGAGCTCAGGCCCCGTCGAGCGTCGTGCCCTATGTGCAGGCAGACACGTCAGGCGTACCGCTCACTCCAGAGCCGTTAGCGGACATGAGCTCAGATGCGCGTTCGCTTGCGCTCCGGGTCCAACAACTTGAAGAGGAGATCCGGCGTCTTAACGGTTTGGTCGAGGAGCAAGCGAGTTTGCTTACGCGTTTGCAGGATCAGTCGCTCGAGCGTTACGTTGAAGTCGATCGACGCCTTGCAACTATTGCGTCGGGAGAGGGCATCAATGCCACGGACGATCCAATATCACCGGCTGACACGGTCGCGGTGGGAGATTCCAATGTGGGATCTGAGGAACCCCTTAAGGCACCCCAGATGGGCGAGCAGGAGGCCTACCAAGCGGCTTACGGATTGGTGCGCGAGCGTCAATTTAGTGATGCCTTGACGGCTTTTGCAGCTTTTCTTGGTGAGTACCCGTTTGGACGTTTTGCGCCCAACGCGCACTATTGGTTGGGTGAGCTGTACCTTGTTGTGGAGCCCGTGGATCCAGAGTCAGCCAGACAAAACTTTCAGGTGTTACTAGACCAGTACCCCAATGATCGCAAAGTGCCCGATGCACTTTACAAGTTGGGACGGGTGCATGCCCTTAAGGGGAATCAAGAGCGCTCACGAGAGTATTTGCAGCGCGTCATTTCAGAATACGGTGCAGACGGGCATCCAGCGGCGCAGCTCGCCAAAGACTTCCTCGATAGTCAGTAGCTACCAAATAAGTTCGCGGGTCCTTAATTTTGTCTCAGTTACGCATCACTGAAATATTTCACTCGCTACAGGGCGAGGCTCGTTCTGCGGGTTTGCCAACGGTGTTCGTGCGTTTGACCGGCTGTCCCCTACGTTGCCAGTATTGCGATACGGAATACGCCTTCTCGGGAGGCGCAATGATGTCCTTTGACAGTATTCTAGAGAGCGTTGGCGGTTTCGATTGCAAGACGATTTGTGTGACCGGGGGTGAGCCTCTGGCGCAAGTCGCCTGCAATGACCTTTTAAACGTGCTTTGCGACGCGGGCTTTGATGTGTCACTGGAGACCAGTGGTGCCATGTCGATTGAAGACACGCCAACGACGGTCAGTCGTGTCGTGGATATCAAGACGCCGGACTCGAAAGAGTCGCATCGGAATCTTTGGAGCAATGTGGCGTTGCTGACGCCCAACGACCAAGTGAAGTTCGTTATCTGTAGCCGGGAGGATTACGAGTGGGCGAGGTTCAAGCTCGACGAGTACGCACTTGTTAGCCGCGTTTCGGATGTGCTCTTCTCTCCTTCGCATCATGATATCGCCGCGTCAGATTTGGCTGACTGGATTGTAGCCGACAGACTTCCGGTCCGTTTCCAAATGCAATTGCATAAAATTCTCTGGAACGATGAGCCGGGGCGTTAGGAGCTGATATGACGACGAAGGCGGTGATCTTAACGTCAGGGGGGTTGGACTCAGCGACGCTGCTTGCGATGGCCCACAGCCAGTCTCGAGAGTGCTACAGCTTAAGTTTTGATTATGGGCAGCGTCATCGTGCAGAGCTTAATGCGGCCAAAGCGATAGCGGCGAGCTACGGTGATGTCGTGCATCGAGTGATCTCCCTGGACCTGTCCGCGATCGGTGGATCGGCATTGACCGATATGGATATTGACGTGCCAACAACCCCTCAGGAGGGTATTCCTGTCACCTATGTTCCGGCACGCAATACTGTTTTTCTGTCACTTGCGCTGGGTTGGGCAGAGGTACTTGAAGCCACAGAGATTTACATCGGTGTTAACGCCGTGGATTACTCAGGTTATCCAGATTGTCGTCCCGAATTCATTGCCGCGTATCAAAACCTTATAGGTGTAGCCACTAAAGCGGGTGTAGAGGGCGCGTCTATTGAGCTGAAAACACCGCTAATTCACTTGAGTAAATCGGACATCATTAGAAGGGGTATAGCGCACGGGGTTGACTACGCCATGACCGTTTCCTGTTATCAAGCTGATGAGCAGGGACGGGCCTGCGGTGTTTGCGATAGTTGTCGTATTAGAGCCGCTGGCTTCTCGGATGCAGGTGTCGTTGACCCGACACGGTATCGGTAATTTTCAGGGCTTGCTTTTTTGTCTGTAAGTCGTAAGATTCGCGCCCTCTTGAAGCAGTTTTCGGGTCGTTAGCTCAGTCGGTAGAGCAGTTGGCTTTTAACCAATTGGTCGCTGGTTCGAACCCAGCACGACCCACCATTTTTAAAAAAGCCACCCATTGGGTGGCTTTTTTTTGCGCAGCGGCACGAATGCTTTGCGCATCAGGCGCTTGCATCAACGCTATCTGACCCATCAATAGCCCGCAGTTGCGCAAGCCCCGTGTTTGTTCGCCAATTTCTCCTTCGTCGACCGCAAGTTCGCATCAGGTCACATCTCTGGTTAAAGTGACAGGAATAGATGGGAATCGAAGGACATAATAATGGGAACGGCCGTCTACATACTGGGTGGTAGCCAGACTGACTTTTCCAGAAACTGGGCCCGTGAGGATCTCGAAGTCTACGATATGTTTTCTGAGGTCCTGCGCGACGCGATTTCGGATGCCGCCATCGAGCCAGGTCAAATCGAAGTAGGTCACGTCGGGAATTTTGTTGCTGACTTGTTTGCGGGACAAGGGCTCATCGGCGGCTTCTTTGGACAGGTTTATCCAGAGCTCGCAATGCTCCCCACCTCGCGTCATGAGGCGGCTTGCGCATCAGGGTCAATGGCCATATTGGGGGCCATGCGCGATATTGAAGCGGGCCACTACTCCACCGCCTGCGTTCTAGGCCTTGAGCTTATGCGAAATGTTAACGGTAAGACCGGTGCAGAGTATCTCGGCGCGGCGACGTGGAAGGGGCATGAGGCGCAAGTCTGCGACTTTCCGTGGCCCTATATGTTTGATCTCATAACGCGTGAGTACGACATGCGACACGGTATTCGTGATGAGCACTTGACGCGCATTGCTGAAATAAATTTTGCCAACGCTAAGTTAAATCCCAACGCTCAGACTCGAGGGTGGCAGTTTGCCGACGGTAGCTTTAGCGCTGATGACACCCTCAATCCGGTGATTGAAGGGCGTGTCCGCAAGCTCGATTGTGGCCAAATTACGGATGGTGCCGCGTGTATCATTCTGGCCAACGAGGATGTCGCAAAGGCGCACGCTGAGAAGCAGGGTCTGAAGCTTGCGGATATCCCTCGCATAAAAGGTTGGGGGCACCGCTCCGCGCCTATTTCACTCGATACAAAGCTTACAAGCTCGCGGGGCAATGGCGTCATATTTCCGCACGCGGCTGCCACCATTAGCGAGGCACTCGGTCGCGCCAATATGAAGGCAGTGACATCTGTCGATGGCCTAGAGACGCACGACTGTTTCACCATTACCGAATACATGGCGATTGATCACTCGGGTCTGACGGCACCCGGTGAGAGCTGGAAGGCAATCGAAGAGGGCCGTATCGCGCTCGACGGAGACTTCCCTATTAATGCCAGCGGTGGGCTGATTGGTCTCGGACACCCTGTAGGAGCGACCGGCGTGAGGATGGCGCTTGATTGTGCAAAGCAAGTGTCGGGTAGGGCTGGCGAGTATCAAATCGCAGGGGCGGAGAATCTGCTGACGTTTAATGTGGGTGGGAGTACTACCACCTGCGCAAGTTTGGTGGTGGGTGTTGGGCAGTGAAAAAGGCGTTCATTTATGACGCGATTCGAAGCCCCCGCACGAAAGCAAAAGACTCTGGGGGCTTGCACGAGATAACGCCTACGGAACTGTTAGCGCAGCTCCACCAGACGCTGGCTCAGCGAGTGCAACTTGATCCCAGCCTGATATCGGAGGTGGTATTGGGTTGTGTGACACAACAGGGTGAGCAAGCGGCGAACGTTGCAAAAACTTCGACACTGTTGGCCGGCTGGCCCTCGAGTATTGCCGGGCTTACGATTAATCGTTTTTGCTCGTCGAGTATCGATGCCGTTGCAATTGCCGCATTGAAGGTGGGCGCCGGACAGTCCTCAGCAGTGCTTGCTGGGGGCGTCGAGATGATGTCACGTGTACCGTTAATGGCAGACAGGGCTCGCGTTTTTGCCGATCACGATTTTGGGGTAATGCATCAGATGTTGTTGATGGGTGCGGGCGCCGACCTCATTGCAACTCGGACAGGTGCCACGCGAGAAGCCTGTGACGAGGTAGCTTATTTGAGCCATCAAAGGGCACTTGCTGCACAGGCTCAGGCGCGATTTTCCTCGATTGTGCCCGTGGAAACATCATCGGGTGATGTCTCACTTGATGAATGCATACGCCCTAGTCTGACGCGCGAGCGTTTGGCGGAAATGCCCGCGGCTTTTGCCAAGCTGGGGGCTGAGGGCTCCGATAGTGTTCAGCGCGCCGCTTTTAATGACATTGGTGGTATTTCGCATGTGCATACGGCGGCAAACTCACCCTCGATGTGTGATGGCGCCGGTGTCTTACTGGTCGGCGATGAGCAACTACAGAGCGACCTGTCAGTGCGGCCCAAGGTAGAGATTTTAGACTCGGTAACCTGTTGCGGGGAGCCGCTAGAGGTCGTAGGTGGCTGCGTGGCTGCCACATCGGAGATACTTAAGCGTAATCAGCTCACACCGGAAGACGTTGATGTCTTGGAGATCCACGAGGCTTTCGCCGCAACAATCGTTAAGTTGCATCATGAGTTAGGCATCGAACCAGATAGCGTCAACGTGAATGGGGGTTGTATTGCACTGGGCCACCCAATGGGTGCGACCGGGGTCATTATGATTGGTACCGCTATCGATGAGCTTTACCGTTCGGGGGGCGAGCTTGCCGTCGTCGCGGCAAGTGGTGCAGCGGGAAGTGGAAGCGCAATGTTGCTTAAGCGCTGCAGTTAATCCTCCGCTGTTAGGGGCTCTGCATAATCGTTGTGGATGATCTCGTTAGTCAGTCTTTTTTTGTAGCGGCGCTGTCGTCTTCTCGCTTTTGCGGCACTGGCGCGCCATCCAGCTCGTTTATCGGAGACGAGCTCGTCGACATCACTTGCCGATTCAATGTCTTTACCGTCGCGCTCGTAAGTTCGGCGGGTCATGAGAGACTCCTAATAACCTGAGTGGCGATAATGTGTGAGAGCCTCAGAAATCGCGACTAGTCCAGCCGCTATCTACTTGGTCGCTATTTGGACTTTCCGTTTAGAGAGAGGAACGCGCGCGCAGAGAACCCGGTTCATTAGCGCCAAGCCTGGTTTCTGAAAAGACGTGTCATCGAGAGTTTATTCTCGGGTCAGGGAGCGGGAAATGCTTTCAGAACTTCGCGCAAGAGATCCCAGCGGTTAAATCCTTGTTTTCCAAAGTCGAGACCACGACGGACAATAACAAGATCATGACTGGGCACAACAATGACGTACTGACCGCGGTTGCCGGCCGTGCTGTAGGCGTCAGGCGGTACCTCTCCCTTTCTGTCGTCGGGCACTAGCCACCAATGGCCACCGTAGTCATTCCCTCTAATAGATGAGGCAGGCGCAGGTTTTCTTACGAAGTCTATCCACTCATCTGATAGTAAGCGCTTACCTTGCCAGACACCATTTTGAAGATAGAGCATGCCAAAGCGCGCGAGATCACGTGCATTGGTGTAAACCTGCGAGGAGAAAATGAAATCGCCAAAACGATCTGTCGACGGCAATGTATTAGTCATTCCAAGTTGATCGAATAACGCCCTGTGGGGGTAAGTCAGGTACTCTTCAGGGCTCTTAAAGGTTTTCTTGAGCGCGTAAACGGCGAGTAAGGTGTCATAGTTTTCGTAATCCCAAAAGGTGCCGGGTTCGCGAATTAATCCGCGATTACGCATGCCCTCGATTGAGCTGGCGCCGGCCCAGTAGGCAAGGCCCGAGCCCGTAGCGTATTCCATTCCAAAACTGTCGACAGGGTAGAGTCCTGAGCTCATATGCAAGGCGTGGCGCAGAGTGATCTTGTTTCTTGGGTCGGTCTCAGCGGCTGTGGCCTCGGGCAGCCAGTCGAACCCGAGTGGCGCGTCGAGCGACAATTCGCCGGCATCGACTTTCATGCCAATAAGCGTTGCTGCAATGCTTTTAGCGGTGGACCAAGTGCGTGTCCGGGTTGTTCTATCGAAGCCATCGGCATAGCGCTCAAGGACGATATCGCCCTTATGGACGACCAGCAGGCTTACGGTATTTTGTGCTGTTGTATTGCGCTCAAAGGCCCATCGCTCTGCGGCTTGAAGCGCGGTCTCGTTGACGTAGCTCGGTAGGACCTTGCTTTCGGTTACATCGCCCATGGGCCAGGGCAAATGGCTTGTCGGTGTCCGGTAGCTTAGGTCGATTGTCGGTAGCGACGTGTTATCGGCTAAATCCCAGTCCGGTGGAACCACGACACAGCCGATACCCTCGCGAAACACAGCATGAACGCGGTGGCCGTCGCCACCACCAACACCTACCCATTTAGCCGCTGTATCAATGGCATAGTTTCCTGCATCCGAGTTGCCAACAACCCGGTCACCCAGATAAGCGAGCTCGCTTTTAAATACTTGATCGATGCTGCGGTTAGAGGTGAAAAGACCGTTACAGCTCAACACGGCTTGCACGCCGTTTCGAATCGTCTGACGATTGTTCTCAAAGTAATCGAAGTTCGCATGTGCGATAGAACTGATACCTAGCAGCATGACAACGAGACTTTGACCAATCTTTCGCATCTTGATGTTCCAATGTGTTGATAATCTCTGCAGATTATCAGGTATTTTTAAATCCTCGAATTTCGACGTTATCCGCAGCGATTAAAGGTCCAGCGACATGAAGCCTGCATGGCAAGAGCGACTTGAAAAGTCGATATCAAAAAACAAACGAGATGCGCACAGCCGTTACTTTCAGTTGGCCACTGTCGCAGATGATGGAACGCCTCGTGTGCGCATGGTGGTCTTCCGCGGATTTGCTGGATCTGAGGAGTCGTCGCTCCTCATCATTACCGATACGCGCAGTCAGAAGATCAGCGAGTTAAAAAGCTGTCCGCGGGTTGAGATAGGATGGTATTTCACTCATACACGCGAGCAGTATAGGCTTCGATGCAATAGTGAGATCTTTCTGGGATCCAAAGGACCACAAGAGCAGAGAGGGCTTGTCTGGTCGCGGTTGTCCGAGGCGGCGAGAGCTCAGTTTTTCTGGAAGACACCCGGGGAGGCTGAAGGATCAGGCGATGCGCCGCCGCTCGCTGAGACGCCCCCTGACACCTTTGCGGTCATTGGCTTCCAGCCTTTTTCCGTCGATCATCTGATTTTATCGAAGCAGCAAATACGAACTAAAAGTCTGATTAAAGCGGGTGTTTGGTCAGAGCAAAGACTGAATCCGTGATGGCGGCTCAAAAAAAGTGGGTACCTTTCTTGGCTGATTAGAGGTGGCGTCTGATCACTTTTGTTTTATGCTAGGCCCAATAATAACGATGTGTAAAAGGTCCGCTATCTATGTTTTCGAGTCCGCAATCGAGTTTTGGGGGGCGGTTGTTAGCGCCCACGATTTGTTTTTTTGCTCTATTAACCGCCTGCGCCGATGAGACAGTTGAACAATCGAGTGAGGCGTTCAGCGCAATGGCTGACGTGCACACTGACCCGGCGGTAATTCAGGGCACAGTTGAGATAGACAAACTACTGATTGAGCAAGACCCTGATGGAAACTGGTCAGCCAGTGTTTTTGATCCTGATACGGTTTTGCTAGAAAGGGAAAGTAGCGAGAACAAGACAGTGGTTAATGAGGCTGTCTCTCCCGGTGAACGGTCACCCTATTACGGGGATCTTCACGTCCATACCGAATACTCTTTCGATGGCTACGCTATGGGAACGCAGGCTACGCCATACGATGCCTACCGATTTGCCAAAGGCGAGGCGATCTCGAATCCGGGCGGTTTTGACATGCAGCTCTCGCGGCCCTTGGACTTTTATGCCGTGACGGACCACGCGATGTTTTTGGGCTTGGTTAAGGCCTCCGCTGAGACTGTGACGGAGTTTTCTCAAAGTGATTTTGCAGCGTCTTATCACGGTCTGAACGACCCGCATAATTATGATACCGATTTCTTGAGTATGGTGAGCCGGCTTGGCACCTTCGCCAGCTTCTTACCGAGTGCGGTTGCCGGTATTCGTTCGGGGGACATCGATAGGGACGCGGTTCTAAAGGTTGTTCGCTCGGCTTGGGAAGACACCGTTGACGCGGCCGAAGAGTTTAATGATCCCGGCAACTTCACCACTTTTGTGGCCTACGAGTACACGGCGTCTACGCTCGATATGGGCAACTTACACAGAAATGTGATTTTTAGGGGCAGCGATAAACTACCGCGTGAGCCTTTTTCACGTTTTCACTCCGTCAACCCTGAAGATTTATGGGACTGGATGGATGAGCTTCGTGAGATGGGCATTGAAAGCATGTCGATTCCCCATAATTCAAACGGTTCAAACGGACAGATGTTCAAGCTCGAGGATTGGGCTGGAAACCCCCTTGACGACGCTTATGCAGAACAGCGTATGCGCAATGAGCCTATCGTAGAGATCACACAGGTAAAAGGTACGTCGGAGACACACCCACTGCTCTCGAACCGGGATGAGTTTGCGGGCTTTGAAATCATGCCTTATCGGGTTGCAACCAACGCGCTGAGCGCGATTAACGGGTCTTATGTAAGAGAGGCGCTCCTTAACGGTCTTAGCCTCGAGCAATCAGGCATCACCAATCCCTACAAGTTTGGTTTTATTGGCTCAAGTGATACTCACTCCGGTGCAGCTGCGGTGGAGGAGGACAATTACGTCTCCAAGTTAGGTTTGCTCTCAAGCGAAGCCGTTCAACGAGGCTCCGTTCCCTACACAGGCTTAGATGCGCAAACATTCTATTGGGGTAGTCGTATTCTGGCGATAACCAATCCGTCGCCCAGAGGTGGAACGGCTTATTCAAAGCTTAATGGCGAGGTCTACATAAACGGTGCAACACCTACATTTGGCGCCTCTGGTCTCGCGGCTGCATGGGCGGAGGAAAATACCCGCGATTCGCTGTACGAAGCTTTCAGGCGGAAAGAAGTGTTTGCGACCTCTGGCCCTCGCATCAAAGTTCGCTTTTTTGCGGGTGCTGACCTCGACGAGAGCATGCTCGATGCGGCCGATGGTATCGAACGAGCTTATGAAAGTGGCGTGACCATGGGGGGAGACATCATGTTATCTGCTGATGACACCCGCGCACCTAATTTCCTTGTCATGGCGTCCGCCGATCCTTTGAGCGCACCACTGCAGCGTTTGCAAGTCATCAAGGGCTGGATTGATGCCCAAGGTGAAACCCATGAGGAAGTGATGGATATAGCGTGTGCCGGTGGCGCTGCGGTTAACCCTGAGACTAATCGCTGTCCTGACAATGGTGCTCGCGTCGACATCTCGACCTGCTCAATTAACCCTGAGACCGGTGCTGCACAGCTCTCTGCGATGTGGTCAGATCAAAATTTTGATCCAACAGCGAGGGCCTTTTATTACGCGCGCGTGATCGAAAACCCGACCTGCCGTTGGTCAACCTGGGATGCGGTCCGAGCAGGCGTTCCCCCCCGTCCCGATTTGGCTAAAACGCTGCAGGAGCGTGCGTGGTCTTCACCCATTAATGTCATACCTGCTGAAGGGTAATCTCCTGCGGGTGGTACTTCCTTCTGGAATTGACAGAAAAAAAAGCGCTCCAAGGAGCGCTTTTTCTTTAGACAACAGCCTCACTCAAGTGAGGTGTGTGAAGTCAGTAGTTACATCGCGATGTCGACTGCGTAGGACACAACAAATTTAACGCTGTCGTTATCGTATCCACCTTCGGCTGCGCCACCTTTCACGTTCGTATCAGAAATCATGAAGGTAAACCCATCTTTGCTGAACGTAACATTGTAGTCAGTGTAGCCACTCGCGTTGCCGTTAAACGCTTCGGCGAAGTCACCGTCATGATGGCCTATGTGCAAGCCAACACCAACGCCGTTTGTTAACTCAAAGCCGTAATCAAGTGACAGATAATAGGCTTCGCCAAAACCAAAGTCTTGGCCTTCAGCTTCGTCCGCTTCTGTATTAGCCAATAAGTTGTACTGGATGCTGAAGTCCCCAAGACCCATACCCACATACACTTCGCCAAAATCAAACTCGGCTTCACTGTCGTAGTTGTAGTAGAGGTAACCTACATCCCAGCTGATGTCGCCCGTGCTAAACGCATAGCCTGCGTAAACGTCATGCTCGTACGAGTAAACGTCACCCGCGCCATAGTTAACGTTAGACGCCCAAGTGCCGACGTAAAAGCCGCTGTCTGCTGCGTAGTCAATGCCGCCTTGAACAGCCGACTCGTTCTCAGTTTGGGTGAGGCCACGCCAAATGTAGTTGCTGGTCACCGATGCGTTCGCAGACCACTCGCCTGCGTTAGCATTTGATGCGAGAGCGCACATTAACGCTGCAGGAAGGATGACAGCAGTCTTGGTAGTTCGGGAAATGGTTGTCTTCATGTTTACTCCTAGTAATAACGAAATTAGAGACCAGTGCGCCATTCGGTCTATGCGATGAGCGCGTTGGAGGTGGTCATCGCTACTAGAGCAACAAGCGGGCCAAAATATTCAAGATGTTGTTTTTATTGAGTTTATTATTATTTTGCGTTGATCCATTCGCGATATTTACCTCATGCAATTGAGTCATCGCACCGAGATGGTGCGCATGAGTTCGATTTTGGGGCGCTTACAGCCGTAATCGTGGTCCCCCGTAGCGTGATCTGCGAACACTATGAGCCGTAATTAAAAAAACACACCAGAAGGAGGCCCCATGAGTAATCGCTTCTCACATTTATCGATAGCCCTTATTGCTTCAGCGTTGTCAGTTCAGGCATCGGCGCTAGAAATTGACTGTGCCTCGATTATCGACGAGACCGTAAGCGAGCTGCGTATTGGTGCTGCGTCTTGGTGGTCAGAGGATGTAGAGAAAATAGCCGGCATGTCCGCTATGGCCGCGTGTTTTAAAGCCGCCTCTGCCTACCGCGACCAGTCTGGCGGTGATCGGGAGGAAGCGGACTCTGACCCATCAGATTCAGCACAAGGCGAATCGCTAAAAGACCCGTCCCCCGGTTTAAGTTTCCGCCCCCTATCCGGCGCAGGAAGTAAGAAACCGTATGAGCGCGTGCGGGCAAAAAAAGGGGGACAGTGAGACAGTATCAACTCGCAGCTTGCTTGAGCGGTGGACGCGGTCTCGTGCTAAGTCAAACACGGTGTGGGGAGAACTTCGAAAAAGAAGGCATCTCCCACCCGGAGCTGTCCCAGTCTGCGCATTGATGACTGGCTGCATTGAAGGATTCGGGGATAGCCTCCAATTGTTTGTCCGTCTGCGAGTAATGCGATGGCCTGGCCACCCGGTGTCAGCTGCACCGTACCCGGCATAACGCCGGATGATTGCATTTCAATATTTTCGTAATCGTCGCTGAAACCGAAGGGCGTGTTCGCTCTCAGTCCAACCCGATTTGATGGTTCGCAGACTATGAGTTCGGTGTTGAACAGTGCCGTCTGAGCGCCCTCGGACAGCCAGTGGAACTCGGGGCCTCTGAATGCTCTTATTTTATTTGTGAGAGGTTGTGGTGCGAGGTGAGTCGAGGGCCATGGATCTACTCGCCTTGGCAATGTCGTCAAGGCGTCACCAGATTTCCACACGGCGCTGGGTAGGAGCTCATAACTACCGATGAGTAGTGCGCTGGCGCTGCCAAGCCAACGTTGGACTTGCCAATTACCCTCCAAGGCTAAATAGGCACGACAGCCATTAGAGGGGGGGGAGAAGCTGATCTCATCGCCGGCCTTTACAACGATTCGACGAGCACTATCCACTTCTTTGTCATTTATATGGAGGCCAAAATTAGCGCCGGCTAAGGCAATCGAGCCGTCTGTTTCACAGCGAATCCTCGGTCCACTCAAGGTGATCTCCAACACCGGCGTATGACGTGTGTTGCCCACCAAAGAGTTGGCAAATTCCATCGATGGCGCATCGAGCGCGCCGCTCACGGGAATGCCAAGGTGCGTATATCCTGGTCGTCCCGCATCTTGTGTGGTCGTTCGAAACCCACTGGTTATGAAGGTGACAATCACTGTTTGAAGTCATCCAGTCTGAGCTCACCGTGCTCGGCACTCGCCAATAGCTCGTTAAAGTACGACGCCGATACTGAGATAAAGGTGACTTGATCGTGAGGTGAGAACAGGACTGGTGATGGGCGAGTGGGCTCAAAGATAGCAAAGGGTAAGCGGCCCAGTACGCGCCATCCACCCGGTGAGTCCATCGGATAGATTCCCGCTTGGTTACCTGCAATGGCCACGGAAGAGGCCGGTATACGACTTTTTGGCACCTCTAGACGTCGACACTGGAGCGCGTCGGATAAGCCGCCAAGATAGGTGAAGCCAGGTAGAAACCCTATGGCGTTCACACGGTATGTGGCGTTGCAAAATGTTGCGACGACTCGATCCCAAGAAAGCCCCAATTCTTCCTGTAGCTCGCACGCATCCTCGTCACGTTCATCAACAAAAAGTGTGGGTAGCTGCCAACAGGCTTGGTCGACCTCTGACCCCGCGTTCACGAAATCCGAGGAGGGGCTCTGAAACAACTCGCTGATAATCGTACTCAAGCGATCGCCTGAAATGGCAGCTGGCTCAAAGGTGACAAGCAAGCTCGCATAGCTGGGTGTCGTACTGATAAGGCCTCGTAGTTTCAAGGCCAGTAGTTGTTGGTTGAGTGCCGAAACCGCGCGTATCGCCGGTGTTTTTTCGGTCTCTTCGAACTGAACGAGCAGCCCCCTCTCCCCGAACGCAAGAAGTCGGATATTCGCTGCTATGCGATTTGTCATGTCCCGTGTCATCGACCCGCAATCACCTTAATGTTGCGGTGGTGCAGTAGCGTATTGATCGTCGCAACATGCTCAAACGCCCCGGGTGTGTCGCTGTGAACGCAAATCGAATCCGCAATCAATGGAATCGACTTTCCGTCAATTGAAACAACTGAGCCGTGTTCAAGGAGCGACATAATTTGTTGTGTGGCGGCCTGCGGGCTCTCTATCACTGCGCCCGGGAGATTGCGTGGAGTGAGTTGTCCATCGTCGCTGTATCGGCGGTCCGCAAAGGCTTCAGCAATGAACCTCACGCCCTGCGCTTCGCAAGAGGCTTTGAGGTGGCTACCAGCAAGCCCCATCAGGGCGAGGGTTGGATCGATTGCTTTTACTGTTCGAATGACGGTATCGGCAAGTGACTTATCGCTCACCATGTCGTTGTAAAGCGCGCCGTGCGGTTTCACAAAAGCGAGCTGTGCACCTTCACCAATGGCGATTGCCCTTAGCGTTGAGATTTGTAACTCAAGCGACGCAGCGAGCGCGTCTAGCGGTAGATCCAAGCTGCGACGGCCAAAGTCGGTCTTGTCTGGATAGGCTGGATGAGCGCCCACCCGCAACCCGTTAGCGACGGCATTTCGAAGCGTCGTTTGCATAGACTGCGCATCGCCACTGTGCCCACCGCAGGCGATGGAGCAGCTGCTGATGAAGGACATAAGCTCAAGGTCTGATTGTGCCCTCGATTGCGTGCATTGCGCAGTTTGAGCCGTCTCACTCGTTTCCCACTCACCCATGTCACAGTTGATGTCGATGGATCTCTGCATTAGAGCCACCCTGTGGCCATTAGTACACTTCGTAATCCGAGTGCGCAGGTGACGGTGAGCACAAAAAGCCCCATGGCATTATTGAAAGGTGTATTGCGATGTTTACCTAGCAGTGCCTGATCATTTGCAATCCACAATATAAAAGCCGCCGTGATAGGCAGAAGAATACCGTTAGTAAATTGGGCGAAAACGATAAGCTCGATAGGGCGCAGACTCAGTGACGCGACAATAACGCCAAAGGCGAGCACGAGTCGCCATGACCATTTAAAGGCTCGATCGCGTTTTTTTGCATCGAGATTAAGCACCTCAGTAACGGCATAAGCCGCAGCGAGCGGGGCCGTTATGGCCGAGGATAGGCCTGCAGCAAAAAAGCCGACCCCAAGAACAAGAGGCGATGCGGATCCAAGCACCGGGGCCAATGTGGGTGCAAGCTGTGTAAACGACGAGGTCTTTATGGCCGCACCGTGCATGACGACGGCGGCGGTTACGGCGATGCAGAGTGTAATGACACCACCCCCGATAACTGAAACCAGAATGTCTCGCCGCGCATCTGCCAGTGTCATGCCCTCTTTACTGTGGCGTTTAATGACGGATGCGTGCAGGTAAAGATTATAGGGGACCACCGTTGTGCCAATGATTCCGAGTATTAGGAGGCTCGCATTCTCTGGAAGCGAGGGTACAAACAGACCCTTTGCAATTGCTAAGACGCTCGGCTGTAGGTACAAAGCAGTGCCGACAAACACCAAAGCCATTGCCACGACCAGTGCACCGAGCGTTTGCTCTAAGAAATACGAGCCTTGTTTGTTCAAAATAAAAAACGCCGCCGAACCAATGATGAGTGGCCAAATATTTACTGCGCTTAATGTCCAGCTGGGCAGACCGGCGCCGGCGCCGGTAATGTTGCCTGCCTCGTAGGCGGCGTTTCCTACAACGATGGCAGCAATCACCAGAAGCGCGGCGGGCCACCGTAAGGGAGTGTTGTTTGTGCGCGCCGCGATGGCCTCACCCAAACCAACTTGGGCAACGGCTCCAAGGCGGGCAGTCATCTCTTGCAATGTAAGCGTGGCAATGACAGAGAAACCAATCGCCCACAGCAAGGTGAAACCGAAGTTACCCCCCGCGAGTGTCGCGGTGGTGACGGTCCCTGGTCCGATAAAAGCGGCTGCGATCATCGCGCCGGGGCCAAAGCCTTTCACTTTATTTGCCATGAGGGATTTTTCGCAGCCTCAAATTAAGATGTTGAGAGTCGATATTGGCAGTAAGTGTATCGTGAACTCTCCGGAGCTGAAAAACAGACCTCGTGATAAAGAGGCTCCGCATTAGGGAGGGTTCTGGTTTAAACTAGCCACTTTCAACTTGGAGGAATGAGGCATGGGGCGCGCCTACCAAAACCGCAAAGACTCAATGGCTAAAACGGCCGCGATGAAAACTGCGGTTTACTCGCGATATAGCCGTGAAATCTACATGGCGGCGAAAGCCGGCGGTACAGACCCCTCTGCAAATCTTTCCTTGCGGTCACTAATAGACCGAGCAAAGAAGGATCAGGTTCCCTCGCATGTCATCGAAAAAGCGATCGATAAAGCGGGCTCGGGTGTGGGTGAGGACTTCCAGATTGCCCGTTACGAGGGATTTGGTCCGGGTGGGACAATGCTGCTAGTTGATTGCTTGACCGATAACGCGAACCGAACCATCGGTGAAGTGCGGCCAGCGTTCACAAAGGGTAAAGGTAAATTTGGAACGCCCGGTACGGTGGCTCATATGTTTGAGCATGCGGCCGTATTTGTATTTAAGGGTGATGAGGAAGCTGTTTTAGATTGCTTGGTGATGGCAGACGTCGATGTGCTCGAAGTGGAGTGCGAAGAGGGCATGGTGACTGTGATGGCCCCAAATACCGAGTTTGCTAAAGCGCGCAATGCGTTAACCGATGAGTTTGCCGACATTGATTTTGAGGTCGATGAGATTCAGTTTGTTCCCAAGGGGGAGACGGTGATCACCGGGGAGGCACTGGAACAATTTGAGAAACTACTCGACCTTCTTAATAGATGTGAGGACGTACAAAACATCTATCACGATGCCAAATATTAGGGTTTTCGCTGGAGCCTAGGCCCCTAAAACGGGGCGAATAGATCGTTGTCGTTGGCGAAACTTTTGAACTCCAGCGCGTAGCCATTAGGGTCTCTGAAAAAGACGGTTCGTTGCTCCCCAGGTGTTCCCTCAAACCGAACTGAAGGCTCGATAATCATTTCCACTTTACCCGTGATTCGGCGGCAAAGTTCTCGGTGCTGATCTGGCGTAAGCACGACGCCAAAGTGTGGGATGGGCACGCTGTGAGCGTCGACTGGGTTGTACGATTCTGGCAGAGGGTCCGACCCCGTCACGTGAAACACGAGCTGATGGCCAAATAAATTCAGGTCAATCCATTCGCTGCTTGTTCTCCCAAGCGTACAGCCGAGGGTTTGGCAGTAGAAGGTTTGTGTTTCATCAAGCTTGGCCGTAGGCAAGGCTAGGTGAAAAGGTCTGATTTTCACGGATAATCCCTCGTTCTCAATGACTCGACAGTGCCCGTATTTGGCGTTTGCGTGTCGTACAGGATACGCCATTTCACTTTAATAGGGGGCGCGAGTTGGCGGCTGGCAGCCAGTGCAGTCTCACCATAATTCACCCAGTCGATCCAAAACATTCTTGTCCGTCAAAAAAACATACTGTATGTTCAAATCACAGTTTGATGGCGGCTCGAACCGCGTTCCAGTCAATGTCATCTACTCATTCAAAAGCCACATAAAACGTCATAAAAAGGGGTAGGTCATGGACTTAGGTGTCTCCGAAAAAGTAGCGCCCATTCTCGAAAGTGTTCGCAATTTCATCAACGACGAGGTGCTTCCGCTCGAGGAGGAGTACAAGGCCCAAATCGAAATAGGGTCGCCCTGGGAGTTTACCCAACGGCAAACCGAAATCTTGGAGAGTCTGAAGTCAAAAGCCCGCTCACAAGGGCTATGGAATTTCTTCCTGACAGATAAAAACGGCACAGGCCTCAACACGGTGGAGTACGCATACCTCGCTGAAGAGATGGGCCGTTCTTATATTGGTGCCGAGGTTTTCAATTGCAGCGCGCCGGATACCGGGAACATGGAAGTCATCCATAAGTACGGCACTGAGGCGCAAAAGAAGCAGTGGCTCGAGCCGCTCCTGAACGGGGAGATTCGGTCATGTTTTGGTATGACTGAGCCCGATGTTGCATCATCCGATGCCACGAACATCTGCACGACGGCAGTACTCGAAGGGGAAGAGTGGGTTATTAATGGCGAGAAGCACTGGACCAGTGGTGCCGGCGATCCTCGTTGTAAGGTCATGATCTGCATGGTTAAAACTGACCCCACGGCACCTAAGCATCTCCAGCAGTCTCAGATTCTCGTGCCAATGGATACACCCGGGGTGGAAATCGTTCGCCCGCTCACGGTTTTCAATAACGTTGACGCGCCGCACGGACACATGCGGGTCAAACTAAATAACGTTCGCGTACCCAAAGATTGCATGATTTTGGGTGCCGGTCGTGGCTTTGAAATTTCACAAGGGCGATTGGGCCCAGGCCGAATTCACCACTGCATGCGCTCTATTGGATCGGCGGAGAAGGCCCTGGATTTGCTGTGCAAGCGCGCGACAACCCGGACAGCGTTCGGTCGTCCACTCTCAAAGCTGGGCGGCAATATCGACATTATCGCCGACGCTCGCATGAACATTGAGCAGGCGCGTTTATTGACACTTAAAACCGCGTGGATGATGGATACGACCGACCCGAAAGAAGCGCGCATCTGGATTTCTATGATTAAAACTGTCGTACCCAATATGGCATTGAAGGTCATTGATGACGCTATTCAAATGCACGGCGGGATTGGTGTCTCGAACGACACACCGCTGGCAAATATGTGGGCGGGGCAGCGAACACTGCGACTCGCAGATGGCCCGGATGCCGTGCACCGGATGGTCGTCGGGCGTCATGAACTCAAAGGTTATACGGCGGTAGAAGATACCGGTGCGACCTTCAGAGACGGTTAATAACTACAAGGAGATTAGACGTGCCTACACATTGGGTTGAACCTGACGACATGGTCAGCATGGCAGGAACAAAGTTGCCCTCGAGCGACTGGATGACAGTTGAGCAGGACCGCATTAACACGTTTGCTGATTGCACTGAGGACCATCAGTTTATTCATATTGACGAGGAGGCGGCGGCCAAGTCGCCCTTTGGCGGGACGATCGCTCACGGTTTCTTGACCTTGTCTCTGTTGACCAAGTTGAGTTCTGAGAACTCTATCGGGGTTAAGGGCATCGTGATGGGAGTGAACTACGGTATCGACAAGCTTCGCTTTTTGGCGCCTGTCCGAGCTGGGAAGCGTATTCGCGCACACACAGAAGTACTCAGTGTTGATCGCAAAGATGCCAATCGTTTCTTAGTTAAGACGGCGGTCACTGTTGAAATCGAAGGTGAAGAGACGCCAGCACTCTATGCAGAGTGGCTGGGTATGCAGTTCATTGCTTAATACAAAACAACGAAAGGGATAGAGAATGACAATTCGGTATGACGGTCAAGTTGCGATCGTTACAGGTGCAGGTAACGGCTTGGGTAAAAGCCATGCGCTTCAATTGGCGGCACGTGGTGCAAAAGTCGTTGTCAACGATTTGGGTGGCACAGTCGATGGGAGCGGCGGCGGTAGCGATGCCTCACAAGCGGTTGTTGCGGAGATTGAAGCGGCGGGTGGTGAGGCGATGGCTCACGGCGCTAATGTTGCCGACTTTGACCAAGTACAAGACATGGTGTCAAAGACCATGGAGCGTTGGGGGCGAGTAGACATCCTCATTAATAACGCCGGTATATTGCGTGACAAGAGCTTTGGTAAAGGCTCGCTTGACGACTTCAAGCTGGTTCTCGACGTGCACTTAATGGGCAGTGTTAACTGCACAAAGGCTGTTTGGGAAATTATGCGCGCGCAAAATTATGGTCGCATTGTTGTGACGACCTCATCGAGCGGCCTGTACGGTAATTTCGGGCAGTCTAATTACGGCGCTGCGAAGATGGGTGTCATCGGCATGATGAACACGCTTGCACAGGAAGGTGCTAAGAACGATGTGAAAATCAACGCGCTGGCACCGACGGCTGGGACACGTATGACCGAGGGCCTGATTCCCGAGAAGGCATTTGATTTAATGACCCCCGAGACGGTGACACCCGCCGTGCTTTACCTCGTATCAAAAGATGCGCCGACGCGAACAATATTAGCGGCAGGTGCAGGTGGATATGCAGTGGCAAAGATTGTTGAGACAGACGGCATTTACCTCGACGATGCGGATCAAACGCCAGAGGCGATCGCAGCAAATTGGGATGCCATTGCCAACAGTGAGCCTAAGCAACTGCAGGCTGGCTTCGAGCAAACTTTCAAGTTTCTTGGCAAGGCCGCTCAGGCAAAGGGAATCTCACTCGAATAACAGAAACACGGCTTTTTTGGTCGACCTCACATTCAAATAGCGTTAAGAGCCCGTCGACGGGCATACGGAGAAGAAAATGAAAGAAGCAGTCATCGTATCAACAGCACGGACACCCATTGGTAAGGCGTACCGTGGTGGTTTTAATAATTTACAAACGCCAACCATGGGTGGGCACGCCATTCGCGCCGCCGTTGAGCGTGCGGGCATTGAAGCCGATCGTGTCGAAGACTGCATCATGGGTGCGGCACTTACTCAGGGTACGTCCGGTATGAATATTGGTCGAAACGCGGCGCTCCGTGCGGGTCTACCTGTCACGGTATCGGGCATGACCATCGATCGTCAGTGTTCATCAGGCCTTATGGCGGTTGCGACAGCAGCGAAGCAAGTTATGCACGACGGTATGGACTGTGTTGTCGGGGGTGGTTTGGACTCTATTTCTCTCGTTCAAAACGAGCATATGAATGGTCACCGACTCGTCGATAATGAGTTGGTAGGTATGCACAAAGATATTTACATGCCTATGCTGCAAACTGCAGAGGTAGTCGCGGCTCGCTACGGCGTCTCGCGCGATGCGATGGACGAGTATGGCTTCGCGTCTCAGGAGCGTACGGCCGCGGCTTATGCTGCGGGTCGCTACGATGCAGAGTTGGTGCCGGTAACCTGTGAGCGGATCGTTTACAACAAGGAAACCGGCGAGCAGTCTACCGCAGAGGTAACGGTGACAGCTGACGAGGGCGTGCGTCCTTCTACCCTAGAGGGTGTTAAGAGTTTACGTACCGTTATTGAAGGTGGAACGATTACAGCGGGAAATGCCTCGCAGCTTTCCGATGGCGCCTCGGCGCAGGTAGTAATGAGCAGTGATTTGGCTACTTCACTCGGCTTGGAGCCGCTCGGGGCATACCGCGGTATGGCTGTAGCGGGTTGTGAGCCAGATGAAATGGGTATTGGCCCCGTTTTCGCTGTGCCAAAGCTCCTCAAACAGCACGGTTTAACGGTAAACGATATTGGTCTGTGGGAGCTCAATGAAGCGTTTGCGGTTCAGGTGCTTCACTGCCGAGATACGCTGGGCATTGACAACGACAAGCTCAATGTCGATGGCGGTGCTATCGCGATTGGTCACCCCTACGGCATGAGTGGCTCGCGAATGATTGGTCACGCGCTAATCGAAGGAAAGCGCCGTGGTGTTAAGTATGTTGTCATCACCATGTGTGTGGGCGGCGGTATGGGTGCAGCTGGCTTATTCGAGGTCTACTAAGATGGTAAAAGCGGTTGTATGTAGTGAGCACGGCCTTCCAGATAAGTTGAACCTCGTTCATGACTGGGAGACTGCAGAACTGGGTCCCAATGATGTGCGAATGGACGTTAAGGCAGCTGGTCTTAACTTTCCTGACGTTCTCATCATTCAAGGGAAGTACCAAATGCAACCGCCTATGCCCTTTGTTCCGGGCGGTGAGTCTGCCGGTGTTGTGACCGAAGTTGGCTCGGCGGTGACGCGCTGGTCTGTTGGTGACAGCGTGATCCAACTCGGTGGAGTCGGTGGTTTCGCCAGTGAGGCGGTAGTTAACGAAAATGCACTTCTGCCAAAGCCTGAAGGTATCGACTTTTCAGCGGCGGCGGGCGTGGGGATGACTTACTTTACCTCGTACTACGCGCTCAAGCAGCGCGGCCAACTCAAAGCCGGTGAGACCCTGCTTGTCATGGGCGCTGCCGGTGGTGTGGGCAGTACGGCGGTTGAGTTGGGTAAGGTTATGGGGGCCAAAGTCATTGCGGCAGCGAGCTCCGATGAAAAGCTGGAGCTTTGTAAGCAACTGGGCGCCGACGAAGTCATCAACTACAGCAATGAGTCGATGAAAGATCGCATCAAAGAGATCACTGGCGGAAAAGGGGTGGATGTTATCTACGACCCCGTAGGCGGTGATTATGCTGAGCCGGCGGTAAGGAGCATGGCGTGGAACGGACGCTATCTCGTTATTGGCTTTGCGTCCGGTCCTATTCCCAGTATTCCACTCAATCTCACTTTGCTTAAGGGTTGTGCCCTTATCGGGGTTTTCTGGGGTCGTTTCCTTGGCGAGGAGCCCGCAGAGCAACAGAAGAATGTGGAAGAGCTTTGGAGCTTGTTCAATGAGGGTAAGTTAAATCCAGTGGTTACGGATGTCTTCCCCATCGAGGAGTATGAAGCTGGCTACGCTGCCATGATGGAGCGTCGCGCCAAAGGTAAAGTTATCTTTACCTTCTGATCGATGGACGGCTACTCCTTCCAGTCAGTGCAGACCACACGGGTTCAATCCGGTGCGGTCTTGCACCTCAACGAGCTATTGGCAGAGCGGGGTTTGAGCAGACCGTTGTTCGTAACGGACGCCCAGCTCATCAAGCTGGATGTGGTTTCTCCCGCTATCGACGCCTTGCAGCTTTCTGCCGATACGGTTGTTGTTTTTGATGGTATTGAACCAGACCCTTCAGAGCGGGTGGTTTTTGCCTGTCTTGAAGCCTTTAGAGCCGGGGACTGTGATTCAGTAATTGCCGTGGGCGGCGGTAGCTCCATGGATGTGGCAAAGGTTGTGTCCGTTCTCGCGAGAGGTCAGCAGGATCTCTCTGAAATCTATGGTGTTGGTATGGTGAGCGGTGACCGTTTACCCCTCTTTTTAGCACCTACGACGGCGGGTACGGGCTCTGAAGTCACCCCTGTGGCGATTATCACCACAGGTGAGACCACCAAAGCGGGCGTGAGCTCACCTGTTTTACTGCCCGACGTTGCCATTTTGGACGCTTCTCTGACGCTGGGGCTGCCGGCGAGTATCTCCGCAATGACGGGCATTGATGCCATGGTTCATGCGATCGAGGCTTACACCTCTAAGATCAAAAAGAACCCCATTTCAGATATGCTTGCTCTTCGTGCACTTAAGCTACTCTCGGAAAACATTCGTACGGTGCTCGCAACACCGGGAGACGTTGCGGCGCGCGAGGCGATGTTGTTGGGTTCTATGTTTGCCGGACAGGCATTTGCCAACGCACCTGTAGGTGCGGTTCATGCCCTGGCGTATCCGGTGGGCGGGCACTACCACATACCGCACGGTCTGAGTAATTCGCTGATGCTCCCTGCCGTCTTATCATTTAACGCCGAGGCCTGCCCGGAGCTCTACGCAGAGTTAGCTCGAGTCATACCCGGCGCAACGCAATCTTCCGAGGGCCTGATCGATTGGTTCAAGGTATTGATCGATGAGAGCGGCCTTCCGGCAACTTTGGCGCAGGCAAAAATCCCCGAGACAGATTTGCCCATGTTGGCCAAGGACGCCATGTTTCAGCAGCGTTTATTGATAAACAATCCTCGGGAAGTCGATGAGGCCACGGCGCTTAGACTTTACCGAGAAGCTTGGAGTGGTTGGTCGTGAGCGAGAGAGCAACGCCCGCGCCTCGGGACGGTTTTGCCATTTTTTATCCGCTAAACACGCGTTGGGCAGATAACGACATATACGGGCATATTAACAACGTCGCCTACTATGCTTTTTTTGATTCGGTGGTGAACCGATTCTTGATTGAAGAGGGCGGTATGCGCCCTGGCCACGATAATGTAGTGGGTTATGTCGTTAATTCTTCAGCGGACTATTTTTCTCCATTGACCTACCCACAAGAGCTTGAACTTGGTTTGCGGGTTGCACGCCTGGGTGAGAAATCAGTCACATGGGAGATCGGTGTATTTGGTCAAGGCGCGGAGTTAAGTAGCGTCACAGGTCAGTTTACTCACGCATTTGTCGATCGCGAATTGAACAAATCGGCAAGTATTCCTGTCGCCATTCGGCGCGCCATATCGATGCTTGGCTAGTCTTCAGGCGCGATATTAATAACGCGAGACTTCAGCGCATATAGCAAGACGCAAAAAGTGATGATGCCGGCAAAAATAGGTGGGTACGCCGCATTCAATTGATACAACGCACCTCCCAAAATGGGACCAATAACGAATCCGGCGGCAGGGCAGGCGGTGATCAGGCCCGCAGCACCGCCTTGCTCGTCGCGACTCACTGCCAGCGATGCACCCGCTGCAATGGCCGGTCCAATTAAGCCCAAGCCAGCCCCCATAAACGCCATCCCAATGATGAGGCCTGTCAGTCCCTGGGCTAATGCGACAAAACTGGCCGCGAATAAGTTACAAACTAGCCCCATTCGCACTAAGTTGAGTGCAGGACCGGCATACCGTTGTGCAACCGATAACTGAAGTGCGAGTGTGAAGAAGGCCGAGACCATGAGGGCCGCGCCTGTGTATTGTGCGGTCTCCACCCCACTGAGTGACAGGCTATCTTGAATTCGAAATCCGAGCGTTTGCTGGATAGCTGAAAACCCCGTGAAAGTACCGATGGCGCTGAGAAGATAAACACGCAGGCGGGAGTCGAGGAAGGACAATCGGGGCGCACGCTTGCGTGCGACGCCAGAGAACTCACCCTCAGGCAGGTATTTCCATACGGTAAAGACAGCGATGAGCGTAAAAAGTGCGGCGACATAGAGTGGGAAAAGAAGCCCTAACCCAGCCAATAAGCCGGCCAGCACCGGACCAATTATGACGCCAAGACTGTTGGCTGTTCCCAGGCGAGCCAGTGTTTGTGTTCTGAACGCGCGTGAGCTGTGGTCTGCGGCATAGGCGGTAACCCCCGGGCTGGTGGCGGCCATGACAGAAGATTGCAGGCAGCGAAAAAACAGCGCTGTGAAGTAAAGTGTCCACCCTGAGAGGATACCTTTCATACCTAGTGCGAAAACACCGGCAAAGATCACCGTACCAACGGCATAGCCCGTCAAGCCAATGACGATGACAATCTTCCGACCTATTTGATCTGACCGTCGGCCCCACCACGGCGAACAAAAGGTGAAGACTAAGGCGGAGGTCGAGATGATAGAGGTGGTTTGCACCTCGCTAAGCGCAACTTCGCGACCCAACGGTGGCAGGATCGCAAAGATAAACGCTTGGCCAATGGCGTTTGCTAGCAGGCCGGTTATGAGAATGAAAAAAGAAGATCTGCTAAGTCGGCTCGGCGCTGATGAGGGAGTCGCGTCAGCTGAGCTCATTATTCTTCGATGCCATCCGGGCCGTTACGCGATGGTACGACGTTGGTAGAAACTTAGTCAGGGTCTGCATGAACCACGCATCCCAACCGATGAAAACACGCTTTCGACCGGCTAAAACCCCTTTCATAATGATCTCAGCGGCTTTGGTTGGCGATGTTCTCGCAACCTGTCGGAATGACGCGTCGCGCTCCTCTGCGGACGTATCAGCATGCTCGCCGTCGGCACGTGCGCGAAGCGCAATATTTGTCGAGATGCCACCCGGGTGAACGCAGGTGACGGTGAGCGACGTATCGAGATACTCCGCCTGCAATGACTCAGTGAAGCCCCGAACAGCGAATTTAGCGCTGTTGTAAGCGCTTTGGGTAGCAATGCCAATCATCCCAAAAATGGACGATATGTTCACCAGGTGTCCGTTGGGGGACGCTTCAAGCAGGGGCAAAAACGCTTTGGTTGACCAGACAACACCCCAGTAATTGATGTTCATAAGCCATTCAAAGTTATCTAAATCGGCATTGCGAAACTCAGAGGCGTAACCGACGCCGGCGTTGTTGAACAAAAATTCAACCGTGGTGACCTCTTTAGCGATCTCTTGTGCCCATGTTTCGATAGATTCGCGCTTGCCACAGTCCACGATGGCGGTTGAAACACTGCTGAGCGAGCTATTCAAAAGCGCCTCAGTCTCGGCTAACCGTTCCGGGCTGATATCACACATATAAATATTGATGCCGCGCGCATTTAGGTTCAGCGCGAGGGCGCGGCCTATACCATCACCTGCCCCAGTGATCACTGCAGTCTCTACTTTTTGGGTCATTTTTCTGGCCCTTGCCCGTTGTCTGGATTTTTGTCGATGAAACGGAACACTGTCGTGCCTTTTTCATGGACACTAAACGACCGTAAACGTACAATTGAGTCTTAGCGCATTCTTGAAATAGTCGGCGACTTTTTGGTCAGTTCGGCGCTTTGTTGTGTGCGCGAGACAATAACACATCCGACGTCGCGACGTTTAGTGAAAACGGAGGCAAAGAGGGGCCTCGCAGACGTGGGTACGAAGACTCTCTGGAGGATATCGAGTGGACAAACCCGCTGTCTTGGCACTTGCAGACGGCACAGTTTTTCACGGGCGCTCAGTTGGCGCTGACGGGAAGACTGTGGGAGAGGTTGTTTTTAATACGGCGATGACCGGTTATCAGGAAATTTTGACTGACCCATCCTATGCCCAGCAAATCGTAACGCTCACCTATCCTCATACCGGCAATACAGGAACCAATAGCGCAGATGCGGAATCGAGCGCAGTACATGCAGCGGGCCTCATTATTCGCGACCTGCCGCTGGTTGCTTCGAATTTCCGTTCTGAGCAAAATTTGAGTGATTACCTTGTTGCGAACAACACAGTGTGTATCGCGGACATCGATACACGAAAGCTAACGAGAATTATTCGAGAGAAAGGGGCCCAGTCAGGGTGCATTTTGACGGGCGATGCTGCAGACGAGGCGATTGCCGCAGCCAATGCCTTTCCCGGCCTTAAAGGTATGGACCTGGCAAAAGTAGTTACGACCTCCTCGACGTACGATTGGAGCGAACCGACGTGGCAGTTAGGGGCGGACGCACCTGAACGCCCTGAAGCGCACCACCACGTTGTCGCACTTGATTTTGGCGTAAAAAGAAACATCCTCCGCATTCTTGTTGATCTTGGTTGCCGAGTGACCGTTGTGCCCGCTCAAACGGACTTCGACGCTGTTATGGCACTCGAGCCGGACGGTATTTTCCTGTCAAATGGCCCGGGTGACCCAGAGCCATGCGATTACGCGATTGATCTCGCTCAAAAAGTGATGGCGTCGGGCAAGCCTTTGTTCGGGATCTGCCTCGGACATCAGATTTTGGCGCTCGCCAGTGGCGCGAAGACCGAAAAGATGAGCCACGGTCACCACGGGGCAAACCACCCGGTGCAGGACTTAAGCAATAAGACTGTCTTGGTAACGAGCCAAAACCACGGATTCACGGTTTCGGATGAAGATTTGCCCGAGACGCTCTCAGTAACACACCGATCGCTTTTTGACGGTACTGTGCAGGGTATCAAGCGAGTCGATACCCCCGCTTACAGTTTTCAGGGGCACCCTGAAGCCAGTCCTGGGCCTCACGATGCGAAGTATTTGTTTAACGCCTTTATTGAAGCGATGGCGGGTGAGGGTACGGGCGACGACGTTGCTGTCGAGGTTGTGAAGGGAGGCGCCGTCTAATGCCAAAAAGAGCTGATTTAGAAAGTATCTTGATCCTGGGTGCGGGCCCGATTGTTATCGGACAAGCCTGCGAGTTTGACTACTCCGGTGCGCAAGCGTGTAAGGCGCTCCGCGAGGAGGGCTACAGAGTCATTTTGGTGAACTCAAATCCGGCGACGATTATGACGGATCCTGCTATGGCAGATTCGACCTACATCGAGCCCGTTGAGTGGCAGACCGTTGCCAAGATTATTGAGAAAGAGCGCCCCAGTGCGTTGCTACCGACAATGGGTGGCCAAACAGCGCTTAACTGCGCACTAAAGCTCGACGCAGAGGGGGTTCTTGAGAAATACGGCGTTGAGATGATCGGGGCGACACAGGAGGCGATCGACAAAGCCGAGGATCGAGAGAAGTTCGACGTCGCGATGAAAAAAATTGGACTCGATACGCCACGTGCCGAGATCGCACATTCGCTTGAGGAAGCCTTCGATATCCTAGAGAGGATGGGTTTCCCTTGCATCATAAGGCCCTCATTCACAATGGGTGGCTCAGGTGGTGGCATCGCGTACAACCGAGTTGAATTCGAGACCATTTGTAAGCGTGGTCTGGAGCTATCACCAACCAACGAACTGCTCATTGACGAGTCGTTAATTGGTTGGAAAGAATTTGAGATGGAGGTTGTCCGGGATAAAAATGACAACTGCATCATTGTTTGCTCGATCGAAAATTTGGATGCCATGGGTGTTCATACGGGCGATTCCATAACGGTTGCCCCCGCGCAAACACTGACCGATAAAGAATATCAGTTGATGCGAAACGCATCGCTGGCGGTGCTTCGAGAAATCGGTGTGGAGACGGGTGGGTCGAACGTGCAGTTCGGGCAATGCCCTGATACGGGTCGAATTGTGGTCATTGAGATGAATCCACGCGTGTCACGTTCTTCAGCGCTGGCATCAAAGGCGACTGGCTTTCCCATAGCAAAAGTCGCGGCCAAATTGGCGGTGGGCTATACCCTCGATGAATTGGCAAATGACATTACAGGCGGTGTCACGCCAGCGTCATTCGAACCGTCGATCGACTATGTGGTTACCAAGGTTCCACGCTTTGCTTTTGAGAAGTTCGCAACCGCCGATGCGAAGCTCACCACGCAAATGAAGTCAGTTGGGGAGGTGATGGCGATAGGCCGTACATTCCAGGAGTCTGTTCAAAAAGCATTGAGGGGTCTTGAAGTGGGCTCGGCTGGATTTGAGTCGAGACTGACGGTGACAGATGATGACTCGCGTGCTGAGCTCGTAAAGCAGCTGACGCATCCCGGTGCAGAGCGAATTTGGTATTTGGCAGACGCTTTCAGAGCGGGGTTTGAGCTTGAAGAAATTTATGGGTACTCCGGTGTCGACCCCTGGTTCCTCGTGCAGATTGAGGACATTGTCCGACTCGAGAGTACGCTTGTGGGCCGCTCGCTTGCCGATGTCAGCTACGCTGAGCTCAGACAGTTAAAGCGCAAAGGCTTCTCTGATCAGCGCATTGCCGCGGTGATGGCGCTATCGGAGGCTGAGGTACGAGAATACCGGCACACTAAGGGCCTGCGCCCTGTTTACAAACGCGTTGATACCTGTGCAGCAGAGTTTTCCTCTGCGACCGCTTATATGTACTCGACCTACGAGGAAGAATGCGAATCCGCGCCCAGTGACCGAGATAAAATTATCGTCTTAGGTGGTGGACCGAACCGCATTGGTCAGGGAATTGAATTCGACTATTGCTGTGTGCATGCCGCGCAAGCAATGGCGGAGGATGGTTACGAAACCATCATGATTAACTGCAATCCTGAAACCGTATCGACGGATTACGATACGTCCGATCGACTATTTTTTGAGCCGGTCACGTTAGAGGACGTACTCGAGATTGTCGATCTGGAGCAGCCCAAAGGGGTGATCGTGCAATTTGGTGGGCAGACGCCCTTGAAACTTGCTCGAGCGCTTGAGGCCGCAGGTGTACCTATTATTGGAACCACACCTGATCAGATCGATCGAGCGGAAGATCGTGAGCGGTTTCAGAAAATGATTCAGGAACTGAACTTACTGCAGCCAGCGAATACGACAGTGCGCAGTGTTGATGAAGCGGTGGCAGCCGCGCGCAGCATTGGCTACCCACTCGTGGTCCGCCCCTCTTATGTTTTGGGTGGTCGGGCTATGGAAATTGTTTACCGAGAAGAAGACCTATTGCGCTACATGCGCGATGCGGTCCAGGTCTCTGACGACTCACCGGTATTACTCGACCGATTCTTAAATGCGGCTATTGAGGTTGATATCGACGCGGTTTCTGATGGTAAACACGTTGTCATTGGGTCAATCATGCAGCATATCGAACAGGCAGGGGTTCACTCGGGCGATTCGGCCTGCTCGCTTCCCCCTTACAGCCTTCCCGCTGACGTCCAGGACAAAATGCGGGATATGGTGAAAGCCATGGCGGTTGCCCTCGAAGTGAAGGGCCTTATGAATGTTCAGCTTGCGTGGCAGGACGGCCAGATTTACGTTATCGAGGTGAATCCAAGAGCGTCACGAACTGTCCCATTCGTCTCTAAAGCTATCGGTATTTCATTAGCGAAGATTGCGGCCCGCTGTATGGCAGGCCAGTCGCTCACATCGCAAGGCTTTACCTCGGAAGTAGTCCCTAGCTATTACAGTGTGAAAGAGGCGGTTTTGCCGTTCAATAAATTCCCTGGCATTGACCCGATTCTCGGCCCAGAAATGAAGTCGACTGGAGAGGTCATGGGAACAGGGCCGACGTTTGCCGACGCCTTTGCCAAAGCCCAGCTCGGCGCGGGCGATGTCACGCCAACCTCGGGTTTGGCACTTTTTAGTGTGCGAGATGCGGATAAGCCCGCGGCGATTGACGTTGCGAAGCGGCTTGTCGACTCTGGTTTTACGCTGGCAGCGACCAAAGGGACCGCGAAAGCACTCAGTGCTGCGGGCTTGACGGTTAGGTCTGTCAATAAAGTAGCCGAGGGCCGCCCGCACATTGTCGACCTCATTAAAAACGATGAGGCATCGATGATTATCAACACCACTGAGGGGCGAACCGCGATATTAGACTCTGCGTCAATTCGGTCGAGTGCTGAACAGCACCAGGTGTTCTACACTACGACGCTGGCGGCAGCAGAGGCAATCTGCATGTCGATGGAACGGGAGCCCGATGGGCAAGTTCGCAGGTTACAGGATCTGCATGTGAGTTTGGCAAATGAATAAAGTCCCAATGACCGTCGCAGGTGAGGCGGCGCTTCGTGAAGAACTAGAGCGACTCAAGAAGGTCGACCGACCAAGGATTGTTGCGGCAATCGCTGAAGCACGTGAACACGGCGACCTCAAAGAGAATGCTGAGTACCACGCAGCGCGTGAGCAGCAGAGTTTTGCTGAGGGGCGCATCAAGGAACTGGAATACAAATTATCCAATGCTCAAGTGATTGACATTACTACCCTTGCGCACAGTGGACGTGTTCTTTTTGGTGCGACTGTTGATCTGATTAACTGCGATGATGATACGGAAGTGTCTTACCGCATCGTCGGTGAAGACGAGGCGGATGTTAAACAGAATATGATTTCAGTCAGCTCCCCGATTGCTAGAGCACTCGTAGGTAAGTCCGAGGGCGATGAGGTGGTTGTTAAGGCACCTAGCGGTGACATTTACTACGAAATTGACAGTGTGCGTCACGTTTAACGCGCTGCGTTAACCCGTATCCATGTCGATCCCCTCAAATCAGACATCGCTTTGGTCGCTCTCCTCAGGCGAATCCGCCGTTATTCACGATTTTGACAGCAGTGAGATCGATGCCGCTACGAGGCGGTTGATGGACATTGGCTTTCGGGCGGGACAGCGTGTCACCTGTTTGATGACACCGGGATTCGGTGCGCCGCGAGTCTATGCGGTCGGTGGCGCCACCTACAGCCTCGATCGAGCCACGGCAGAACGTATTCAGACGTGTGAGCCTTCAGCATGAAGAATATCTTGCTCGTGGGCGCGCCCAACTCGGGTAAAAGCGCTCTTTTCAATCAGCTCACAGGCTTGAGCCACAAAGTAGCCAACTATCCGGGTATTACGGTGGACGTTGGGACCGGTGCACTGAGAGCTGATGCCCGCCTGACTGTTTGGGATTTCCCGGGCACTTACTCCCTTACTGCCGTATCGGGTGAGGAGCAGGTTGCGATCGACACGCTTCGAACAGCGTTAAAAAGTGAGGAGCAGGCAGTCGTAGCGATGGTCTGTGATGCGACGCGACTTGAGAAAAGTGCCACCTACTGCTTACAGGTCGCGCGGGAGTGTGCCCAGGCTCAAAAACCCTTCCTCGTGCTTCTTAATATGATGGATGTCATTGAAAGTGACGGGTTAGATATGGATGTGCAGGGACTGTCAAAGGCCCTGGGTGTACCCGTGTTTCCAGTCAGTGCACGTACCGGTAAAGGTTTATCGGAAGTGGAAGCTGTGCTTGTGAGCTCAACGCCTGAGATTTCCACTTGGGGTGATACGCCGGATGCTTTGATTAGCGGTACCGCCACTCAAATTGCAGAGCGGTTTGCACCAAAAGGCGACCTACTGGTTCGGCGACAAGCCAAGTTGGATAACTGGTTATTAGGGACCTTAAGCGGAGGTGTGGCCTTCGTGATGATCATGACGCTCTTCTTCCAAGCCATTTTCACTTGGGCGGCGCCGTTGATGGATGGCGTTGAGTCGATTGTGATAGCTATCGGCAGCTGGGCCTCTTCCGTGCTCCCTGACGGGGTGTTGGCAGACTTTGTTAACGACGCGATTTTTGGGGGGCTAGGCGCCTTTTTGGTTTTTGCGCCGCTGGTTTTCATCTTGACGATGATTGTCGGTGCGCTTGAGGACTCTGGATATCTCGCGCGTGCTGCGTTGATTTGCCACCGCCCGTTGAGCTTTTTTGGCTTGTCAGGCAAAAGCTTTGTGCCATTGTTGTCGGGGGTTGCTTGCGCAATTCCTGCAATTTACGCCGCGAGAACCATGTCCTCTCGGCAAGAGCGTTTGCTGACTTATGTGGCAATTCCACTCATGCCGTGTTCCGCAAGACTGCCTGTTTATGCGCTGCTGATTGCTATTCTGATACCCGATGAGACCGTGTTAGGGGGCATCATTGGGTGGCAGGGTCTTGCTATGTCGGGTATTTATTTCTTCGGCATTATGACAGCGCTGATTGTGGCCGCTGTCGTCAGTCGCATGGGCGACACTGCAACATCGAGTCAGGCCTTCATCCTCGAGCTGCCGGCATATCGTATGCCCGCCTTGAAGCCTATTGTGAGTAAGTCGCTTGACCGCGTGGTTCATTTTATTCGAAAAGCCGGTAGCGTGATTTTTGCTGTCACGGTCGTTGTGTGGTTTTTGGGATATTTCCCTAATGGCGGAGAGGACCTATCGTCTTCATGGTTGGCAGCCCTTGGTCGCTTCATTGAGCCCGTTTTCTCACCGCTTGGTCTCGATTGGCGCTACGGTGTTGCGATCATTGCGTCGTTCTTGGCGCGAGAAGTTTTTGTGGGCACCCTTGGCACAATCTTTGGGATTGAGAGTGCTGACGAAGACCCTGCGTCCCTCGCAGATCAAATTGCGGCCTCCGGCTTGACCGCCGCTTCAGGTGTTGCCCTGGTGGTCTTTTTTACGATTGCGCTGCAGTGTGTGTCCACAGTTGCGCTGCTGGCTCGCGAAGCAAAATCTGCGCGATTTGCTGTGCAATTATTGCTGGGCTACCTGGTGCTTGCGTGGCTGGTTGCGTGGCTTGTGTATTCGTTGGTAAGTCTTTTACTACTCTAGTTTCGTGCTTGCTGATAAAGCCTTAGCTCAGTCAGAAGAAGCTTTGCAGCAAGCTTCAGTGTCAAGCTGTGATGGTGCTTACGTAGCGCCTCGATACCAGACCCGATTTGCTGTTGAAGCCGCTCAGCTTCGTCGATAGCAATATCAGAGGGGAGATCCACGGAGAAAGAAAAATCGGCGTCCTCCAATTCTCCGTAGACTTTATTTAATAGCAGCGTTGCATGATCAATGAGTTCCTGGTCAGCGCCCTTGTCGCGAAGCAGCGTGCTGAGTTGCTCGGTCAAAAATTGATAGGCCTGTTTTTCGCGACTGGGGAACTCGAGAACGTTGGTCATTAAAGTGGACGTTGAAGGTTCGATTTTCGAGGGTCGGCATTTGGCACATGTCGCAGTAGCGTCGCCGTATGGCCGATTTTCTGCACGAGCTCTGCACCGCAGCCCTCGACCAACGCCTTGATAACGTCGTCTCTCGTTTCGCGATCACCCACGTTTACCCTAATCTTCACAAGCTCATGGTCATTGAGTGCGCGTTCAAGCTCGGTCTGAATTCCCTCGGTTAAACCCTGGCCCCCAACCGTGACAATAGGATTGAGTTTGTGCGCGATCGCACGGTATTGCTTAAGTAGTCGATTGTCCAAAGTGAGGCTCTCGGTCAGTAAAATATAAGGGTCGTGAAATGGTATTCTATCCTTCATCGACTCAGGAGTCCTTATAAATGGCAAAGAAGCGCGGTTCGAGTAAAGCATGGCTCAAAGAGCATCGAGACGATGTTTACGTGCAGCGTGCTCAAGCTGACGGCTACCGCTCCCGAGCCTGCTATAAGCTCCTAGAACTCAATGATAAAGACAAGTTTATTCGACCGGGAATGACGGTTGTCGACCTTGGTAGTGCGCCCGGTGGTTGGTCTCAGGTTGCTGCGCAACTTGTAGGTCACAAGGGTAGAGTCATCGCCAGCGATATTTTGCCGATGGATGCAGTGGCGGGTGTGGACTTCATTCAGGGTGACTTTACAGAGCAATCTGTCTTTGACGAGATTCAGGCGGTTATTGGTGATTCGGTGCCGTCAGTGGTGTTGTCAGACATGGCGCCTAATATGAGTGGTATCGTTTCGGTTGATCAGCCAAAAGCAATGTATCTGGTTGAGCTTGCACTCGATTTGGCCGTACAAATGTTGCCCGAGGGCGGCGTTTTTGCCGCAAAGGTCTTCCATGGGGAAGGCTTTGACGACTGGCTTAAGTCTGTCCGGAGCCACTTTCAGGTGGTAAATAGTCGTAAACCAGCCGCCTCGAGACCGCGCTCTAAAGAGGTTTATGTCGTCGCTAAAGGTTTCCGTGCATAGAGCCATTACGACGAAACTCACGTAAAGCCTAGACAGACCCTTGAATTATCACTAAGGCGTCTCCACGTGGTAAAAATGCGTGTTGTGTGAAGAGCCCGCTATAATGTTGGGCCGAAAAGCGCCCACGTCGAGCCGGAGGATGGTGATTTGAATAATATGGCGAAGAATATGTTGTTGTGGCTGGCGATCGCAGCTGTGCTGCTGTCTGTCTTTAACAACTTTAATACTCAGGGCCAAAAAGAGCAGCTGGGTTACTCGGCCTTCATTCAAGAGGTGCAGAACAATCGTCTCTCAAAGGTTGTGGTGGACGGGCTTACGATCACGGCCGAGCGCACGGATGGCTCTTCCTTCGAAACAGTGAGGCCGATGGTTGAAGATCCTAAGTTGATGGATGATCTACTGACACACAATGTTGTTGTAGAGGGTAAAAAGCCTGAGCAGCAGTCGGTTTGGACGCAATTACTCGTCGCAAGCTTCCCCATTCTTTTGATTCTTGCCGTGTTTATGTTCTTCATGCGTCAAATGCAGGGCGGCGGCGGTGGTCGCGGTGGTCCGATGAGCTTTGGAAAAAGCAAAGCAAAACTTTTGGGCGAGGATCAGATCACAACCACGTTTGCGGACGTGGCAGGTGTGGACGAAGCGAAGGAGGATGTTCAGGAGTTGGTGGAATTTCTGCGAGACCCGAGTCGCTTCCAGAAGCTGGGTGGTCGCATTCCGCGAGGCGTACTGATGGTGGGCCAGCCGGGTACGGGTAAAACGCTGTTAGCAAAAGCCATAGCCGGTGAGGCCAAAGTTCCTTTCTTCTCCATATCGGGCTCTGACTTTGTCGAAATGTTCGTAGGTGTCGGTGCCTCGCGTGTTCGCGATATGTTTGACCAGGCAAAGAAGCAGTCGCCCTGTATCATCTTTATTGACGAAATCGATGCCGTCGGCCGTCATCGTGGCGCAGGCTTAGGCGGCGGTCATGACGAGCGAGAGCAGACCCTCAACCAGCTTCTCGTGGAAATGGACGGTTTTGGTGGAAACGATGGCGTTATTGTCATTGCGGCAACAAACCGCCCTGACGTGCTTGACCCTGCGTTACTGCGCCCCGGTCGTTTTGATCGCCAGGTCACTGTAGGTCTGCCCGATATTCGCGGTAGAGAGCAAATATTGAAAGTCCACATGCGTAAGGTTCCATTGGCCGAGAATGTCGAGGCCTCAAAGATTGCACGGGGCACTCCCGGGTTTTCCGGTGCAGACCTTGCGAACTTGGTCAACGAGGCTGCGTTGTTTGCAGCTCGTGCCGGCGTGCGCACAGTGGGAATGCAACAGTTTGAATTGGCAAAGGATAAGATAATGATGGGCGCTGAGCGTCGATCAATGGTCATGTCCGAGAAAGAGAAGCTCAACACGGCGTATCACGAAGCGGGTCACGCAATTGTTGGACGATTGATGCCAGAACACGACCCAGTCTACAAGGTGTCGATTATTCCTCGCGGTCGCGCTTTGGGTGTAACCATGTTCCTACCGGAGGAAGACCGTTACAGCCACAGTCGACGCCATATTATCGGTCAGATCACGAGTCTGTTTGGTGGACGAGTTGCCGAGGAGATGACGCTTGGCAAAGAAGGCATCACAACGGGTGCATCGAATGATATTCAGCGTGCGACAGAGATTGCACGGAATATGGTGACCAAATGGGGGCTCTCCGACGCAATGGGGCCTTTGATGTACGACGAGGGCGGTGAAGAAGTCTTTTTAGGACGCTCAGCCGCACAACCGTCAAAAGCCATGTCGGATGAGACCGCACTGTCGATCGATAGAGAAGTTCGCTCGATTATCGACGAATGCTACGAAAAAGCCCGCAGCATTCTCGAGGAACACCGCAGTAAGATGGATATGATGGCTGATGCCCTGATGCAGTACGAGACAATCGACTCCGAGCAGATCGATGCCATTATGGAAGGTAAAAAGCCCAACCCACCTTCTGACTGGACCAGCGGCCCAACGGAACCACCGTCTGACCCTGAGTCATCTTCGGGGGACGATGCGGTGGGTGACCCCGTCACGCACTAAGCGGTTGGCTGCGTAGAGTGGTCACCTCACTTCAGTGTGGTCGAAAGCGTTTGGCTTTGACCACGCCACAGATCATGGGCGTCCTCAATGTGACGCCCGACTCTTTTTCAGACGGCGGGCAATTGTTTGCCGACTCGAAAGTCCACGCCGATCGCCTGCTTCAGAGAGCTGAGAGTATGGTGGTCGCCGGCGCGTCTATTTTGGACATCGGCGGTGAGTCCACCCGTCCCGGTGCAGCGCCTGTCTCCTCTCAGGAAGAACTCGATCGTGTTATGGGTGCTATAGATCTGATTGCGGCCCACGTGGACGTTGTTCTTTCGGTCGATACCAGTAATCCAGAGGTCATGAGCGCCGCGGCGAGCGCCGGCGGAGGCCTGCTCAACGACGTGCGCGCATTTCGCCGCGACGGTGCATTGCAAACGGCAGCGGCGACGGGTTTGCCTGTGTCACTGATGCACATGTCTGAGGAGCCGGATCGAATGCAATCCCACACCGATTATGTAGACGTTGTGGACGATGTATCGCGGTTTTTAGAAGGGCGTATCGCTGCGTGTATCGAGGCGGGCATAAACCGCGAGCAGATTGTGATTGATCCGGGCTTTGGTTTTGGCAAGACCGTTTCGCAAAACTATGAAATGTTACGCCGTCTTGCCGAATTTGCCGCATTTGAGCTGCCGATCTTGGTTGGTTTGTCGCGAAAGTCTATGATCGGGGCCGTGACAGGAAGACCGGCTAATGAACGTGTAGTCCCCAGCGCTGTACTGGCTGCTATGGCCGCGCAAAATGGGGCCTCTATCGTCCGAGTACACGATGTCGCTGAGACCGCTGACGCGCTTGGAGTGTGGGCGGCAATGAATGGTGCTTCGCTAAGCGCCAACTAGGGGAGAGGTTGTGACGCGTAAATATTTTGGAACGGATGGGATTAGAGGGCGGGTTGGTGATGCGCCCGTAACACCCGATTTCATGCTTAAGCTTGGTTGGGCGACAGGAAAAGTATTCGCCGCCACAGATGGTTCCAGACCCACCGTCGTTATTGGAAAGGACACCCGCGTCTCGGGCTATATGCTCGAATCTGCCTTGCAGGCTGGCTTAGTTGCAGCAGGTGCAAATGTGAAGTTGGTGGGTCCACTCCCGACACCGGGTATCGCGTTGTTAACCCGCAGCCAGAAGGCCGATGCAGGCATTGTTATCAGCGCATCGCACAACCCTTACTACGACAATGGGATTAAATTCTTTAATGGCCAGGGTAGTAAGTTATCGGATGAACTAGAGCTTCAGATCGAGGCTATGATTGATTCGCCCATGGAAACGGTCGACTCGGACCAGCTCGGTAAGGCGAGTCGTATCGCTGATGCGGCAGGGCGTTACATTGAATACTGCAAGTCCACCTTCCCCGACGAGCTCAGCCTGAAAGGGCTAAAAATAGTGATCGATTGCGCGCATGGTGCGACGTATAACATCGCCCCGGGTGTTTTCTCAGAGCTTGGCGCCGACGTGACCTTGATGGGTGCCGAACCCGATGGGTATAACATCAACGAGGGTGTTGGTTCGACTGAACCTGAGGCGCTTCAGCAACGGGTAATGGAGGAAGGCGCGGATCTGGGCGTCGCTTTTGATGGTGACGGTGATCGTCTTCAGATGGTGAATCGCGAGGGACAGCTCCTTACAGGTGACGATGTACTCTATATTCTTGCTATGCATCGATTATCCACTGGTGGTAGCGACTCGGGTGTAGTGGGCACGCTGATGACGAATATGGGCCTTGAACTGGCGTTGGAGCAAAGCGGATTGCGTCTGGCGAGAGCCAAAGTCGGTGATCGCTACGTGAAAGAATTAATGGTGGCCGAGGGCTGGAGTCTGGGCGGTGAGTCCTCGGGGCACATTATTTGCGGCAATCTCAGCACGACGGGAGATGGCGTAATAGCCGCACTTCAGGTTTTGGCGGCTGTCGTCGCGTCGGGGCGTTCTTTGAGCCAGCTCACTTCCGGTTTCACACCCTTGCCTCAGGTGTTGGTTAACGTGCGTATTAAGAAGGGTTTTGATATCGCAGCGCACCAGGCCATTAACGATGCCTGTGAGCGGGTAGAGCAAGCGCTTATTGGACGTGGCCGACTATTGCTGCGTCCATCAGGAACGGAGCCTGTGATACGAGTCATGGTGGAGGGAGATGAAACCGTGGCTATCGACGCATTGGCAAATGAGGTCGCAGAGGCAATTCGCCAGGCGGCGTAACAAGAGTCTTGCTCCGCGCGCGCCTCTTGGGTAGACTCGCGCACCCTTAGTGGTGGTGTTCGCATAGTGCGTGCGCCCTATTCGGAGAAACACGTGAATCAGGTTATTTTGGTCGTTCACCTCTTGGTGGCGCTGGCAATTATCGGTCTTATTTTGCTGCAACGCGGCAAAGGTGCCGATGCAGGCGCGTCATTTGGTGGTGGTGCGTCACAAACCGTATTTGGCTCCTCGGGCGGCAGCAATGTTTTGACGTCCACGACAGGTTGGCTCTCGGCCATTTTCTTTGCGACGAGCATCGGTTTGGCGATGATTGCGGATCAGCAATACGCTGAAACGGACGATTTAGGTTTTGAAGTTCCTCTAGGGGCCGTTGAGGCGGCACCTCTGGCACCTGCTGGCGATCTACCGCTAGCCGATGAGCCAAACGAAAATTCAGGCTCAGGCGATCTACCGATCGACTGAGCGCTACACGACTTGCGGAAGTGGTGGAATTGGTAGACACGCTATCTTGAGGGGGTAGTGGCCTATGGCTGTGGGGGTTCAAGTCCCCCCTTCCGCACCAAATACTAGGTAAACACAAAAAAGCCCCGCGATAGGGGCTTTTTTGTGTGTCTTTATTACGCCTTTGGTCTCTCTAATTCGGTCGAAGTTCATCAGGAAAATTTAGGTTCCAGCTCGCTTCTTGTTTTCTAGAAGCGAACAGCCAACGATCATCGACTCGGACGAATTCATCAACATACCAAATCCCCAAAATGAACGTTTGAGTTCCGCCCTCTACAGCCATCTCCATGGGGTTGAAACACATGACGCGACCTGTCGCAGTGTCGCCATTCACTTTAAATTGCGTGTTACTTACAAGGTGTTGATGATTCGGGAAAAGCGACATTGCCTCGTTAAGAAACGTAACCATCTCTTGCACACTGCACTTAGGGGCGCCAGTCGCTTCATAGTCGATCACGGCATTGTCGGTGAATAGCGTGCTCAGTTCGGCAAATGCCTTCCTGTCGATGATGTCGGCGTAGCGTGTCACGAGATCTTGCAATTCTAAGCGGTCGGAGATTTCTTGGAGCGATAGTGTCATGTCTTAGTCCTCGATTGGCACTGCGGTATTTCGCAGAGTGCAACAGCGCTTAGATCGCCACCACTCCCAACATGACCGCTGCTACCAACAGCGGTGTGAGCGTTAGTACCGTACCACCTATTCGTAGCGGCATACTCGATTTCATAAAACCAAAGCAAACGCCGTGCATTAAACGACCGATAAGAAAACTCAGCCCCAAGCTGTGTAAGATCGTTGTATCGCCACCGTTAACTTCAAGTAGATAAAGCAAGATCAACATCATCGGTGCGTATTCGGTCAGATTGCCCTGGGCCCGAATTGCGCGCTGGAGCATGTCGTCGTCAGACGTATCGATATTTAAAAATCTAAAGACAGGACTACCTCTGAGTGCGATAACACGAAACGATAATAGGACAAGCCAAAAGGTGAGTAGACTGGCGTAGAGCGAGGTGATCATCGTTAAGAACTCTCCATCTTCATGCTGGTTTTTCTATCTTAGTTTTTTTGTCTTTTGAGTCGCTTGCACAGCCTGCCTGAGCAGAAGGTCAGGAGCAAAGGCTCAAATGACAGAGGCCACTTTACGACCGAGGTGTCTCGCGGAGGTCCACTTACCTCCAAAGACGTTGATCAATGAGTTAACCACTTCTATTTCCGAGTCTCGGCTTGCCCTGCTCATGTTCTGAAGCTGCGCATTTCGGGCTTTAGCTATGGGGCGGACACCCGATAACGTTGCGGTTATGTGCTCCCGACTAACGGCGGGTTGAATGTGTTTATTTAAGATGGCTAGGAGGTAGTCAGTTTCAGCGTCAGTGCAGTTTATGGGGTCTTTGAGGTCATGGGCACATTCGGTCGTGCCTAGGAGCACTTTGCTTTTCGACTGAGGAATGCAAAAAACGATGCGTCCATCGTCAGGCACTTGAAAAACCAAGGCATGAGGCAGCGTTAGATCGAGCAAAAGGTGAGAGCCTCTCACGTGGCTAATCGTGAATTTCGAAGCAATATTCGATTCCATCAAAATTTCACTCGCCCAGGGTCCCGCGGCGTTGATGACTCGATCAAATTGCAAGGTGTCGTCATTTACCCTGAGGGATCCTTCAGTTGTTAAATGAGACACGCGGCTGTGGGAATGAAGAGTGACACCTGATGATTGAGCCTCTGCCAGTAAATGCTCGGCCATCACTTGATCATCCATTACGAGGTCGCAATAACTAATACCGCCTTTTAGATTTTCTGGACTCAGGGTCGGGAAGGCCTCCAATAGCTCGTTTTTGCTGTGAAGCTGACTTCGACCTAGGGAGTACCGTCCTGCTAGCCATTGATATAACAGCGCCCCTGCGAATAACGTGGTACGACCTCGCGGAGAGTCATTGTAAATTGGAAAGAAGAATCTCTCGACGCGCGTTGCATCTGGCGCAATACGCTGCCATTCCTCGCGCTCTTTTAGGGCTTCTCTCACAAGCTTAATATGACCTTGCTCTAGGTAACGAATACCGCCGTGAAGCATGCGAGAGGATTTACTGCTTGTTTCTGCAAAGGGACTGCCCGCATCGAAAAGCACAACCTCGCAGCCCCGTTTTGCGCACGCGGTTGCAATGGACGTTCCGTTTACGCCTGCGCCCACGACAGCAATGCGTTTAGCAACCAACTGATCACCCTCAACTTCGTTCATTTAAACAGTGTACATCGTCTGGTGTTGCCGTTTTGTGATGGGTTTTCCAGCGCCATATTTACCACGCATAACATTGGCTTTGCGTGGGAGATTCTTGAGTTCAAGCACCCGTCTAATTTACTACCAAAAAGTGTTAGTTCTTCGCCAAGATTTACTGACGATTTTTCTGGCGTAACCGGCATTTATGAATTAAAAATGACACCGAAATTCAGGGTAAAAATTTAGTGAGAAATTCGTATGTCTGAGAGAGCGGGAAGACGAAAAGGCGGAGGTCGTGCGGGTCGGCGGGAGGCGAGAGCCAGCTCAGTAAAAGCGGCAGCTCCGTATATCCAGAGAAAGATCCCTTACGTTGAAATTCTCAGCGAAGAAGGCCTGCAGCTCATTGAGGACAATGCGGATAAGCTCTTGGAAGAGGTAGGCATAGACTTTCTTGATGATCCCGAGGTGCTCGAGCTATTTCAGGTAGCAGGTGCGAGCGTCGATGGAACGCGTGTCCGTTTTCCAAGGGGGATGTGTCGTCAGATCATTCAGGCTTCTGCGCCCTCTGAATATATACAGCACGCGCGTAATCCTGAACGCAGTGTTGTCATTGGTGGCAAAAATACGGTTCTCGTTCCAGCCTATGGCTCGCCATTCGCTCATGACTTAGACAAGGGTCGTCGTTATTCAACCATCGAAGATTTTCGTAATTTCGTGAAACTCGCTTATATGGCGCCGGGCATTCATCACTCGGGTGGCACGGTGTGTGAGCCCGTTGACTTGCCAGTCAACAAGCGTCACTACGATATGGTTTACAGCCATTTTAAATACAGTGACAAACCACTCATGGGTTCGGTCACCCATTACCGACGCGCGCAAGACACGGTGGATATGGCAAAGCTGGTTTTTGGTGACGAGTTTGTCGACCAAAACTGTGTTCTTACCAGTCTGATTAATGTCAACTCGCCTATGGTGTTTGACGGCACCATGCTCGGATCCTTGAAGGTATACGCTCGCAATAATCAATCTTGCGTTGTCTCCCCCTTCATTTTGGCAGGGGCGATGTCGCCGGTAACGGTGGCGGGAACCTGTACACAGATCTTGGCCGAGGCGATGGCAGGTATCGCGCTGACTCAGTTAATTCGCCCAGGTTGTCCGGTTGTTTTTGGGACCTTTGCGGCTGCTGTGTCCATGGCCACCGGTGCGCCAACATTTGGTACACCAGAGCCCAGTCAAGTTATTTACGCGACGGCGGCACTTGCACGTCGGCTAGGTGTGCCTTATCGGAGTGGCGGCGGGCTCTGTGGATCAAAGCTTCCCGACGCTCAGGCGGCCTACGAGGCAGCTAATACGTTGCAAACGGCGGCACTCGCGGGTGTTAACTTTATGCTGCATACAGCGGGTTGGCTCGAAGGTGGTCTTGCTGTGGGTTATGAGAAGTTCGTAATGGATTGTGACCAGGCAAGCATGATCGCCGTATTGCTGGAGGGCATGGACCTGTCGGAAAACGCCCAAGCAATGGATGCGTTCCACGAAGTGGGCCCGGGAAAGCATTTCTTAGGTTCAGCGCACACGCTCAGTAATTTCGAGTCTGCGTTTTATCGATCGACTATTGCCGACAACAACAGCTTTGAGCAGTGGTCGGCTGAGGGCAGCCTTGATGCAGCCCAGCGAGCAAACGGTATTTGGAAGAAGATGTTGGCGGACTACGAAGCGCCCGCTTTGGATTCAGCGATTGACGAGGCGCTTTTGGACTTTATGGCGCGTGAAAAAGCATCCTTTGCTGATAGAGATTATTAAGCGAATTTAGGGGAGACAAAACCAATGTCCGACGAAGAAGACATCATCCTTTCCGAACTATCTGACGACGACCTCATCGTACAAATGCATGACGATTTATACGATGGTCTGAAAGAGGAGATAGAAGAAGGTACCCACATTTTACTCGAGCGTGGCTGGTCAGCTGAACAGGTTCTGAGTAAGGCGCTAGTTGATGGCATGACCATTGTTGGCATCGATTTTCGCGACGGTATTTTGTTCGTGCCCGAGGTATTACTCGCAGCGAACGCGATGAAAGGCGGCATGTCGATTTTGCGTCCGTTGCTGGCCGAGACAGGTGCTAAGCCTGTGGGCACTATGGTTATCGGAACGGTGAAGGGTGATATTCATGATATTGGAAAGAACCTGGTTGCGATGATGATGGAAGGCGCGGGCTTTGAGGTGTATGACATCGGCATTAACAACTCCGTGGAAGATTATGTGGCTGCGCTAGAGCGCCATAAGCCAGATATTCTGGGCATGTCTGCGCTACTGACAACCACGATGCCGTATATGAAAGTCGTCATTGACGCACTGAAAGAGCAAGGTATCCGCGATGACTATATCGTGATGGTGGGTGGAGCACCGTTGAACGAAGAGTTCGGCGAGGCTGTCGGCGCCGATGCCTACTGCCGTGATGCGGCAGAGGCTGCAGTGTCAGCTGTGCGCCTCGTCGAAGAACGTCGCGTGGCACAAGGCTAAATGGCGTGTCGCGCGTCTTAATTATTGGTTGCGGTGCACTCGCGGCCGAGATTACGGCGCTTAAAAAGGCCAATAACTGGTCGCAGGTCGATGTTCAGTGCCTCGACGCTGCCCTGCACAATCGGCCTGAGCGTATCGCTGGTGAATTAGAGCGGGTGCTCCTAACACTTCACAACGATTACGAAAAAATTGTCATCGCCTACGCTGACTGTGGTTCGGGCGGTGGCATTGACCGTGTGGCCGAGCGCTTCGGTGCACACCGGCTACCCGGCGCTCATTGCTATGAGTTTTTTGCCACGAGTGATGTCTTTAATGTGCTGGCAGAGTCTGAGCCCGGAACCTTTTATCTGACTGATTTTCTAGTGCGCCATTTTAATCGATTGGTTATTGACGATATGAAACTTGATCAACATCCAGAGATCGAAGCGATGCTTTTTGGTCATTACCGCAAAGTGGTTTATCTCGCCCAAACCGTTGACGCTAAATTGCGCGACGCAGCCAGATTGGCGGCGACTCGGCTCGGACTTCCGCTTGAGATAATCGATACCGGATATGGTTTGCTAGGCGAGAGCTTAGAGGCGCAGGTTATTACTGTCTCACAAGGGGGTTAGCGGTGCAGCGAATCGATGTTTTTTGGCGGGACATACCCTCGCAAATTCTGATTAAACGGGGCCGAGAGCGCGGGAAGTACCTCCTTGAGCATCGGTTTCAAGCGGCGATTGATCGCGCAGCAATGCGAGCTGGCAAAGGCGGTAGCGACGCGTATTTGGACGAATGGCGTCGTCACACGACGTCGATAGAGTCGGATGAGAGTGCTCAGGCGCTGGCTATGGCAATCGGCAAAGAAATCGAGGCTCAGGTGACCGATGCAATGCTCGAGACCTGGGTCAAAAACAAAGGATTTGATGAAGCAAATTAGCTTGCATCAGAAGCTGTCAGGCGTTAAAAAACGCTCGGCAAAAACGCCTCGGTATTCGGTCGAACGGTACATATTCGATTACTGAAAAATACACAATAATAGGTGCGCACCCACACGCGATAAGTGCACCGGAGACACTCATGACAACCACTATTATTAGCTCGGCCACGAAAGAAGTCCGCATCGGTTTTGATCAACGTTTCGTCGTTATTGGTGAACGTATTAATCCCACGGGGCGGAAAATTCTCGCCGAGGAGATGAAAAACGGCGACTACAGTCGTGTGGAAGCGGATGCGCTTGCGCAGGTTGCTGCGGGTGCGCACATGCTCGACGTCAATGCAGGAATTCCGCTCGCTGATGAGCCACGTATCCTCGCCGAAGCGATTCAGCTCGTCCAGTCAGTGACCGATGTGCCATTGAGTATCGATTCATCCATCGTGGAAGCCCTAGAGTCAGGACTGTCAGTCTATCAGGGTAAAGCCTTGGTCAATTCGGTTACCGGTGAAGACGAAGTCCTCGAGCGCGTTCTTCCGCTCGTCGCGAAGTACGGTGCAGCGGTCGTGGCTATCTCAAATGATGAAACGGGTATTTCTGAGGATCCTAACGAACGTTTTAAAGTCGCAAAGAAGATTGTTGAACGTGCGGCCGATTATGGCATTTCGCATGAAGACGTCGTGGTTGATCCGCTCGTAATGCCTATTGGTGCAATTAATCAGGCGGGGGTTCAGGTAATGGAGCTTGTCCGTCGGCTCCGAACAGAGCTGAAGGTGAACACCACTTGCGGGGCCTCGAATGTTAGTTTCGGGCTGCCCAATAGAAATGGCGTCAATGCGGCCTTTCTCACCATGGCAATGGGTGCAGGTATGACGTCTGCTATTACCAGTCCACTTCACGCCGAGGTTATGCAGGCGGTGCGAGGGGGTGATGTCATGATGGGACACGATCCTGACTGTGCGAATTGGATCAGGGCGTATCGCGAGCCCGCACCCGAGGGTGCAGGTGGACGTCGCGGCCGCGCAGGTCGTCGACGAGGCTAACGAGTGGGCGTGTCGGTCGAACAGGTCAAAGTTCTTTTTTTACCCTCGGGCAAGCGCGGTGAGTTCCCTAAGCACACTCGATTGCTAGAGGCTGCGCGAACGTTAGGCGTTGATATCGATTCCGTCTGTGGTGGGCGTGGTCTCTGTGGGCGTTGTCAGATTGCCTGCATGACGGGAACATTCCAAAAACATGAGATGGTCTCCAAACCGGAGCACCTCTCTGCGCCAGTTGCCACTGAAATAAAATTCAATGAACGTAAAGGTCCGCTGCCTGAAGGTCGGCGTCTGAGCTGCCATGCTGAGCTGCTTGATGATGTGATCATCGATGTACCACCTGAGAGTCAGGTTCATCGACAAATTATTCGAAAAGACGCTGAACATCGTGACATCCAGCTAAACACCGCAACAAGGCTTTATTTTGTAACGCTGCCAGAGTCGACGCTAGACGACGCACGCGGGGAATCGAAACTTTTGTTGGCGGCACTCAAAGCTGACTGGGGACTTGCGGATCTAACCATAGAGACGTCAGAGCTTATCAGGCTTCAGACAGCACTCGCCTCAGGCGATCGAGGCGTGACAGTCGCTGTTTTTGAGTCGCGAAGAATTATAGGAATTTGGTCGGGATTATTTGAGTCGCCAAGAGGCGTAGCAGTCGATGTGGGCTCGACGACGGTTGCAGCGCACCTCTGCGACCTCACTACGGGTGATGTCTTGTCGTCCGCGAGCGTCATGAACCCTCAGATCCCCTTTGGTGAAGACCTCATGAGCCGAGTTAGTTACATCATGATGCACCCCGAGGGTGCTGATGCAATGAGTTCGGCGATTCAGTCCGCGCTGAGCAAGCTGTTTATTGAGCTAACTGATCAGCTGGGTGAGACAACCGATAACATTCTTGAAATCTCCTTGGTGGCCAACCCCATCATGCATCACTTGGTTTTGGGTATTAATCCAATCAACCTAGGGGGTGCCCCGTTTGCGCTCACGGTCGATGAGGCTGTGACGCTAAGAGCCCGCGATTTGGGACTCGATACACACAATCAAGCGAGATTGTTCGTCTTGCCGTGCATTGCGGGCCACGTTGGCGCGGATACGGCAGGCCTGATCCTTGCAGAGAGTCCGGATACGGATGATGCAATGAGCTTGATTGTGGACGTGGGCACAAATGCAGAAATCGTTCTCGGCAATAAAGATCGTCTTTTGGTTTGCTCAAGCCCCACAGGGCCGGCCTTTGAGGGCGGGGAAATAAGTGCGGGGCAGCGAGCTACCGCGGGCGCAATCGAGCGCGTGAGAATCGACCGGTCAACCCTAGAGCCCAAGTTTAGGGTGATCGGCTCTGAGCTTTGGTCGACCGATAGCCATTTCGGTGAGGCAACGAAGGAGCTCAGTATCACCGGTATTTGCGGCTCCGGAATTATCGAAGTAATCGCAGAGATGTTCCTCGCCGGCATTATCTCAGAGGACGGTATTGTTGACGGTGCACTTGCCGAGCGGACGACGCGTGTCAGAGCTCACGGTCGAACGTGGTCTTATGTGTTGCACTTTGCTGAGGATGCGTCGCAACGCGATATCGTTATTACCCAAAATGACGTTCGCCAGATCCAGTTGGCAAAAGCTGCGCTCTACGCCGGAATAAAGTTGCTCATGGACAAAATGGGTGTGTCTGAGGTCGATCGTATCCGTCTTGCTGGCGCCTTCGGGAGTCATATCAGCGTCGAGCATGCGATGGTGCTCGGATTGATTCCTGACTGTTCGCTTGATCATGTGTCGTCTGCGGGCAATGCAGCCGGTGTCGGTGCTCGCATAGCCTTGTTAGATCACGACGCACGTGGGGGTATTCAGCGAACGGTCAATAAGGCAGAGCGCATTGAAACGGCCACTGAAACGGATTTTCAGGACTACTTTGTCGCTGCTATGGCGTTTCCACACAAGATGGATCCTTTCGACAATTTGTTCTCGGTGTTAGAGCGTCCGCAACCGAAAGCTGCACCGCAGACGGAGAGTCGAAGACGTCGGCGTCGTGGTTAAAATGAATAAGCGTAAGAAGTGAAAAAGGGGCGCAAGGCCCCTTTTTTTTGATAGCGGATTTGCTAGCTTTTTGGCCGCTCGTTTGTAGGGTCCAATAAGGCGCCGTAACCGACTTTCATTATCTTCGCTTCGTACTGGTCACCAAAGTACTCAATGAGAACGGTGTCACCCTCGACAGCTTTGTCGGCCGGTAGATAACCCATCGCGATGTTGACGCCCAAGCTCGGGCCAAAGGCCATGCTCGTGGTGTAGGAGCGACGACCGTGGGAGTCAATGATCACCTCTTTCGACTCGACGTCGAGGATTGGCCAGTTGCCCACTGGGTAGCGAACAACGCCATTACTGTCGGTTGTGTCCCCAAGCTCCAAGGTGCAGAGGTAAGCTGCCTGCTGCTCGAGTTCGCGTTGTTGAACGTATGCTTCTTTGCCGTGGAAGTCCGCCGCTTTTACTTTGGGACGGGCAAGTCCTGCCTCGTAGAGGTTGTACTCGGTTTCGAGGTCGGCATTTTGCAGTCTAAGGCTCTTTTCCAGCCGTCGACTGTTTGCATAGGTCTCGATACCCACAGGCGTTACACCGAGGTCAAAGAGCGCGTCCCAAATGGCCAAGCCATCCGAGAAGGGGAAATAGAGCTCCCAACCCTGCTCACCAACATAGCTGATTCGGAATGCCCAAACCTTCACACCGCAGACTGTAATCTCCTTGGTAGTCGCGAAAGGGAAGGCCTCATTGGAAATGCTATCGGGGTCATCCATGAGCTTGGCGAGCGTGGTCCGCGCGTCGGGTCCCCAAAGACCCAATGTTGCAAGGTCTTCGCTGCGGTCATGGAACGTGACGTTCGGGAAACCTTTCCGGTCACTCATGTCACGCATCCAGATGTAGTCGCGATGACCTGTATCGCCACCGCAGACGACGCGGAAGCAATCCTCTGTCAGTCGGATGACAGTGAGGTCGGAGCGAATACCCCCCTCATGATCAAGGAAGTGGGTGTAAACACCTTTTCCAATAGCCGTATCGGCCCCCACTTTAGCTACCGACAAATACTCCATAAGTGCTTCGGCATCCGAGCCTTCAACATCGAAGATGGCAAAGTGCGACAGATTGATCATGCCAACGCTATCGCTCATAGCAAGCTGCTCGGCGTTCGAGACCTCCCAGAAGTGGCGGTTGTCCCATTCTGCTTCACGAACCGGCACTTGATCTCTGTATTTTTCGAGCAGTGTTGCCTCGTTGGCGGCATAACCGTGAGCACGTTCCCACCCGGCAACCTCCATAAAGTATCCACCTAAGGCAACTTCGCGCTCATAGAACGGGCTTACGCGCATGCCTCGTGAGGTAGCAAAAGGCTCGCGAGGATGAACCGCAGGAGTGTAGATCTTCTGTGCTGACTCGTAGCAGCGGCTGCGGACGTAGTCATCACCTTTTTGTATCGGGTAGTGACGTGCAGAATCCACACTATGGATATCTTGCTTGGTACGCCCGTGTGTCATCCATTCTGCAAGTAACTTTCCGGCGCCCGGACCTTCTTTTACCCAAACGGCTTCGCACAACCAGAGATTTTTCACCTCGGTTGATTCGCCAATGATGGAGCTGCTATCGGGTGTAATGGACAAAAGGCCATTGAAAGACCGACGCTCTTCCCATCCCAATTCTCCAAGAACAGGAGTGAGCTCAATTGCGCGCTCAAACGCCTCCATTACCTGGTCAAGCGTCATGTCACGCATTGAGGGTGAAAGTCGCGCCTCTCCGGGCTCCGCAATATCCGTTGGGTCTACTAGCCGCGGGTCAAAGGGCTCGTAGTAGCCCCACTCGAGTAATCCACCTTCAGGTGTTGTGGGATCGCCAGTATCGCGAACGTAAGCAGAGTTGCCTTGATCGCGCATGAGTGGGTAGACGATATCTTTGCCCGTGCCTTCGAGGTGATCCCAAGGTCCAAAGAATAAGAGCGGGTGCTCTAGCGGCATCAACGGGAGTTTTACACCCGCCGTCTGCGAAACAAGGTTTCCCCAGATGCCCACACAAAGAACAACGTAATCGGCCGTGATGGTGCCTTTATGCGTTTCTACTGCCTTGATCACGCCATCTTCAACAATGAGTTTAGTCGCTGGCGTGTAGGCAAATGCCTTGAGCTTACCGGAGGCGACGGCCTCATCGACCAAATCGCCGGCCACCTTCTGCGACCGAGGCGTGACGAGGCCCGCATCGGGGTCCCACATAGCGCCTTGAATTTGATCTTCTTCTAACAGAGGGAACTTCTCTTTCGCCTCCGCTGCCGAGATCATGTAGGCATTTGTACCAAATGCTTTTCCCGAACCTACCTTGCGAATGAGTTCCAACATGCGCTCGTCATCGTCTTTACGCGCTACTTCAAGACCGCCCGTCTTGATGTAGTTACCGCGCTTGGCATAGAACTCTCTGCTGTAGTTGGTGATTTCTACATTGAGCTTGTCATGAGACGTCATGTAGCAAAAATCAGAGGCGTGAGATGTTGAACCAATATCGGTTGGAATCGCTGACTTTTCGAGTCCGACTATGTCGTCCCATCCCTCTTCTATCAGGTGGTGAACAACCGATGCGCCAACGATACCGCCTTGGCCCACAACTACGACTCGTGCATGTTTTGGTAGGTCTGCCATGAACGTCTCCTCTGGCAAGCTTATTGTTATAAAAGTGGCGAGTGTATTCGTTGATTGCGGGAAACGAAATAGAATTCAGACCGATTTACAGGTACTTTTTACGCATGAATTCACGTCTACCCCTGACGTGTTACCGAGTGGCCTTTGGGACGTTTCACACGGCGGTATATTAAGGGTGGATAGGGCCCAAAACGTACATTTCTGGTGTTGGTGTCGGCCCTAGAAATACGGGTAGTGCATTGCCATAGCCACGCACATTATTTTTAAGAAAAATAAATTAGGCAGGTTAGCAAAAGGGTGTAAAGACCATGGAAAATAGCACCATTACCGCGATTGACGGCGTAACCGTAGGCCACGTTACCGATGCCCAAAACGCGACAGGCGTGACGGTCGTTCGTTTTGCAGGAGAGGGTGCGACCGCCGCGGTCTCGGTTCAGGGTGCTGCACCCGGTACGCGTGAGACCGACTTGCTTGATCCTGGTAACTTGGTCGATAAAGTCCACGCGATTGTTCTGACGGGCGGAAGTGCCTATGGACTGGATGCGGCGTCGGGCGTTATGGCGGTTCTCGAGGCCCAAGGGCAGGGGTTGGAGGTCATGCCGGGCGTTGTCGTGCCGATTGTGCCCGCTGCGGTGCTTTTTGATTTGGCTATCGGTTCCCCGGGTGTGCGGCCTAGTGCCGACTGGGGGAAAGAAGCCGTTACGACCGCTTCGTCGCAACCCGTCCAGTCGGGGAATATAGGCGCCGGTACAGGCGCGACAGTGGGTAAATTGGGCGGCCCAGATTTGGTCACGAAGGGTGGGCTCGGCAGTGCAGTGATTGTCTTACCGAATGGAACGAGGGTTGCCGCGTTGGTGGCGGTAAACGCTGTAGGTGAAATCGTGGATAGTCGTTCAGGCGCGGTTGTTGCTGGTGTGCGCAGTTCGAGGGCAGGTGAGTACCAATCTGCGGTTGATCTGGCGATGGGCATGTTGGACCGTGAAGGGCCCATTGCGACTAACACAACAATAGGGATCGTGGCGACCGACGCGACGCTTACGAAGTCGGAACTTAAAAAAGTGGCTGAAATGGCGCACGACGGTCTCGCACGAGCGATTCGACCTGTTCATACCCAATTTGATGGGGATACAGTTTTTGCCGTTTCGACGGGTTTTGAGGGCTCGAGCGAGGACAGTTCGCCCGCATCGGGTAAAAGCCTTAATTCGATCGGTGTCGCTGCAGCAAAAGCGCTTGAGCTGGCGATCATAGATGGTGTCAAGGCCGCTGAATCCATGCTCGGTGTTGTCGCTTCCAAGGATTGGTAAGGCTAGGCAAATATAAAGCCGCAAGACGCTACAGATGGCCCAGGGCATACCGACGAGCAATGAGCTCAAAAAGAAGGGACGCACTGCGTAGGCAGTTCAGAAAGGGCTGAAAGCTAACCCTGCGTTTCATACCGCCTTAGGGTGTCCTCGAACCAGGCCGAGACCAAAAGTGCTTAAGGTGTTCAACCCAGCCAATTACTGACGCTTTTATGGCTTTGTTACTTGACGCAGTAGCGCTGAATCCCTAGACTCCCGCACCTTGATGACAGGGCCGTGGGTTCTGTCTAAATGCCTTCGACGATACCGGCGTCGATACAAGGGGCATTAAAGACTTGATGCGGGGTGGAGCAGCCTGGTAGCTCGTCGGGCTCATAACCCGAAGGTCGTCGGTTCAAATCCGGCCCCCGCTACCAACATAGCGCGATGGTTAGCGCTACATTTGAGGCCCCTTGTTTGGGCCTTTTTTGTGTCTGAAATTTGCCGAGGACGGCGATGAATACGATGGGTGGTAAAGAGAGCCAATTGCTCAAACTGCTTGAACCAACGGTTGATATGTTGGGGTACAAGCTGTGGGGATTGGAGTTGCTGAGCCCAAATCGCAGACCCACGTTGCGTGTCTACATCGATAAAGCGTTGGGTGTCACCGTTGATGACTGCGCTTCAGTCAGTCGTCATCTTGCGGGTGTGTTGGATGTAGAGGATCCATTCGTCGGGGAGTACACCTTGGAGGTGTCTTCACCGGGAATAGATCGCTTGCTCTTTAAGCGAGAGCAGTTCATGGATTATGAAGCGCAGCCTGTGGAAGTTAAGCTGCGATTTCCCTTCGAGGGAAGAAGAAAGTTTAGAGGGTGGTTTTTGGGTTTTGATGGCGACGATATTGTTGTCCGCGTTGACAAACATGAATACCTCCTACCCCTAAATAGTATCGATAGGGCTCGTGTGCAGCCGACGGCAGAGTGGATTGAGCGGGCTAGACCTGCAGCCGTAACTGAATTAAATGAAAGCGTTAAAGAGGGCGATGCAGTCCTCGACAATCAAAGTGAGACATAGGGAATGAACAAAGAAATTTTGATGGTCGCCGAAGCCGTTTCAAATGAAAAAGGCGTTTCCGAAGACATTATCTTTGAAGCGATTGAGTTGGCACTCGCTACTGCGACAAAAAAGCGGTACGACGAAGAGTCAGATATCGAGGTGGTAATTGACCGAACATCCGGCGATTACGTAACAAAGCGCAAGTGGCTAGTGGTTCCTGACACTGAGCTGGCATTACTCGGTACTCAGTTCACCACAGAGGAAGCGATCGAAGTCGATGAGTCCTTGGTGCCTGGTGATGTGCATGAAGAGGTGATCGACAACGTAGGCTTTGGTCGTATCGCGGCGCAAACGGCTAAGCAAGTAATTGTTCAGCGCGTCCGTGAAGCCGAGCGTGCTCAGGTGGTTGACCAGTACAAAGACCGTCTCGGTGAGCTGCTGGCCGGTACCGTCAAAAAAGTCACCCGCGACAATATAATTTTGGATCTCGGCAACAATGCCGAGGGCCTATTGCCGCGCTCAGAATTAGTCGGCCGCGAAACGTTTCGTATGAATGACAGAGTTCGGGCAATACTCACCGAGATCAACGAGGAAGCGCGTGGCCCCCAGCTCATCATGTCGCGTGCTTGCAAAGAGATGTTGATCGAGTTGTTCAAGATTGAAGTGCCTGAGATATCAGAAGGGGTTATTCAAATTCGTTCTGCTGCGCGCGATCCGGGCTCACGGGCCAAGATTGCTGTAAAGACAGGTGATCAGAGAATCGATCCCGTTGGTGCCTGTGTTGGTATGCGAGGCTCTCGTGTTCAAGCTGTATCAAACGAGCTCGACACTGAGCGAGTCGACATCATATTGTGGGACGACAACCCTGCGCAGCTCGTCATTAACGCGATGTCTCCGGCCGAAGTGGAGTCTATTGTTGTTGATGAAGACAGCAATACCATGGAGGTTGCAGTCGCCGAAGATAACCTTGCGCAAGCCATTGGGCGAGGGGGCCAGAATGTCCGTTTGGCATCTGATCTGACGGGCTGGACTATCAACGTCATGAGCACTGATGAGGCGATTGAAAAGCAAGAAGCCGAGGCAGGAGAGGTGATGGAAACCTTCATGAAAGCACTGGACGTCGATGAAGACGTTGCAGGTGTTCTTGTGGAAGAAGGGTTTACAACGGTTGAGGAAGTGGCTTACGTCCCCTTGGAGGAGATGGCAGACATTGAAGGCTTCGACGAGGATATCGCCGAAGAGCTCCGTGCGCGCGCTAAGGACGCTCTGTTGACGATGGCTATTGCCTCTGAAGAAGAGATAGGTTCGACCGAGCCTGCACAGGATCTACTCGAGATGCGCGGCATGGATAAGCAACTCGCCTACGTCCTCGCCAGTATGGAAGTGGTGACGATGGAAGATCTTGCTGAGCAAAGTGTTGATGAGCTCATGGAGATTGAAGGCATGACCGAGGAATGGGCGGCCGAGCTCATTATGACTGCTCGCGAACCGTGGTTTGCGGAAGAGGGAGAGACTGCCTAACTGACTTCAAAAGCAGAAGGGTAGACGATCAACAGCGAGATTAGAGAGAAACGAAATGGCTGAAGTAACCGTAGAGCAGTTGGCAAAAACCGTGGGTACCGATGCGGCGAAACTGCTGTCGCAGATGAAGGACGCGGGTTTGCCCCACAAAAAGGCCGATGAAACGGTATCGGACGATGATAAGCGCACACTGCTCTCGCATTTGAAGCGAAGCCACGGCAGTGATGAAGAGGCGCCGAGAAAAATTACGCTGAAGCGCAAGTCAGTTAGCACGCTCAAGACAGGTGGAAGCTCCGGTAAGCGGACAGTTAACGTCGAAGTGCGCAAAAAGCGCACTTACGTGAAGCGGCCAGAAATTGAAGAGACAGCTGAGCTTGAGTCAGTTGAGTCAGACGCGGTTGCCGACGCCGAAGTGACGGCGACGCCAGAACCTATCTCGCCAGTGGTTGAAGAGCCCACGCCAGATCCGGAGCCCATTGTAGAGGAGCCGGTTGTTGAGGAAGTGGCAGCCGCACCCGAGGTGGAGGTTCAACCCGAACCCGAGCCAGAGGAAGACCCTCGTAATCTTGACCCTGAAGTTCTTCGCCAGCGTGCTGCAGCCCGTAGGCGTGCCGAGGAAGAAGAGCGGCAACGCAAAATGGACGAGGCGGTTGCTACGCGCAAGGCTGATGAAGAGCGTAAGAAGGCCGAGCAAGAAGCAGCACAAAAGGCCGCCACGGCTGAGAAGGTAGCTGCAACGCAGGGGGATAAGCGGCCTAAGCGGCTTCATGACGCACCCAAGCCCGCCGGTGGACGTGATAACGACGATAGCCGCCGTGGCAAGCCTGGTCGGGGACGACTTGACCGGTCAAATATGTCGGGTGCCCGTGGTAAGCAGCGTGGCCATAATTTGTCGCTCAGTGATATTGAGGCGGCCGAGTCTGGAAGAGGTCGCGGGCGCGGCGGAAAGCGCAGACGTTCGGGTGACGACCAAAATCAGCATGCGTTTGAGCAGCCAACCGAGAAAATTGTTTACGACGTTGAGCTCCCAGAAAACATCAGCGTGGGCGATCTCTCGCAACAGATGGCGGTGAAAGCCGGTGTTGTTATCAAGGAGCTCATGAAGCTTGGTGTCATGGCAACCATCAACCAAATGGTCGATCAGGATACAGCGAGCCTTGTGGTTGAGGAGTTAGGCCATAGGATCAAGCTAAAGTCAGACGATGAGCTGGAAGAGCGGCTTGAAGAGACCATGGCGAATCATGAGGGTACGCCAGAGTTGCGTGCGCCCGTGGTTACCGTGATGGGTCACGTCGACCACGGTAAGACGTCACTTTTGGATTACATCAGAAGCTCACGTGTTGCCGTGGGCGAGGCGGGCGGTATTACCCAGCACATTGGTGCTTACCACGTGAAGACTGATATGGGGATGATCACCTTCCTCGATACACCGGGTCACGCGGCGTTTACCGCCATGCGTGCTCGCGGTGCAAAGTCGACCGATATTGTGGTTTTGGTCGTTGCGGCAGATGACGGAGTCATGCCGCAGACCGAAGAAGCAGTTCAGCACGCTCGGGCTGCCGGTGTGCCATTGGTCGTTGCGATCAACAAAATGGATAAAGAGGGCGCCGATCCAGATCGCGTCAAAAATGAGTTGTCCGCCAAGGAAGTGATTCCTGAAGATTGGGGTGGCGATACGCAGTTCATTCCTGTCTCTGCGCACACAGGCGAGGGTATTGATACGCTGCTTGAAGCTTTGCTGCTGCAGTCAGAGTTGCTTGAGCTGAAAGCCCCGGCAGATGTTCCCGCAAACGGACTTGTAATTGAGTCACGTCTGGATCGCGGTCGTGGTCCCGTGGCCTCGTTATTAGTTCAGCAGGGCACGCTCAACCAGGGCGATATTGTCTTAGCAGGACTTCAGTACGGTCGCGTCAGAGCCATGCTCGATGAGAACGGGCAGCCAATAAAAGTGGCTGGCCCGAGTATTCCTGTGGAGATTTTGGGCCTCGATGGCACGCCCGATGCGGGTGATCCCTTTGTAGCCGTTGAGAGCGAAAAGCGCGCTCGTGAAATTGCCGATTTCCGACAAGAAAAGCAGCGTTCTAGCAAAATAGCGCGGCAGCAGGCGGCCAAATTGGACTCCATGTTTGAAACGATGACGGCTGGAGAGGTTCAAACCCTGAATGTCGTTATTAAGGCTGATGTTCGCGGCTCGTTGGAGGCACTCCAATCGTCGCTTTCTGACCTGGGCAACGACGAGGTCAAGGTCAATGTGGTTGCCGGCGGCGTCGGCGGTATTACCGAGACAGATGTTTCGCTCGCGATGACCAGTAACGCGGTGATTTTTGGCTTTAATACACGCGCCGATACGAAGGCTCGGAGTATGGCGGAGAATGAGGGTGTCGAAGTTCGTTACTACAACGTTATTTACGACATTATCGATGACGTTAAGGCTGCGCTCTCAGGCATGCTTTCGCCTGAGCTTCGCGAAGAAATCGTGGGTATTGCCGAAGTGCGTGACGTATTCCGATCGCCAAAGTTTGGGTTAATCGCCGGTTGTATGGTGACCGAGGGAACGGTTTTCCGTTCCAAGCCTATTCGCGTATTGCGTGACAGCATTGTGATTTACGAGGGTGAGCTAGAGTCGTTGCGCCGCTTCAAAGACGATGCGAACGAGGTGCGTAATGGTACGGAATGCGGTATCGGTGTGAAGAACTACACGGACGTCAAGGTGGGTGATCTCATCGAAGTATTTGACGTTAATGAAGTTGCTCGCTCTTTGTAGGTAAGTAGGTAACGGTTTGCCACAAGAATTCAGTCGCACAGAGCGCGTCGCCGATTACCTTCAACAGGAGCTTGCAAAGCTCCTGTTGCATAGCGTTCGTGATCCGCGTGCAGAGTTTGTGAACATTACTGCGGTCGACGTTAGTCGCGATCTACGCTACGCCAAGGTGTATTACACCAAGCTAGGTGTTGAAAGCGCTGAGGCGGCTACCGATGTTACCCGCGTCTTAGACAAAGCGGCTGGTTTTTTACGAACTGAGGTCGCTAAAGGTTCGAGTCTTCGTACCGTGCCTAAACTCACTTTCAAGTTCGACGAAAGTGTTGGCCGCGGCCGACACATGGAAGATCTACTTGGGCGAGCCCGGGCGTCAGACGCGCTTCGCGGCAATGAAGCAGAGGCGGACGACAGCTGAGATGGCTCGGCGTCGAAAAGGTCGACCGGTCACTGGAATTCTTGTGCTGGACAAACCGATTGGTCCCTCGTCGAATCAGGTTTTGCAGCGCGTTCGTCATTTGTTCGGTGCGGCAAAAGCGGGTCACACCGGGAATTTAGACCCACTTGCGAGCGGCGTCTTACCTATTTGCCTTGGCGAGGCCACGAAGCTCTCACAGTATCTCCTAGACTCCGACAAAGCCTATGAAGCGCGCGTGCTGTTTGGCTGCAGTACGACAACAGGTGATAGCGAGGGAGACATCGTAGCTGAAGCTGACGCAACTGCTCTGAGTGAAGCGGCTTTGAGCACTGCGCTAAGTGGTTTTGTCGGTGATATAGAGCAAGTGCCGCCAATGTACTCGGCATTAAAGGTCGATGGTCAGCCGCTTTATAAGTTGGCCCGGCAGGGGAAAGAGGTTGAGCGGAAAAGCCGCGCAGTGTCGATTCGAGAGATCGATCTTTTTAACTTCCAAGCCGGTACCCGAGCAGAGGCGTCTATTAGCGTTCGATGCAGTAAGGGCACGTACATTCGGACCTTATCGGAGGATTTGGCAGCGTCACTCGGATTGCCGGGGCATATGAGCGCCTTGAGACGGATTGCAACGGGACCCTTTGCGCTGGCTCAGGCAGTGAGTCTCGACACACTGACTCAAGTAGCTGAAGCCGAGGGTCCCACTGCTCTGGATACATTTCTCATGGATCCAGAGTTGGCTGTGGATCATTTGCCACGCGTGGAAGTTGAGAATTCTGCGGCTTTCTACCTAAAACAAGGTCAGGCTGTAGTAGTGCGAAACGCGCCGCTAAATGGTATGGTGCGCGTCGCTGAAGCGGGAGGTCCGTTTTTGGGCATCGGAGAGATGCTCGACGATGGACGTGTCGCTCCGAAGCGACTGTTTGTTGACAGTCATTAATCAACCCCCCTGTAAACCTGCACGGGTGGGCGAAGCGTAACGCAGGTTGGAGAAATATCATGGCACTAGATGCAGCACGAAAAGCTCAAATCGTAGAAGACTATAAGCAGGCAGAGGGTGACACAGGTTCACCGGAAGTACAGGTTGCCTTGTTGACCGCAAATATTGAGCAATTACAGCAGCACTTTAAAGAGCATGCGCAGGATCACCATTCACGTCGTGGTCTCATTCGCATGGTTAACCAGCGCCGTAAACTGTTGGATTACCTGAAGCGCAAGGATACCAGTCGGTACGCATCGTTGATTAAGCGTCTTGGCTTGCGCCGATAAAACGACTTAGGGCCGGCTATATGCCGGCCGATTTATTTTGGAGATAGTTAAGTGAATGTAGTTACAAAAACGTTCCAGTATGGTGGCCAAGAAGTCACGCTGGAAACTGGCCGTATCGCGCGCCAGGCCTCTGGTGCCGTTATGGTGACCATGGGCACAACGTCTGTGCTTTGCACCGTCGTAGCAGAACAAAAGGAAAAGCCTGGACAGGCGTTTTTCCCTCTTTCGGTCCATTACATCGAGAAAGCCTATTCGGTAGGTAAAATTCCCGGTGGTTTCTTTAAGCGTGAGGCTCGACCCAGCGAAAAAGAGACGCTGACATCACGATTGATCGATCGTCCTATTCGCCCCTTGTTCGCCGATGGATTCATGAACGAGGTACAGGTTGTCTGTACAGTCATGTCTGCCGATTTGGAGACGGATCCCGATATCCCCGCGATGATTGGTACTTCAGCCGCCCTAGCGATATCGGGTTGCCCTTTCAATGGTCCGATTGGCGGTGCGCGTGTTGGTTTCACCGAGGCCGACGGCTACTTACTCAACCCTAGCTATACGGCATTGAAAGATAGCAAGCTGGATATGGTGGTAGCCGGTACACGCGATGCGGTACTGATGGTTGAATCGGAAGCAAAAGAGCTGTCGGAAGACCAAATGTTGGGCGCCGTACTGTTTGCTCACCAAGAACTGCAAACGGTTATTAAGGCGATCGACGAGCTCGTTGCAGAGGCAGGTAAGCCGCGTTGGGATTGGTCAGCCGCTGAGGTTAACGAAGCGCTTCGTGCACAAGTTGAAGAGGCCGCTGGTGGAGACTTGGGTGAGGCGTACCGCATTACCGAGAAAGCAGCGCGCTACGAGCGTGTCGGACAGGTGCGAGATGCCGTTATCGAGCAACTTGCATCGGACGAAGGTCCCTCTGCAGACGATATCAAGGACGAGTTTAAAGCGCTCGAGAAGCGCATTGTTCGTCAGCGTATTCTCGCTGGAGAGCCTCGTATCGATGGTCGTGATGGCCGCACGGTTCGTCAAATCGCTTGTGAAGTTGACGTACTTGATAACGTGCACGGTTCGTCATTGTTCACGCGTGGCGAGACCCAAGCCATTGGTGCTGTAACGCTCGGATCTACGCGTGATGCACAGATTATCGATGCGCTCGAGGGTGAGCGGCGTGATCCATTCATGCTGCATTACAACTTCCCTCCTTATTCTGTAGGTGAAGCGGGACGCATGGGATTCACCGGACGTCGCGAAATCGGTCACGGCCGCTTGGCACGTCGCGGATTGGCAGCAGTGCTTCCCAACGAGGAGCAGTTCCCTTACACCATTCGGGTTGTATCAGAGATTACCGAGTCAAACGGTTCGAGTTCTATGGCGTCCGTCTGCGTAGGTTCTCTGGCAATGATGGCCGCGGGCGTACCTTTAAAGGCGCCGGTTGCGGGTATCGCCATGGGTCTGGTGAAAGAAGGAAATCAGTTTGCCGTACTCACCGATATTCTTGGTGACGAGGATCACCTTGGTGATATGGACTTTAAAGTAGCGGGTACCGCTGAAGGCGTTACAGCACTGCAAATGGATATCAAGATCGAAGGTATCAACGAGCAGATCATGGAAGTGGCGCTTGAGCAGGCTCTGCATGCGCGCTTACACATCCTTGGCCAAATGAATTCGGTCCTTGATTCAGCGCGGGAAATTACGTCTGAAAATGCGCCAAGCATGATTGCGTTAAAGGTCGATTCCGACAAGATCCGCGACATTATTGGTAAGGGCGGTGCAACCATTCGTCAGATCACAGAAGAGTCTGGCGCGACGGTCGACATCAATGATGACGGCACTGTAAAAGTCTTTGGTCAGAATCAGGCGGCGCGTGATGCGGCGGTTGAAATGATCATGGCCATCACGGCTGAAGCTGAGGTGGGCGCTGTTTACACAGGTAAGGTTGCGCGCATCGTTGATTTTGGTGCGTTCATTACGATCCTTCCGGGTAAAGACGGCTTGTTGCACATTTCTCAAATCGCAAATGAGCGTGTTGAAAATGTGAGCGATTACCTCACTGAAGGTCAAGAAGTGACGGTTAAGTGTCTTGACGTTGATCAACGTGGTCGTATCAAGCTCTCTATCAAAGAGCTGCTCGAAGATGAAGCGCCCGAGGAAGCACCGGTAGCGGAAGCAGCAGAGGCTGCCGAGCCGGCTGCTGAGCCAGAGGTAGCTGAGGTTGTTGAAGCTGACGTCGCTGAGGAAGCGCCTGCAGAGGACGTAGATGCCGATGAAGCGAATAGCGCTGATGACGCATCAGATGACGCATCTGATGATGATGGTGATGAGGAAGAGGAAGCTAAGTAAGTACGCTAGCTGACTTGTGACCTAAAAAGGCCCGCTGATGCGGGCCTTTTTTTTGGTTGAACTTTCGCGGTGCGAATTGGCGAGTTGCTATTGCTCTGTTGGTGGTCTGTGACCCGAACTGACGCGATGGTGTTATTGGTCGCTACGCCCTGTAATGAGTTGCGCCACGACAGATGGATCAGCCAAGGTAGAGGTATCGCCCAAGCTGTCGAGCTCGTTTTCGGCGATCTTTCTCAAGATCCGTCGCATAATTTTTCCTGAGCGAGTTTTGGGGAGTCCCGGCGCCCATTGTATGACATCAGGTTTTGCTATCGGGCCTATCTCTTTGACGCAGAGCTGTATTAGTTCGGCCCGAAGTTCAGGACTGTCTTCAACACCGGTGACCGGTGTCACGTAGCAATAAATCCCTTGGCCTTTAATTGGGTGTGGATATCCCACGACCGCGGCTTCCGAGATGTCACTGTGAAGAACCAGCGCACTTTCAACCTCAGCCGTACCCATCCTGTGACCCGATACGTTCAGAACATCATCGACGCGGCCCGTGATGCGGAGGTAGCCGTCCGCATCGCGAAGCGCGCCGTCGCCGGTAAAATAGTAGCCCTCATAAGTAGAGAAGTAAGTATCAATGAGGCGCTGGTGATCACCGTAGACGGTTCGAATCTGGCCAGGCCATGATCGTTTAATCACAAGATACCCTGAACCCTCCCCTTCAATCTCTTGTCCCTGCTCATCGAGCAGGGCAGGTTCGACACCGAAGTAGGGGAAACTTGCGTAGCCAGGCTTCATCGCGTGGGCAGATGGCATGGGCGTAATCATCATGGCGCCGGTCTCAGTCTGCCACCAGCTGTCCACAATGGGGCAGCGGCTGTCTCCCACAACGCGGTGGTACCACTCCCAAGCCTCAGGGTTAATGGGTTCCCCTACCGAGCCAATGATTCTGAGACTGCGCCGTGAGTGCCTCGTTACGAAATCGTCGCCGAGAGCATGAAGGGCTCGGATAGCGGTCGGTGCGGTAAAAAATGTATTAATTTGGTGTTTGTCGATCACCTCCCAACAACGTCCACCGTCGGGATAGGTGGGAACACCTTCGAACATGACGGTTGTTGCGCCGTTGGCGAGCGGGCCGTATACGATATACGAGTGTCCAGTCACCCATCCCACGTCTGCTGTACACCAGAAGACCTCGCCTTCACGGTAGTCAAAAACATATTTGAACGTGCTGGCTGCTTGTAATAGATAGCCGCCCGTTGTGTGCAATACACCTTTTGGTTTGCCCGTTGAGCCGGATGTGTACAGGATGAAAAGCGGTGCCTCACTGTCCATCGAGGCGGGCGTGAATTCGGTATCGGCAGTCGATGTGCTCGCGCCGTAAGCAATATCGCGCCCTTCCTCCCAGTGAATGTCACTGCCTGTTCGCTCAAGGACGATAACGGTATCCACGGATGGACAGTTAGTTAAAGCGGCGTCGACATTGGCTTTCAGGGGCACGGTTTTACCACCGCGCAACCCTTCGTCGGCCGTAATTACCATGCGGCAACTCGCGTCATTGATGCGATCTTTGAGTGCCTCCGGAGAAAATCCACCGAACACGACTGAATGAATGGCGCCAATTCGCGTGCAGGCAAGCATGGCATAGGCTGCTTCAGGCACCATAGGCATATATATACAGACACGGTCGCCTGCGCGAACGCCACGGTCATGCATGACATTGGCGAGACGGCAGACCTCGTCTTTGAGCGCCTGGTAGGTGATGCGCTTGTGCTCTGCGGGGTTGTCTCCTTCCCATAGGATGGCGGTTTGATCCGCTCGAGCCGGCAAATGGCGGTCGATGCAGTTAACACTGGCGTTCAGCTTGCCGCCATCGAACCACCGAGCGTGGCCTGTGGACAGGTCGCTGTCGCAGACGGTGTCCCAAGGCTTGTCCCACGATAAGAACTCGGTCGCCTGACTGCTCCAGAAGCTATCTGGATCATCTAGCGACTGCCGGTACATCTCCTGATATTTTTCAGGGGTGATGTGTGCGTCCGCAAAGTTTGCCGGAACGGGATAAATCGCCTCGTTAGACATGCAATGGATCCTTATGGTTTTATCTGTGCGCGGCTGCCGAATAAAGCAACTACCTAATCAATAATGCCGTATGTGTTCTTGCAGTGGAACAAAATGCGTTTGGAAAAAGGAGATATCCAACGAATGGCTGAGTTCGATAATAAAAACGCGCGCAGAGCGCAATTTTCGGCACAAGTTCGAGGACTTATGCTGAAGCTTCTGGTGATTTGGTTTGTTGTGAGCTTTGGTTTCGGCATTCTGATGGTTGAGCCCCTCAATGAAATTCGATTGGGCGGCTACAAGATGGGTTTTTGGTTCGCCCAACAGGGTTCAATCTTTGTTTTTATCGCGTTAATTTTCTATTTTGCGGCGACGATGAGTCGGTTAGAGCGCGAATACAAAGAGGGCTCTGAATAATGAGTCTAACGCTACTGACTTATCTGGTTGTTGGCTTCACCTTTGCGTTGTACATCGGTATTGCGGTCGCTACGAGAGCCTCTTCAACCAAAGATTTTTATGTCGCAGATGGTGGCGTCCACCCGGTCGCTAACGGCATGGCGACTGCTGCTGACTGGATGTCTGCGGCCTCTTTCATTTCTATGGCAGGCCTCATCGCACTCTCATACAACGGTTATGGTGGGTCAGTCTTCCTCATGGGCTGGACCGGGGGCTATGTGCTTTTAGCCCTGTTGATTGCTCCGTACCTTCGGAAATACGGTAAGTACACCGTCCCTGATTTCATAGGTGAGCGCTATTACTCAGATACGGCGCGTGTAGTCGCCGTCATTTGCCTCATTCTGTGCTCCGTTACTTACGTGATAGGTCAAATGAAAGGCGTGGGGGTCGCGTTTTCACGCTTCCTGGAAACCGACTACGAAACAGGCCTTGGTATCGGAATGTTGATCGTTTTTTTCTACGCCGTTTTGGGGGGTATGAAGGGCATTACCTATACGCAAATCGCCCAATATGTCGTGCTGATTACGGCTTATACGATTCCCGCCATCTTTATCAGTCTCCAGCTTACGGGGAACCCGATACCGCAACTAGGCTTGGGCTCCACACTGTCTGGTAGCGATATGTATCTCCTCGATAAGCTCGACCTTATCTTGGTTGATCTTGGTTTCCAGGAGTACACCACAACGCTTCGTGGTAGCACGCTTAATATGCTGGCGTTCACTGCATCGCTCATGATTGGAACGGCCGGACTGCCTCACGTCATTATTCGGTTTTTTACCGTGCCAAGCGTTGCAGCGGCCCGACGGTCTGCAGGGTGGGCTCTGGTATTCATTGCCATTCTCTACACGACAGCGCCAGCCATCGCTGCCATGGCGAGACTGAATATTGTGGATACCATGCAGGCTTCAGACGGGCAGGCATTGCTCATTGAGGAAAAGCCAGCGTGGTTTGAAAATTGGGAGCAAACAGGCCTACTCAAAGTCGAAGACCTGAATGGGGACGGGCGCATCGAGTATACGGCTGACCCTGAAACTAACGAGTTAACAAAATTAGATAATGATATTTTGGTGTTAGCTAACCCAGAAATAGCGCGGTTGCCTAACTGGGTAATCGCCCTTGTGGCGGCCGGTGGTTTGGCCGCCGCTCTCTCAACAGCTGCAGGTCTTTTGTTGGCGATTTCGAGCGCCATTTCTCATGATCTGCTCAAGAGTACCTATATGCCGTCCATTTCCGAGCGCGCCGAGCTTAGAGCCTCTCGGATTGCGATGGCAGTCGCTGTGCTGGGGGCTGGATATTTGGGTCTGAACCCGCCGGGTTTCGCGGCCGGTACCGTCGCGCTCGCCTTTGGTCTTGCGGCATCTTCGCTTTTCCCGGCGTTACTCATGGGCATCTTCGCGCGTGGTATTAGTCGAGAGGGTGCGGTGACTGGAATGTTGGCGGGAATATCCGTGACGCTGCTTTATGTCTTCCAGCACAAGGGAATTATGTTTATTCCGGGAACGAGCTTCCTAGGTGATATGCCACCCAATTGGTTCTTCGGTATCGAGCCAAATGCGTTTGGTGTTGTTGGAGCGATCGTTAATTTCGCAACCGCCTTTATTATAAGTCGCGTCACCTCACCCCCGCCCCGTGAGGTGCAGGAGCTACTCGACTTTCTCCACGAGCCGGGGGAGGCGCAGTGAGTAGCTGCGGTGTTAGGGCGATTTAAAGCGTGGGTATGACGTGGTTATCAATAAGCCGCGTTTTACCCACAAAGACCGCGCCAAATATGGCAACTTCTGTATCTAGCGAGGTTGCCGGGGTGAGATCAAAGGTCTTTCGTGCCTCGAGATAGTCGATATGAAATCCGTGCTTGATGAGAGCTTTACGCGCGGTCTCCAGAGCATCCTCGATCGTGCTTGATCTGCTTTTGACGGCGGTAACAAAGTCAGTGAGTACGCTTGGAAAGCGAGGTGCAAGTTGTCGTTCAGTCTTTGTCAGGTAGCCGTTTCGAGAGCTCATGGCAAGGCCGTCGGCTTCTCGCATTGTCGGAACAGTTATCACCTCGGTATTCATTAGGAGGTCGCGAACCATTTTTTTTATGACAAGAACTTGTTGTAGATCCTTAGCACCGAATGCCGCGACATCGGGTCGTACTGCCCCAAAAAGCTTGCTGACGACGGTTGTTACACCCTTGAAGTGACCGGCGCGCGAGGCGCCGCAAAGTACGTCAGTTAATCCCGGAACTTCCACCGCTGTATGGTGCTCGACACCCTCAGGATAAATATCGACGACTGACGGTGTAAACACGGCAGCCGCGCCAGCCTCTCTCAGACTTTCCAAATCGCGCGCCAAGGTGCGCGGATAGGCATCGAGGTCTTCACTTTCTCCAAACTGCATGGGGTTAACGAATATCGAGGCGACAGTGACGTCGCTTAGCGATTTCGCCTTCTCAACAAGTGATAGATGTCCCGCGTGGAGATTACCCATTGTCGGTGCGAAGCCGACGCGAAAACCCTGTGGGAGAGACGAGCGCCAGGCCTGCATAGCGCTGATGCTGCTGATAATTTCCATTTAGCGATAGGTGTGTTGTGCCTGCGGGTAGGATCCGTCCTTCACCGCGTTTACAAAGGCGGAAATCGCATCTTGCACGGTGTCGGCGTTCGTCATGAAGTTTTCGACGAACTTTGCGGGTTTCTCGGTGAGCCCAAGCAAGTCGTGTAGAACCAACACTTGTGCGTCTGTGCCCGCACCGGCGCCAATACCAATCACCGGTATATCGAGCTTAGATGAGATATCCGCCGCAAGGTCTTCAGGCACGCATTCAAGCAAAACGATACTTGCGCCTGCATCTTGAATTTCTACAGCGTCAGCGAGTATCGATTTCGCTTCCTTCGGTGTTCGCCCCATAACACGATAGCCGCCAAAGACGTTGACCGATTGCGGGGTTAAGCCGAGGTGAGCACAGACGGGGATGCCGCGCTGGACCAATTGATGAATGGTTTCGCTTAGCCAGGTACCCCCTTCAAGCTTTACCATTTGTGCCCCTTTTTGCATCAGTTCCATACTGGCCGTAAGAGCAACATCGGGTGACGAGTACGTCATAAAGGGGAGATCTGACACAATCAGAGAATGGGGGCGGGCTCGAGCAACACATTCGGTGTGATAGACCATTGCTTCGAGCGACACAGGCACGGTCGTGTCGTGGCCTTGTAAGACCATACCGAGGGAGTCACCTACAAGAATGCATTCCGCACCCGCTTCACTAACCAGGCGGGCAAAGGTCGCATCGTAGGCGGTGACCATCACAAACTTTTCGCCTGCGGTTTTCATGGCTTCCAGCTTGCTAGTGGTAATTCGTTCGGACATCGATGTCGGAGCTCCCTGGTGCTTCTCGTACTTGCGTTAGTCGATCGAGGTCGGGTTGAAGTAGTGTCGCCCTGCCTTAATGTCGAGAGCATAATCGACTAGCTGGGCAAAGTCCTCTTGTCGACTCACTAAATCGAGCTGATTAGCGTTCACTATGAGTAAAGGCGCGGCATCGTAGTAAAGAAAGAACTCGCTGTACACCTCATTCAGCTCCTCGAGGTACTGACGACTGATCGTCCGCTCCGAAGCGATTCCTCGGCGGTCAATCCGCTCTAGGAGTCTGTCGACCGAGGCCTGCAAATAGATAACCAGGTCGGGGGTTGGCGCATCGACAGTCATTTGGCCGTATACCTTGCGGTAAAGCTCAAACTCGTCTGGATCTAAGTTGACCTCGGCAAAGATCGGATCTTTATCGATGAGGAAGTCAGCAATCCGAAGCGGCTTAAACATATCCTGTTGCTTCAAATCGTCCATTTTTTGGACCCGCTGAAACAAAAAGAAGAGTTGAGTGGCGAGCGCATTTTGCCGACGATTTTCATAAAACTTATCAAGGAACGGGTTTTCGTGGGCGTCTTCGAGTAACAATTGATAATCGAATAACTCAGCTAACCTCTTCGCCAAGGTGGTTTTACCGACGCCGATCGGGCCTTCAACAGCGATGTATGGCTGCGGCAGCCTTCCTCGTAGATCGACGGGCGCTGTGGTTGTTTCTGTCACTTTACCTCCGCCGTTACCTTAGCCAAGGGCTGTATTGGGACACAATGTGAGTGTGTCATCGCTCAATGCTTCGCGCAGGGTACCAAGTTCGGGGAGGCCCGGCACCCTATGATCAGCGCCCAGAATATCGATCATGGGTTGTACGACGAATAAGCGACTTCTAAGGCCCGGATGCGGAATCTGAAGGCTTGGTAAATGAACAACACAATCCCCGAGTTGAATAACGTCTAGATCGATACAACGCTCCCCCCAATGGCGTGTCTTAACGCGGCCCATCGAGGCCTCGATTTTTTGCAGTGCCCTCAGTAGGGGTAGAGGCTCGCCTGTGTACTCACCTGAGAGAACAGCATTGAAGTAGGGCGGTTGATCCTCGGGGCCCATAGGCGGAGATTGATAAATGGGCGATACATCAAGGACGCTGAAATCAGCCATTTTCGACACATGCGCGTAGGCTTCGGCGAGTCGCTCGATGGGCGCATCGATATTTGCGCCTAGGGCAATCACAGCTAGGGTCATTGCTCGGGTTTTCGTCTGCGCGGTCGTCGCCGTTTTTTGGGTATCTCAGTGGGTGGTTGGCTGCCGACTATTTCTGGAAACAACTGTTGTTGTTCCTCCCAGAATTTGACCGCGCCACTGAGCTCCTCGTCTTGGTCACGACGCAATAGCAGCAGATCAAAGGCCGCTCGAAAACGTCGCAGCGCCAAAATAGATTTGGCTCGTTTCGGTGAACACTTATCTAATCGTGGCTGGAGTTCCCAGATTTCCCGCATTGGAATCGAAAAGCGTTTTGGAATGGATACGCGCTGAAGTGAACGAGCAAGTATTTCTTGTCCAGCAGCATTAACGGGTGATCCATCGGCGTTGCCCGCGCGGACAATTTCATCACTTCGCAGAGCAACGGCAGGCCACAATAGGGCTGCGAAAAGAAATGCTGGCGTGACGGGCTTGTCGCGAGCAATTCTGCCGTCAGTGTTCTTCATGGCTTGAGTAATTAGCTCTTGTGCTCCTTCGAGATCTAAAGCATCCACAGCTTCTGGGAACAGAGTCTCGAGTAGATCATGACGACGCAATTGCTCAAACGTCTCGGCTGCGTGACCCGACATGAACAGTTTAATAGCTTCGTCAAACAGGCGTGCCGAGGGGATATCCGCTAAAAGGTGGCGGCATTCACCGATGGCTTCTTGCGTTGCTGGGTCGACGCTGAATCCGAGTTTTGCAGCAAATCGCGCCACCCTCAACATACGAACTGGATCTTCGCGGTAGCGACCTGCAGGGTCACCGATGATTCGGATGGTGCGTTTCTTGATGTCCTCAATCCCATTGAGGTCGTCAAGAATAAGGTGCTGCAAAGGATCCAAGTAAAGTGCGTTTATTGTGAGATCCCTGCGCGCCGCGTCTTGATCGAGCGTGCCGTAGACGTTGTCGCGAAGGAGTAGGCCTTTATTGCTTTTAGCAGCAATCTTAGAGGTGTCCCCCCCGTGATGCCCCCGAAAGGTCGTGACTTCAATTATCTCGCGACCCATCCGGACATGCACGATTTGGAACCGTCTTCCGATAATTCGCGCGCCTCTGAAAAGGGCCACGATTTGCTCGGGAGTCGCGTCGGTGGCTACATCAAAATCTTTGGGCCGCTTACCCAGCAATAAATCTCGGACTGCGCCACCGACAATGAATGCGCTGTGATTGTTCTCACACAGACGCGCGACGACGGCGACGGCAGACTTTGATAGCGCAGTGGGGTCTATAAGACTTTGAGCGTCGATTTGGTGCAACGTGCTTCATCCCAGCAGTGAAGGTGGCAGTTTACCAAGCGAAGTGCTCAAGAGGGAAATAAAGAAACTGGGGGAAGTTGCCTTCCCCGCCCAGGTCCGTAGTGACACATATTATTTTTATTCGGCCGCTTATTTTTATTTTGGCTCTGTCCCAATTGTTGCATTTGCTATGCCAGCGAAAAAATAATTAGCAAAAACAATGATTTGTACAATTTTGTGCGGTCTGGCGATGGCAAATATTACAGAAGTGTTACTGATATCAACCAAAAACTGTTACCTATGGGACCACTCTTTGCTACGCCGCGCCCCGCTTGCGTTTACGTGGCAGGTCAAACCGCTGGCGTCGCTCCCACAAGCACTTCCTACTGATGCCTAACTTCTGTGCAAGTTCGGTTTCATTCATGGCATCTTGATTTTCAAGGACAAAGCGCTGGAAGTAATCTTCGAGCGACAACTCTTCTGCGCCCGGTTCATGGGGCGTGTGACTCGTGTCAGGTGTGATGACCGGTACCGGCTGAATTCCGGCTGCGCTCATTGCGCTGTTTCGTTTGCTTGTAATGGGTAAGCTGAGATCCTCAAGTGATATTTCCTCGCCCTCTGACATAACGAGCGCCCTCTCAATTGTGTGCTCTAGTTCTCGCACATTGCCAGGCCAATCATGCGCGTTCAGGGCGCTGCGTGCTTCGTCAGAAAGCGACTTTTCTGCGTACTCAAGGCGAGAGGCCACCCGTCGTATCAACCAGTTTGTTAACCCTTGAATGTCATCTCCACGCTCTCGCAACGGCGGTAGCTCGAGCCGTAATACGTTAATTCGGTGAAAAAGATCGCGACGAAATGCGTCGGTGTTCTCAAGTTCAATGAGATTTCTATGCGTGGCACAAATGAGGCGAACATTAACGCTCGAGCTCTCAACGGAGCCTATGCGACGAATTTCGCCCTCCTGAATAAAACGTAACAAACGTGCTTGGGCTGAGGCCGGCAATTCACCAATTTCATCGAGAAAAAGGGTGCCGCCGTCCGCCGCTTCAATGAGGCCAACACGCTGGGCGTTAGCGCCGGTGAAAGCCCCTTTTTCGTAACCGAATAACTCTGACTCAATGAGCGTTTCCGGGATGGCTGCACAGTTCACAGAGATGAGGGGTTTATTCGTTCGCTTGCTAGATTGATGTATGTGACGGGCAACCAACTCTTTTCCCGTACCTGTCTCCCCAATGATTAAAACCGTAGAACTCGCTTGCGCGGCTTTGTTCGCCCGACTCATGAGGGCACGCATGCCCTTTGACTTTCCCACGAAGGCCTCGACGGCTTGTGGCGTTGTGTCGACTGCGGCTTTACTCTCAGCACATCGACGGATGGCCGGTAGCATTTCCCGAATGGATGCAGGCTTTGCCCAGTAGTCCTTTGCTCCGGCTTTCATGAGATCGACAGCCGTCCGTAGCGAAGCGTGTTTCGCATGAATGAGCACGGGTACGGGTGAGAGATCCTTTATGAGCTGACTTGCACCGGTTTCGTTTCGACCGGGGTCGAGAATAGCGACATCAACTTTCTCCGCCGACTTGATTGCCCCTACGGCCGAGAATGGGGACGCCTTGATAACTTTTAAGCCTTCAGCAGTTAAGTCGTCAGCGGTATGTGTGGCGCTAATAGAATCATCGTCCAGCAGAAGCACAGTCAGCATCGCGAGTCTCATTTCCTTGCGGGGAGATGAGGCTAACACGAACTTAGGGGATTTTGTCACTGAGGTAACATTGTTCGTGGCGAAAAGTTACATTTATCCTTGGTTCAGTTGATTCAGACGCCAGTGTTCGGTCGCAAAATTGAGTACGTCACCAACAGATTTGGCAGCGCTGGGCGGGCTTGTTTGGTTTAGAAAGTCGAGCGCTAATCGTAAGTTAGCGACCGGGCGCGTTTCATCGACAGCCTGTGCACCAGCTTGCTTGCTTAACTTGTTACCGAGGGAATCAGTCACGAGCGGTAAATGGCCATAACGTGGCGATAATTTGCCAAGCGCCTCATGAATCGCCATTTGTCGAAATGTGGAGTCCAGTAAATCGCTGCCTCGTATGATGTGGGTATAACCTTCGTCGATGTCATCAACAGCCGTAGCAAGCTGGTAGGCAATCAACCCGTCCCTGCGCTTCATAACAAAATTTTTGGGCATCACGGTCGGTATTTGGGGCCCGAGAACAAGATCGGTGAAGCCCGGTTCAGTGGCATCGCTCAAGTGAAGCCGAATACTTCCTTGTCCATGTCGCTTTTCGGGGCAATCGGATTGGCACTGCCCTAAGGGGCCCAGCGTTGTGCGAGTGCAGGTGCAAGTGAATATGCGCCCTGCACGTCGCAGTTTACTGATGTAGAACTCGTGCGTTTCTTTCCGGCGACTCTGCAGAAGTAGATCATTGTCCCAGAACAAGCCATGCTGTTCGAGGCAATCGGGAATCGTTTGGAAGCTTGATCGATCGTGTCGGGGTGGATCGATATCATCGAGTCTCACCTGCCACGTGCCCTGGTTATATCGCGCATCGAGGAAGCTTGCGAGGGCGGCGACTAGAGAGCCGAAATGGAGTGGACCGGTTGGTGAAGGAGCGAACCGGCCTTTATACATCGATAAGACGCATTCAGAAGCCCAATTTAGCCGAGCTCCTGGCGCTCCTTGATCTCAGCCAGTGTTTTACAGTCGATACACAAGGTGGCAGTTGGTCTCGCTTCGAGTCGCTTAACCCCAATCTCAATGCCGCAGGCATCACAATAACCGTAGTCATCAATCGAAATTCGCTCAAGCGTGCCGTCGATTTTCTTGATGAGCTTACGCTCGCGATCTCGCGCCCGGAGCTCAAGACTAAACTCTTCTTCCTGAGTAGCCCTGTCAGCTGGATCAGGGAAGTTAGCTGCCTCATCTTTCATGTGACCGACAGTTTTGGTGACTTCGTTTACCAAGTCTGACCGCCAACTTAGCAGCAGCTGCCGAAAGTGCTCCAGCTGTTCATCGTTCATGTAGCTTTCGCCACGCGATGGCTTGTATGGCTTAAAGTCGTCAAAGTTTTGGACTTCACCCACAGCTCTTGCCACTTTGGAATTAGCCTTCGCTTTTGGACTCGCCTTGGCTTTCGCTTTAGGTGCGGCCTTGGCTTTCGCGGCCGGCTTCGCTTTGGGCTCTGCTTTTGCCTTGGGCTCTGCTTTCGCTTTGGGCGCAGCTTTCGCTTTGGGCGCAGCTTTTGCCTTGGGCGCAGCTTTTGCCTTGGGCGCAGCTTTTGCTGCTGCCTTTTTCTTTGCGGGCGCCTTCGCCTTTGCAGGCGCTTTTGCTGCAGTCTCGTCCGGGGTGTCGGAGGATTTCTTCGTCGCCATATTGGTGTCCGTTACGCCAAGTGGAGGTGTTTGGCAGTTGACCTGCGTAATTGGGCACGGGAAGCTATCAGAATTGTGTATTGTTTGCTAGCAGCTTTTTTACTTGTTTACGCCGGTGAGCGCTAAACTGAATGTTGGATCCTTATTGTGGTTAAACATGTGTCTAGATTTGGTGTGAGCCAGGAAGTCCTGATTGCCTTAGGTTTAACGACCGAACACGTCGTTGAAACAGCGTGTGGGGCGATGATGCAAGCGGTTGCTGCACGATCTTTTTTCGCGCTTCAAACGCGCGCGCAGGATGCCGGCTTTCAACTGTCGATCGCTTCAAGTTTTCGGTCTTACGAGCGACAGCTTGCGATTTTCAACGCGAAGTGGCGCGGTGAGCGGCCGGTGCTCGACGATAACAATATTCGTCTGTCGCGCGAGGAGCACTCCGATGAGGCGTGGCTACACCGGATCCTTCGCTTTTCCGCATTGCCCGGTACCTCCCGGCATCACTGGGGGACCGATGTGGATGTTTTTGACCCGTCTTTGATTCCACCCGGGGAGTCACTAGCGCTGACGCCGAGCGAGTACCGTAACGGCGGAAGGTTCTCAGATTTGTCGCTATGGCTGGACGAGCTGATAGCCAATGATGACTGTGAGGGTTTTTACCGACCTTACGACAAAGATAGGGGGGGTGTTTCAGAGGAGCCTTGGCATCTAAGCTATGCCCCGATCGCATCAGAGTTTAGGGCGGCTCAGACGGCCAATAGCTTGCGCGATTTGTGGTTGCGTGAGGCGAGCTCAAGACCACATGCTCACGCTGTTCTTGTTGATCAGCTTGACGAGCTCATGGCGCGTTACGTCGTCTGAACGACCATTACCATCGATTATCGGGCGGAAGTTTTTTGGGTGCTAAGTGCCGGTCTAGGGTCACATAGTGAGGCAGTCCGTCTTGGTAGTTTGGGTAGGCCTCACCCATGATAAGGGGCTGAAAATAACGACGAGCCTCTTCGGTTATCCCGTAGCCATCGTCAGAAAAGAAAGAGCGAGGCATCATTTTTTCCTGGTTAGCGACTTCATCGAGCGGTGCCGTACCAACTTTCCATTCGTAAGGCTCATCACTCACACGAACGATCGTGGGCATGAGCGCATTTTTTCCCGCCATAGCAAGATTCACTGCGGCTTCACCAAGCGAGTAGGCCTGTTCTAAGTCGGTCTGGCTGGCAATATGACGGGCTGCGCGCTGAAGGTAATCGGCGACGGCCCAGTGATATTTGTATCCGTGGGCCTGCTTAATAATATTTGCGAGTTTGGGTGCAAGCCCACCAAGTTGTACGTGACCGAAGGCATCGCGAGATGTTGAGCCAGACAGCAATTGCCCATCGGCGGTTTGCGTTCCCTCAGAGGCAACGATCACGCAGAAGCCAAATTTCTCGACAGTTTCCTTTACTTTGGCCAAAAATCGCTCTTCTTCGAAGGCAATTTCCGGGAACAAAATAATATGCGGCGCTTCTGCTTCAGATCGAGATGCAAGTCCAGCGGCGCCGGCTATCCAGCCCGCATGACGCCCCATAACCTCAAGAATGAACACTTTGGTAGACGTGGCGCACATCGAGGCAATATCAAATGCGGCTTCTCTCGTCGATAGCGCCACGTATTTGGCGACCGATCCAAAGCCTGGGCAGTTGTCTGTGAACGGAAGGTCGTTGTCGATAGTCTTAGGCACATGAATGGCCTGTAAAGGAAAGCCTAATCGCTCTCCGATCTCAGAGACTTTTTGACAGGTGTCTGCTGAATCGCCGCCTCCGTTATAGAAGAAATAGCGGATATTGTGCGCTTTAAACACTTCGATGAGTCGCTCGTATTCGGCGCGATTTTCATCGATGCCTTTTAGCTTATAACGGCAGGAGCCAAAGGCCCCTGACGGTGTTGTCATCAGCCCTTGAATGGATGCCTCTGACTCTCGAGAAATATCAATGAGCTCCTCACGTAATGCCCCGAGGATGCCATTCTGACCAGCATAAACCTGACCGATTTTTTCGGGAAATAAGGCGGCGGTATTGATGACACCTGCCGCACTTGCATTGATAACGGCGGTGACACCTCCAGACTGAGCATAAAAGGCGTTAGGCGCCGGATCCGCAGGCATAATTTCTCCTAATGCAGCTGACTTAAGACCATAGTAGGCATGATACGCTTACCGAACCAATTTGGAGCGGTAGATGTCGGAGCGCGTTCACATACTCGGTATTTGTGGGACCTTTATGGGTGGCGTTGCACTGCTGGCACGTGAGCTGGGTTATCGCGTCTCGGGTTCTGACACCAATGTTTATCCGCCTATGAGCTCCATGCTCGAGGACGCAGGCATTGAAATTTCCGAGGGCTACTCGCCCGAGCACTTAGTACCGGCACCTGATCTGGTTGTCATCGGTAACGCGTTATCGCGAGGCAATGCCTGTGTCGAGTATGTGCTCAACCAGAAAATTCCCTACATTTCAGGTCCGCAGTGGCTTGGGGAGTTGCTAACTGATCGCTGGGTAATGGCCGTATCGGGAACGCATGGAAAGACGACGACTTCATCAATGCTGACGTGGATACTGCAGTGCGCTGGAGAAAATCCCGGGTTCTTGGTAGGCGGCGTTCCGTTTGGCTTTGAGGGTTCTGCCCGATTGGGATCAGGTCCCTTTGTTGTTGAGGCCGATGAATATGATTCTGCCTTTTTCGACAAACGTTCCAAGTTTGTGCACTACAGGCCAAAAACGTTGGTGATTAATAACCTCGAATTTGATCACGCGGATATCTTCGACGATCTGGCTGCAATACAAACGCAGTTTCATCACTTAATTCGCTGTGTTCCCTCTAGCGGGAAGATCGTTGCTGGTGAGGGAGAGGCAATAGACGGTGTTCTGAGGCGGGGCGTCTGGACGCCAGTAGAGCGCATGGGATCGAGCGATAAGAATACGTGGTCAGTCGACGCCCTGACTAAGAGCTACAGTCAACTGAGTATCCAAGCACCTGATGGAGAGTGTTGCGAATTCGCCTGGTCACTGATCGGGCGACACAATGCGGAAAATGCGCTCTCGGCCATCGCCGCCGCATTTGATGTTGGCGTTCCAGTGCACGTTTCCTGCGAAGCGCTTTCACAATTTCAGGGCGTCAAGCGCCGACTGGAATTACTAGGAGAGCCGGCGGGAGTCAGTGTTTACGACGACTTCGCCCATCACCCAACGGCTATTGCTTCAACTTTACTGGGCGTTCGAAGTTTGGTTGAAGAAGCGCGAGTCATTGCTGTCGTAGAGTTACGTTCGAATACGATGAAAGATGGTACCCATCGCTCAGCACTGATTCCGGCTACGGAGTCTGCCAATACCGTATTTTGGTTTCAGCCAGAGGGTGCTCAGTGGTCGCTAAGGGACAACACTCAGAACGATTCAAGACATCATGTTTTTAATACGGTGGGCGCTCTGCACGATGCGTTGATTGCTGAACTCCAAGCGGGTGATCACGTTGTCATTATGAGCAATGGGAGTTTCTCGGGGTTGCATCAACAATTGCTACAATCGCTGACCGATAGCGCGTCAAACACGGAGTATTAATGTCGTCTGCTTACCACCTTTTCATTACGCGCTACGCCAGCGCAATTATCTTCATCGCGTTGGTTCTTGCGGGTGGTGCCTTGTCGCAGCTGGAGAAAGTGAGGCTCGATGCCTCTTCTGACAGCTTGTTGTTGCAGGGTGATCCCGACCTTGCTTTCTTTGAGGAGGCGACAGAGCGTTACGAAAGTTATGAATTTTTGATCATGACGTGGGAGCCAGAGAGCCCATTACTGAGTGAGGCTTCTCTATCGGGCTTATCGGCAATGGTTTCTGATCTCAAGAGCGTGCCGGGCGTTCGCTCTGTGACCTCGGCACTTGATGTGCCACTTCTAGAGAGCCCGCCAATCTCATTGACCGATCTCTCTGACTTGGATTCGATACCCAGCCTTAGAGACCCACAGGTGGACCGAGCACTTGCGCTACGTGAGTTCACATCCAGTCAGCTTTACAAAAATTTAGTTGTTAGTGAGGCCGGCGACTTGACGGCTGTGCAGGTCACGATTGAGCCAAATAAAGAGGTAGACCGGCTGGGTGGTTTACGCAAGTCGCTCAGAAAGTTGGTTGCCGAGGGCGGTGATATTGAGGTTCAACGCGAGTTGTCCGCAGTTGAACTTGCCTACGATGAGGCCACCCGCACCGTTAACGCAGATCGCGCAGCGCTGGTTGCGAATGTCCGTGAGGTCGCTGAAAAATATCGTGATCAAAGCCGTATTTTTGTTGGCGGTGTTCCTATGATTGCGGCGGACATGTTGGACTTTGTTCAAGATGATTTAGTGACCTTCGGGACCTCCATTATTCTTGTGATGGTTGCGATGTTGGCACTGATCTTTCGCGACTACCGGTGGGTCCTCATCCCAATTTCTGTTTGCACGCTCTCTGCAACCTTAATGCTTGGGATTCTTGGCTTCACCGATTGGCGCATGACGGTCATATCCTCAAATTTTGTTGCTGTACTGCTTGTTGTGGCGCTAGCACTTGCGATTCACCTCGTTGTTCGATACCGGGAGTTGGAGGTAAAAGAACCCGATATGCCCAGAGCGGAGCGGGCGGTCATGGCAGCGCGCCTTATGTTTATCCCTTGCTTTTACACAGCGGTCACCACCATGGTTGCCTTTACTTCGCTTGTTGTCGCGGGGATAAAGCCGGTCATTGATTTTGGCTGGATGATGACCGCGGGAATCGTCGTAGCATTCGTTGTCAGTTTCTCGCTCGTGCCGGCCCTAATTGCGATTCTGCCTGACAAAGGCGCTACGGGGGCAAACGATTCGTTGAGCATGACGCGCCGTTTCGCCACGGTCGTCGAGCGCTTTGGTGGTCTCGTCTTTGCCGTTACCGGATTATTGATCTTGCTCGTGGTGCTCGGGTTGTCGCGGTTACAGGTTGAGAATCGGTTCATCGACTATTTCAAGGATACGACTGAGATTTATCAAGGTATGGAACTGCTTGACTCCCGTCTAGGTGGAACCATACCGCTCGATATTATTCTCTACCCCCCCTCAGAGAGTATCCAGCCCGTTGATGCGCTGGCATCAGGTAACCAGTCGTTCGCAGATGAGCGCACAACGAGTGACGTCGTTACCGGTGATGACTCTGGGTTTGAAGGCGACTTTGGTGATGACGAAGACGGGCTATGGGATGACGACTCCTTCGGTGAGGACGTATCGTTTGCTGACGAGAATTCAGCCGAAATTGGCTATTGGTTTACGCTGGAAGGTCGTGACCTTGTTGATCAGATTCATGGCATTGTTGACGCAAGACCCGAGTCCGGAAAAGTGTTGTCTTTGTCGACCGGTTTCTCCGTCATGGATCGACTTTACGATGATAAGTTAGGGGGCGTCGAACTCGCTTTAGTAGAGCGCAGCTTGCCAGCTGACGTGGCTGAGGTGCTGATTGCACCTTACTACGATCCCATTGAGCAGCAAGCTCGCATTACGGTTAGAGCCATGGAAACCAGCAAAACCTTGCGCCGTGCAGAGTACCTTGAGTCGCTCTACGCACAGATACTCGCTGAAACAGGGCTTGATGAGACACGGGTAAAATTTACGGGTTTACTCGTGTTGTATAACAATGTGCTTCAAAGCCTTTACGCGTCGCAAATTCTGACACTGGGCGCCGTATTCGTCGCAATAGGCATAATGTTCTTGGCGCTGTTTCGATCTGTGTCTTTGGCTTTACTCGGTCTTGCGCCAAACATTCTCGCTGCGGGTCTGGTGTTGGGCGTAATGGGTTTGGCCGGCATCCCACTGGACATTATGACGATCACTATTGCGGCCATCGTCGTTGGCATGGGTGTCGATAACTGTATTCATTACATTCATCGATTTAGGCGTGAGTTCGAGCTTGATGGAAGTTATCGTGAGGCCATGTACCGCAGTCATTCGAGTATTGGCCGCGCGATGTACTACACAACCCTCACCGTTGTTGTCGGCTTTTCGATGCTGACCCTCTCAAACTTCACTCCGAGTATTTACTTTGGCGTATTGACCGTCATGGCGATGCTCGCAGCCGTTATGGGGGCACTTCTATTGCTTCCGAAGCTGATAATCGCGTTTGAGCCATTAGGCCCCGAGCGCGGTTGATGGAGTGGTAATGGAGTGCAGAGCAGGTTGTGGTGCATGTTGCATTGTGCCCGCGATCCACACGCCGTTTTTTGGCATGCCCAAAGGAAAGGCTAAGGGCGAGCGGTGTGTTCATCACGACAGCGATGGGCTGTGCGCGATCTTTGATGACCCGCGTCGTCCTGAATGTTGTAGCCAATTTAAGGCAGAGTTTGAGTTTTGCGGGAATTCGCGCGAGGAAGCGTTACTGTTGTTGACCGACCTCGAAGCGATGAGCGACCCGCAAGGAGATAAGCGTGATTGATCTACCCCTTTTCCCCCTTGGTACGCTGCTGCTTCCTCACGGTCGATTACCGCTACAAATCTTTGAGCGGCGCTACATCGATATGATTTCCAAATGTATGCGTGAGGGAACCAGCTTTGGTGTTGTCTGGATAAAGAAAGGATCTGAAGTAGCTCAGGCGTCAAAAACCAACCTGGATTTTGGCGCCTATGGCACAGTGGCGAACATCGTTGACTGGGATCAACTGCCTAACGGGCTTTTGGGCATTACCATTGAAGGGGAGGCACGTTTTCACGTAGAAAATACGTGGCGTGAGGACTCGGGTTTAAACATGGCCACCGTTGCAATCGATCCCATTCCTCCCGCTACACCGCTCCCTGAAGGTGGACGCTCGATGATCGATGTATTGGCGGGGCTTCAGCGGCATCCAGAGGTCAAGAAGTTGGGAATGACCGTTGATACGGGTAACGCATGGCAAGTGTGTTTTGCGCTCTTGCAGCTGCTACCGGTCGATAGCGCAACGAAGTATCAGTTGCTTGAGCTCAATGATATTGACGAGCTAGTAGAAGCGCTCGATGAAATACTCAGCGAGTTGTCGGGCTGAGCTAGTCGGCTTCGGTGGGGGCGATTGCAGGCCATGTCCATCCCCCTAAATCCTGCCAGCGATTTACAATGCCAGCGAACAATTCGGCGGTTTTTTGTGCATCGTAATCGGCTGAGTGCGCTTCACTATTGCTAAATTCGATCTCCGCACGTTTGCAGGCTTGAGCCAACACGGTGTGACCGTAGGCAAGACCGGCAAGTGTCGAGGTATCAAAGTGTGAAAAGGGGTGGAACGGGTTTCGTTTTATGTCGCAGCGCTCGGCGGCGGCGTTCAGAAATCCGGCATCGAAGTGCGCATTGTGCCCCACCAGGATGGCGCGCGTGCAGCCCTTGTCTTTCACCTCGCGTCTGACCTCAGAAAAAATATCCCCTAATGCGATTGCTTCGGGGACTGCCTCTCGAAGTGGATTCTCGGGGTCGATTCCGGTGAATTCCAAAGCAGATGGCTCCAGATTGGCTCCCTCGAAGGGGTCTACGTTCCTAGCGATGGAGTGACTGACCGCTAAGTGGCCGTGCTCAGTGAGCGTGAAAAAGGTCGCAGCTATCTCAAGTACGGCATCGGTAGCGGCATTAAATCCACCTGTCTCGATATCGATGACGACCGGTAGAAACCCTCTAAATCGATGTTTCATCTGCTTTTCAGTGGGTTCGCTCATTCAGTGGATTCCAAGCGCCAACTGAGGGTCTCACCCGCCCGAAGCGGTGCAACGGTGCTCTCACCAAAACTCAGACTTAAGGGCGACGGATTATCCTCTTTTACCAGCGTTACCTGCTCCGAATTACGCGCTTTGCCATAGAAGTCAGGACCAAAGTGGCTTGCAAAGCCCTCGAGTTTATCGAGCGCGCCTTCTTCGTCGAAGACCTCAGCGTAAAATGGGAGAGCAGCATGCGCCGTGTAACAGCCAGCGCAGCCACATGCGGACTCCTTGGTTTCGAGCGTATGCGGGGCAGAGTCAGTTCCCAGAAAAAACTTTGGATTACCCGAAATCGCTGCGGCGCGAAGCGCCTCTTTGTGCAGGTTGCGCTTGAGGATGGGTAGGCAAAATAAGTGAGGGCGAATTCCACCCACTAACATGTCATTGCGGTCGAAGAGTAAGTGTTGAGGTGTAATCGTCGCCGCAACACCGTTTCTCGCTGACTCGACAAAGTCCACCGAATCTTTAGTTGTAATGTGTTCCAAAATTACGCGCAGTTTTGGAAATTCATCGACCAAGGGGGCGAGTATTCGTTCAATAAAAACGGCCTCTCGGTCAAAGATGTCGATGTCATGGTCCGTTACTTCACCGTGCACCAACAGTGGAAGACCGCAAGCTTCCATCGCCGCCAGCGTAGGTTTTAAAGACTCTAGGCCCGTAACGCCGGCAGCTGAATTGGTGGTTGCCCCCGCCGGGTACAATTTTACCCCACAGACAAACGGTGACTTGGCCGCTTCCTCGATTATCGCAGGTGTGGTTGAGTCAGTGAGGTACAACGTCATCAGGGGCTCAAAATTACTGCTGCCGGTGAAGGCGGACATAATGCGCTCGCGATAAGCCGTCGCGTCGTCCAGCGTTTTGACCGGTGGCGTCAGATTGGGCATGACAACGGCACGATTTGCCCAAGCCGCTACGTCGTTAACGGTTCGATTAAGCATCGCACCATCTCTGAGATGAATATGCCAGTCATCGGGTTTGGTGAGGGTAATTCGAGACATTTTACGCCCTTTTGCGGATAGCCAGCCTAGTTTAGCAGTGATCGGCTGTCCATCGCAGACTTGCGAGCGTAAACTTCACTGCCTTGAACGGGAGTAACCAATGAGTAATGTTAATAAGGTCGTATTGGCCTATTCGGGCGGCCTTGATACCTCAGTTATCGTCAGATGGCTGCAAGACACATATGACTGCGAGGTCGTCACTTTTACCGCCGACATTGGCCAAGGGGAGGAGGTTGAGCCTGCTCGGGCAAAGGCAGAGGCGCTTGGCGTAAGAGAGATTTACATCGATGACCTGAAAGAAGAGTTTGTTCGCGACTTCGTATTTCCCATGTTCCGTGCAAATACGATTTATGAGGGTGAGTATTTATTGGGCACATCGATTGCGCGTCCTTTAATTGCGAAGAGACTGGTGGAAATTGCTAACGAAACAGGCGCTGACGCGATTTCTCACGGTGCAACCGGAAAAGGTAATGATCAAATTCGTTTCGAATTGGGCGCCTATGCGTTGAAACCGGGAATCCAAGTGATTGCTCCCTGGCGCGAATGGGACCTCAATTCGCGAGAGTCGTTAATGGCTTATTGCGCTGAGCGCGATATCCCTGTCGATTTCTCGAATGCTTCTAAGAAGTCGCCTTACTCGATGGACGCCAATTTACTGCACATTTCTTACGAGGGTGGGGTTCTTGAAGATCCCTGGTGTCCACCAGAGGAATCAATGTGGCGCTGGTCGGTGTCTCCAGAGGAAGCACCCGAGTTGGGTCATGAGCTCACATTGACCTTTGAGCGTGGAGACGTTGTAGCAATTGACGGTGAGGCGATGTCACCGGCAACGGTACTCGCTTATTTGAATCAGGTGGGTGGTGCTCACGGAGTGGGTCGTTTAGATATTGTCGAAAATCGATACGTCGGCATGAAGTCCCGCGGTTGTTATGAGACGCCCGGTGGAACCATATTACTGCGCGCGCACCGTGCTATTGAGTCCATTACACTCGACCGGGAGGTAGCGCATTTAAAAGACGAGCTGATGCCACGCTACGCGAAATTGATCTATAACGGGTACTGGTGGGCACCCGAGCGTCTTATGCTGCAGACCGCGATCGATGAATCACAGTCGGTGGTCAACGGTGATGTCAGAGTAAGACTCTACAAAGGTAATGTGACAGTAACAGGCAGACGGTCAGCGGATACGCTATTTGACGACGCTATCGCAACCTTTGAGGACGATGCAGGGAAATACGATCAAGCAGATGCTGAGGGCTTTATTAAGCTGAATGCGTTGCGTCTTCGTATCGCTGCTGAGAGAGGTCGATCCGCACTGGGCGATTAATCCCAAGCGCATCGGACCGTGAGATGGGAGAATTTACATATGAATAACAATACGTCGCCGGAAACGGCTACCCATACCAACGTCATGATCGTGGGTGCTGGACTGTCCGGTATCGGCGCTGCAGTCCATCTTCAAAAAAGCTGTCCTGACCGCGATTATATGCTCATTGAACGACGTGAAGCGATTGGCGGTACGTGGGATTTATTCCGCTATCCGGGAATACGGTCTGACTCTGACATGCATACTCTTGGCTATAATTTTAAGCCATGGAAAGCGGAGAAAGCGATTGCTGACGGGCCCGCAATTTGGGATTACGTGAACGAAACGGCGGATGAACATGGCATTCGTGATCAGGTACGGTTTGGGCACAAACTCGTTTCTGCGTCTTGGTCTTCAGAGTCTGCAACGTGGTTGCTAACGGTAGACGCGGGTGGTGAAACGGTTTATTTCACATCTCATTTCTTGTTGATGTGCTCGGGATACTACAACTACGACGCAGGTCATCAGCCCGAGTTTGACAGGCGCGAGAACTTCAAAGGCACGTGGGTGCATCCGCAGTTCTGGCCCGAACAGCTCGATTACACGGGTAAGAAGGTTGTGGTGATTGGTTCTGGTGCGACCGCTATGACCCTAGTGCCTAACATGGCGACAACGGCAGAAAAAGTCACCATGGTGCAGCGGTCGCCTACTTACGTGGTATCTCGACCGTCAGTAGATAAATTCGCAAACTTCCTCAGAGCGATGTTACCTGCGAGTTGGGCTTACGGTCTCGTCAGGTTCCGTAACACTGTTTGGCAGCAACTTATCTACAACCAGACGCGCACTAATCCAGAACGCGTGACACAGACTTTGCTCGATGATGTTGAAAAGGCGGTCGGCGATGTGTTGGATGTGAAAAAGCACTTCACGCCTACCTATAACCCCTGGGATCAGCGTTTGTGCTTGGTGCCGGACGACGATCTTTTTACGGCGCTTCGTTCAGGCAAGGCGGATGTTGTGACCGATACGATTTCTCATATTGATGAGACGGGTCTTGTTACGGGCTCGGGGGAGCACGTGGAGGCTGACATTATCGTGTCAGCTACGGGCATTGAATTACTCAACTTAGGCGGAGCAGATTTCATCGTAGACGGGAAGTCTATTAACTTTGCTGATGAGTGGACCTACAAAGGGGTTATGTGCTCCAACATTCCCAACATGGTTCAAACGTTTGGTTACATCAATGCATCATGGACACTTCGGGCAGATCTTACGGCCGAGTGGGTGTGCAGAGTGCTCAATCACATGGACGAATTTGGTTACGATCAGGCCACGCCTCGCATTCCGGAAATCCTCGCGCGAACCATGGAGAAACGCTATTGGATTCACGACTTCTCTGCTGGGTACATGCAACGTATGTTGCCTAAGATGCCGCGTCAGGGTACTCAAATGCCTTGGGTGAATCCGCAGAATTATCGGAAGGACAAAAAAATGTTCCGTGGTAGTTCGATTGCAGACGGCGCACTCATTTTCACCTCTCGAGAGGTTGGGGGTGAGAGCTTGAGGGCGGCTGGTTAATCGCTTTGGATCGTGCTCTTCAGGAAACATGGGTTGACTGTCCTTATTGCTGGGAGTCAATTTGTGTGCTCTTAAACCCGGAGGATGTTGGGCAGGAGTACATTGAGGATTGTCAGGTTTGCTGTAGACCTATCGAGTTCGTGGTTCAGCAAACAGGGATGGGCGAATTACACGCCAGTGTTTCGAGCGATGATTATTGAGATCGAGGTCATTTCAAGCATCCATCCAGTCGTTACACATCAAATAGGTTTACCTTCGATAGTTACTGAACGTGAGCGGCAGCCGTCATAAGTCGCCAATACGAGGGGTGGATAGAGCCATGATGAGCAAAATCGTTGGGCGTCGTCGCTGGGTGCCCATTATTATCTTCGGTGTGACGTTGGTCGGACTTTCCCTGAAGGTGAGTGCGCAAGAGCGAAAAATTGAGACCGAAGTGCTTGCCAAATCAATCACGGATTGGCGAGGTGTTTTGCTACCCGCTTACAGTGAGGGGCAACCCGAGGTGACAGTCGCTAGAATAACCATACCCAAGGGTATGGCACTTCCACTGCACGAGCACCCTTTCATGACGGCCGGGGTTGTTCTTCAAGGCACGATTGAAGTTCGCACCGATTCAGGTGATACGCATATAGCGCAAGCAGGTGATGCTGTCGTCGAGCTGATTAACCAAGCGCACGGCGGCGCCAATATAGGCGAGGAGGATGCGGTTATCTTGGCGGTCTATGCGGGAATAGAAGGCGAGCCTGTCACAGTGCCTCTGTCGACGCCTGATTCGTAATGCCGATTGTATTTTGGCGTGGTTACAAGGGGTCGCGTATTAGTGAAAATCTCGCGATTTAACCGCGAGCTCGCTTAGCGCACTGCTGTGGTCGTAGAGTCCACTGGCAATGACGTGTGTGACACCGTCGCGTGATTCTACGGTTCCTTTAATTAAAAGCAGTCGTGCCGTCATGAGGGCAGCCCTAAAGCGCTCCTGAACTTTGGGCCATACCACAACATTGATGTTGCCGGTCTCGTCTTCCAGAGTCAGAAAGACAACACCCGATGCTGTCCCAGGGCGCTGACGGCAGGTCACAAGACCTGCGGTTCTTACAAAACGTTGACTCTGTATGGTTATAAGTTCCGATTGCTTACGACACTGGCTAAACGGTTTTTGCTGGCGAAGCAGTGCCAAGGGATGCGAACGCAGAGTCAAGCCCGTGCTCTGATAATCGAAGATAACGTTTTCAGTGACTGACGGTGCTTTAATGACGGTTGAGTCATTTGGGTCAGGCGTATGAGTCTCGGGTAGTAAAGGACGTGAATCTTTTGCTGCCATAATGGCCCAGTGCGTCTTGTGGCGATTGCCTGTCAGCGTCCTTAATGCATCGGCTGCTGAGAGCGCTTCTAGGTCGTCTTTATCGAGTTTTCCGCGACGTTTTACGTCGAGAATGGATGCGAAATGACCGTTTCGACGCGCATCAAGCAGCTGCTCTGCACCGCGTTTGCTCAGTCCTTTTATCAATCTTAGTCCGAGCTGTATCACATCACTTTGGTGAGGACCGCCATCCACTAGACGGTGGTCCCAATCGCTGGCGTTGACGTCGACGGGCAGACTATTAACGCCGTGCCGCGTGGCATCTTGGACAAGCTGCGAAGGAGTGTAAAAGCCCATAGGCTGGCTGTTCAGAAGACCAACATAAAACGCACCGGGGTAGTGGCGTTTCAACCACGCTGAGACATAGGCTAATAGGGCAAAACTTGCTGAGTGTGACTCGGGAAATCCATAGCCACCAAAACCTTTGATTTGGTTAAACAGCTGATCGGCAAAGTCGGGGCTATAGCCCCGTTTCAACATGCCGGCCTTGAGCTTATTCTCAAAAGTCAGAAGCTTACTGTTGCGTCCCCAGTTTGTGATGGCCCGACGAAGTGCATCCGCCTCTCCGCCACTAAAGCCTGCAGCAACCATGGCGAGTCGAATCACCTGCTCCTGAAAGATAGGCACACCTAGGGTGCTCTCTAATACAGACTTGATGGCTGGATCTGGATAGGTAATCGGTTCGAGACCCGCGCGTCTGCGAAGGTAGGGGTGCACCATGTCACCTTGAATCGGACCTGGCCGCACAATCGCTATCTCGATGACGAGATCATAAAAACAGTTGGGCTTCAGCCTTGGTAACATCGACATTTGAGCACGTGATTCGATTTGGAAGACACCTAATGAGTCACCTGTTTGAAGCATCCGGAACGTTGCCTGATCATCGTTAGGGATGTCTTGAATACATTTGATGGAGGGGTTTTTTCGCTGGACGAGAGCCAATGATTTCTTGATGGCCGAGAGCATTCCCAGTGCCAAGATATCCACCTTCAACAACCCTAGTGATTCAATATCCTCTTTGTCCCATTGAATAACGGTCCTGTCGGGCATGCTGGCATTTTCAACGGGGACCAAGTTTGAAATGGGGCCACGACTGATAACAAATCCGCCAACGTGTTGGGATAAATGACGCGGGAATCCTAATATTTGTTGTGTCATGCGTAAGAAGATATCGGCCTGCTGACTGCTAGCTTGTATGCCCTGCTCTTTAAATTTGGCCGTGAGTTCCCGCTCCCTATTCCACCAAGCGAGCGACTTCGCCAGGTCTTCAACAAATACAGCATCCATACCAAGCGCCTTACCAACGTCACGGACAGCACTTCGCGAGCGGTAGGTAATGACGGTTGCAGCAAGTGCTGCTCGGCGCCGCGTGTATTTTTGATAGATATACTGAATAACTTCTTCACGTCGTTCGTGTTCAAAATCAACATCGATATCGGGTGGTTCATCGCGTTCACGAGAGATAAAACGCTCAAATAGCAGTGAGACCTGCTCGGGTGAGACTTCTGTGATGTGGAGGCAGTAACAGACAACCGAGTTGGCTGCAGACCCTCGTCCCTGACATAAGATGTCGCGCGTGCGTGCGAAATTGACAATGTCGTACACCGTCAGGAAGTAGTACTCATAATTAAGCTCAGTGATTAAGGCGAGTTCGCGCTCTATACGTTCGTGGATGGCGGTAGGCACGCCGTTTGGCCAACGTTTTGCGGCGCCGTGCGATACGCAGTCGCGCAAATAGCTGTTTGCGGTATGGCCTTTGGGAACCACTTCTTCAGGGTATTCATACCGCAATTCGTCAAGACTGAAATTGCACTGCTGAGCCAAGCGCAAGGTTTCGCCGATAAGCGTCTGAGGGTAGAGCGGTATGAGTTTGTCTAGCCGTCGTAGGTGTTGCTGACTATTAGGTAGTCGGAGCGGTCCTAAGTCTTGTATTGCAGTGTTATGGCGTATGGCTGTGATGACGTCGTGCAGCATTTTCCGACTGGCAGAATGCATTTCAACACTGCCACATGCGAGAGTCGGGACACTTATTTCGTCAGCGAGAGACTGTATCTCCTCAAGTCTAAGTAGGTCGTCATGGCTTAAGAGTTGGCGGATACCGATCCAAAACCGATCAGGGCAGCGTCGTGCAAGCGCCTCTGCATGATGGCGTTCCTGGTTGACATCACTCGGTAGCCAAATGATAAAGCAGCGCTTTAAGTGGAAGTAAATATCGCGTAAATGGGTGAGGTATTGACCTTTTTCACTACGCCGTCTGGATCGACTGATGAGGCTGGACAGCTCGCCATAGGCTGCGCGCGAGGGCGCGATGGCAACCAGTTTCAAGCCTTCGCTGATGGTAAATTCGCTACCAATAATAAGTTTGAAATCGAGCTCTTTAGCTGTCACATGCGCTTTAACAACCCCAGCCAGTGAGCATTCATCCGTAATCGCAAGTGCTGAGTAGCCGAGGTGGGCCGCTTGCTCGACAAGCTCTTGGGGGTGCGAAGCTCCTCGTAAGAAGCTGTAATTACTCAAGCAGTGAAGTTCAGCGTATGACATCTTAAAAGTACTGTTTTTTTATACAGTATACGGCTTTTTGAAATAAACCTCATATCAATACGAGTAGTCGTTCATACTCTGTCAGTGATTTACCAAAAGGAGGTCATCACATGCTCAAGCGACTTGGCGTGCTATCGCTTTTTTTTCTCAGTGCTTGTACTGGCTTGCCCGAGGGGGTGACTCCAGTTACCGACTTTGATTCCAATCGCTATCTAGGGACTTGGCACGAAATTGCGCGCTTGGACCATAGTTTCGAGCGTAATCTCGAGCGTGTGACGGCAACCTATGCCGCGAACGAGGATGGATCGATTTCGGTGCTGAACAAAGGGTTTAACACAGAGCAGGGCGAATGGCGCCAGGCCGAGGGCGTTGCTAAGCCGATGGGGGCTGAAGATGTCGCTCACTTAAAGGTCTCATTTTTTGGCCCGTTTTATGGAACCTACGCGGTCTTTGAATTGGCTGAAGATTACAGTTACGCGTTTGTCGCGGGCTATAACACCGATTACCTATGGTTGTTATCACGCGAGCCCGAGGTGAGTGCGCCGGTGCGAGAGGCGTTTTTGATGAGAAGCGAGCAGCTTGGTTTCGCTACGTCTGAGTTGATTTGGCCGGCGACGCAATAATGTCGTTAGATAGGCAATAAAAAGCGCCACGTGGAAAAGATCCAGGTGGCGCTGTAATGATTGTTTGCGACTAGTCTTTTGACGTCAGCAAAACAGGGCGCTGAACACTCAGCAGCTGCCAATTGGCTTCTGATCGTGTCTGCTGGAAGGCATAGGTAACTTTTGTACCTTTCGGTAGCTCAAGACCTGCCATCGTAATATCTGCATCGACTCGACCGCGCTTGGCTCGGCCTTTTAAATTACAGTTTGCAAGCTCGCCGTGTTCCATCTTGTGGAACCGGACGCGCATTTTTTCAGAGGACTGCTGATTAATACTGACCACTTCACCGCTCAGTACGCAGTCTTGAACAACCTCGGCGGATGCGCCTGAGGTATACATGCCTCCTAAAACGCAGAGGCTTATTGCTAAGTTCTTCATCGTTTTCATTCTGGTCTCCTTACGCCTCACGGCGTGCTATCGCTTCACAGCGTTGCGTGGCTTTTCCACACCTATTTCCTATTCGTCTTGTAACTTAACTGAAATATTTGTGAAATAAAAGAGTCACATTAGTGAAACATTCCACTATTCGAAGATTCCCTGTAGGAACCAACAGCGATTGTGCCGGTCCTGGAATATCCAGACGGGCTGGCCTGCACCTGTTTTTGCGATGTAATAATCTCGACTTGTGGGTTGGCTCCACCAGCAGTCCTCAAGGCGCTCAGGCCCACTAATAATCTCCAGAGCATCCAGCCAGTAAAGTTGGTTGCCGCGCTGGCTAATGGGTTGCGGTGACCCGAGTAACCAAAAAGGTCGACGCAGGTTTTTTTCCTTGGTTGCCGGTGCGCTGAGTTGATTGGCATCGATAAATGAGCAGTACTCAGGTAAGTGCTCGGCGCGCTCATAAACGTGTGACACTGCTTGGAAACCCAGCCGGCTACGAAGGCGGTCAATGAGTTGCGATAAAGGCTCCTGGTGTTTGGACTCTAGAAACAGGTCCTGCGTTGTGAGTTGCGCCAAGCTGAGCTCGCAGGCTGTGAGTGAAATACCCTCGATGAGATCATCGAACTGAAGTCGCTCCAGTTTTAGACGTGACTGCTCTAACCACCGGTTTGGGTCGTTATGACACTCACTGCTATGTACGTGTAGCTGAGGGCTTTCACCTTGTGCTGCGATGAAATCCCAGCGTATATGCTGTGTCTGCAGTTGGGTATTTCTCAAAAACTGCGAGAAGTCCTGAAGTAACTGCGCCATCGGCTGAATGAGCTCCTGATTATTTGTAGACCCGTAGCCCAGCCAGGCGATATCGCCGTACTCAGGTTCTGGATGGAAGTCTTCTATGGCAACTTCGACCCGGCACAGAAGTCGATCTATCCAGTTACAGAACGCCTGACTGCAGCGTCGTCTTAAGCCATCTTGTGGGAGAGCTAGGAGTTCGCCGAAACGACGAACACCCGCTTTATTGAGTGCTGCAACGTCTTTTGCGAACTCATCTAGTCGGTGAAGTGCTATGGGCGCAAGTTGCGCCTCGAGGGGTGCACCATCAGCTGGCTGCGCTGTTTGGGGGCTGCGGCTCGTTTGACTGAATAGCCAAGCGCTTTCCTGACTTGGACCGACTCCAATGTGCGTGGTGAAGCCACGTCGGTCGAGCTCGACGGTTATTTTTTCGATTAAGCGCTCTAAACCGCCATGGACTAATAAACAGCGGCCGATTTCTAACTGAAGGCAGTCATCTCGCCACAGTGTTAGGGTTGGAGTGATTGAATAAGCCCATTGTCGAAGGCGCTTGAGTACTTTGAGTTCCTCCTCCGGTGCCCTGGATAAAAGTTTCAGGGGGTGACCACTGAGCAAGCCGCTTACAGTGGATTGTTTGAGTCCCGGTGTCACACCGAGTGCCTCAACCTCATCGTCGCAGGTAATGGCGCGCTGTCCCTCAATGACAACACGTAAAATATCGTCGTTACACACTGGCTTTGAGGCCAATGCTTCAAGAGGGAGTTTTGGGAAGTGTAAGCAAAGCCAGAGCACTTAAGTCATCATAATACTGTTTATTTATACAGTATTATGATGAGCGCCCCTGAGCAAGTGCGGTATTACGCTTATTGGTGTTTTGAGCGAATTGAGGCTTTACCCACCGTTCAAAAGCAAGGCCTTGTAAACCAGGACCTTACAAGCCAAGGCCTCGCAAGATCACGGAACGACTTTCCGCAGGGTCTATGACCATATCGATCTCGAGGTAGGCCGCCGCTTCAGTGGCACGACCTTTTTGATACATCTCTGCGACGAGCTTTTCATACAGTGCATCGCGGGCTTCACCAGCGGGTGTTGCTTCGAGCTCCTTCTTAAAGCCCAGTCGAACAGCACCTTCAAGGCCCATGCCACCAAACTCACCTTGTGGCCAGCTCGCCGTAAGCGTTGGGAATTCGAAGGAGCCGCCAACGAGGGCCATTGCGCCTAAGCCATAACCGCGTCGGAGGAATAGACCCACCCACGGTGTCGTGACACTGGCTGCCGTATTAAAGAGCTCAGGCATGACCTTTGCTGCGCCCATGGCCTCACTTTCTGGACCAACCATGAAGCCGGGTGTGTCAACAAGTGAGACGATCGGTAACTGCCAGCGCTTCGCCAACTCCATCATGTCACTCGCTTTACGCGCAGCATCGACATCAATGGCACCACCGAGGTGTCGGCAGTCGCTGGCAATAACAACCACCGGATGTCCTTCGATGCGTGCAAGTGCTGTTACCACTGCACGACCATAGACGGGACGTAACTCAAGAACCGATTGCTGATCGAATAAGACATCCATTACTTTCCGGACGTCATAGGCCATCCGCCGGTTCTCGGGAAGGCACGTTCTCAGCGTGGTTTGATCTGCCACGGCTCCTGGCGAGGTGACTCCCTGAGCATAACTTAATGTCCACTTAGCGAGCGCAGTTGCATGGGCCTCATCTTCCGCCAGTAGGTCGATGGCGCCCACATTGCACAGCGTATTCACTGGGCCGATTTCATCAGGATGAAATACGCCAAGACCACCACCCTCAATCATGGCAGGTCCGGCCATACCGATGGATGAGCTCTTTGTGGCAATGCGAACATCACCTGCGCCAAAGAGAGCCGCATTACCTGCGAAGCAATAGCCATTGTTGACGGTGATGCGCGGTACTTTTCCAGTAAGGCCGGCCCAACGGCTGAAGGATGTGCTGTTGAGGCCAGCAATATTTACCTTTACGTCAGTGTCACCCGGGCGTCCACCGCCCCCCTCGGTATACATCACAAACGGCAGCCGCTCTCGCTCGGCAATTTCAAAAATGCGGTCCAGCTTGTTGTGGTGAAAGAAGCCTTGTGTTCCGGCAAGTACGCTGTAGTCGTAAATTGCGACGGCTACGTCAGCGCGCTCATCAGGCAAAAGTGTCGCGTTAATCGTGGCGGTGCCTGTTATGACGCCGTCAGCGGCGGTATCAACACGAAGGGTGGACGGATCGCGACGATCGCGCTGCGCAGCAACGGCTAGCTGGCCGTACTCAATGAAGCTACTGTCATCGACCAGGTCCAGCAAATTCTCTCTTGCTGTTCGGTAACCTTTACTGTGACGCTTTTCTTTTGCACGCGTGCGAGCGGCATCAAGTGTCTCTGCTTTGATCTGGTCAAGATGCATCTGTGCATCGGTTGATAGGGGTCCCTGCGACACAATCTATTCTCCACGTCTTGTGGGTAGACCTTAAGGTTCGTGCTTTGTTCAGGCAAGCACAAACGAAGCTCCGAGTTGCGGTATTAACTGGGCTATCATCGCGCTTTGTTTTTCTCATAGGGATAATCCTAATGAATCGAACTATTCCGCTCTTCATCATTGCTAGCGTTTTTAATATTTCGTTGGCGGGCTGCGGCGAGACGGGCTCTGTGCAATCGAAAGAGGTTTCTGTTTCGCAGATCGATCAGAACAGCACGGGCAACGAAGCCGATGCGGAATTTTCGGAGCATGAGCAGTTAAATGCCTATCTCGCTGACGTCTTTGCCGAAAATCTCTCGCGGCAGCCGTTTACCGCTAGCTATTTGGGTATCAAGGATCGTCACGGTGAGTGGAATCCTCAGTCGGAAGCATTTAACGACGAAGAGCGCTTGCGGATGGAGCAGGGGTTACTTGATCTCGCGAGGTTTGACAGGGCTGCGTTACCCAATGCGGGGCAGCTGTCCCTCGACCTCTACCGTATGTCATTGGAGCGCTCGCTGGCGATGGATGATTTTCGCCATCACCGCTACGCGCTGCACCAATTTAGCGGTGCGCATACCCGAATTCCGAGCTCGCTTATCAACATTCATCGAGTTACTGACTTGAGCGATGCTGAGGCCTACATCGATCGCATTGAGAACGTGGAGGGTTACTTAGGGGAGGTCATTGAGCAGCTGGAGTTGCGTGCCGAGAAAGGGTTTTATCTGGTTGACTGGATGTATCCGGCGATTCTGGAGTCCTCCAACAATGTGATTAGCGGTCAGCCGTTTGATGATTTCGCAGCGGTGTCACCCGTTTGGGCAGATTTTCAAAAGAAAGTAACGGCACTCGATTTGCCGGAAGATGAAACTGCTCGACTTGTTAATGCTGGCAGAGCTGCGCTCATTGATGCCTTCAAACCAGCCTACCAACGGTTCATCAGTGTGATCGAGAAGCAAAGTGAATCAGCCTCATCCAACGATGGGGTATGGCGTCTACCTGATGGCGATGCGTTCTATCAGCGGCTGCTACAGTGGTATACAACAACAGACCTTACAGCGGATGAGGTGCATCAGCTTGGTCTCAATAATATTGCGCGTATCCACGATCAAATGCGGGAGATCATGGCGCAAGTCAACTTCGAGGGCAGTCTGCCAGCGTTTTTCGTCTTTGTACGCGAGAATCAGTCGCTGCGTTTTCCGAATACCGATGAAGGGAGAGAGGCTTACTTAACGAGTGCGCGTGATGCACTCTCTCGAATGGAGAAGAAGCTACCTGATTATTTCGGTGTGCTACCAAAAGCTGAGTTGATCGTTAAGCGTGTCGAGCCGTTCCGCGAGCGAAATGCGGGGAAAGCGTTTTATCAAAGCCCACCACCCGATGGTTCTCGGCCGGGTATCTTTTACGCCAATCTTTACGACATGAGCGCCATGCCAAAAACAGATCTAGAGGCATTGGCGTTTCATGAAGGTTTGCCCGGACACCACCTGCAACGGGCTATTACGGCTGAGCTCAAAGGTGTTCCAGATATTCAGCGTTACTTGAGCTTCACCGCATTTTCTGAAGGTTGGGGTCTGTACACGGAGCAGCTCGCCTATGAGATGGGGTTCTATGAGGACCCCTATTCACGGTTTGGGCAGCTCGCTATGGAGCTATGGCGCGCCGCGCGACTGGTGGTGGATACAGGTATACATAGCAAGCGTTGGAGCCGTGAAGAGGCCATCGACTATCTGGTCGAGAATACGCCGAACGCTGAGTATGACTGCATAAAAGCGATCGAGCGCTACATTGCGATGCCGGGTCAGGCCACGGCTTATATGATTGGGAAGCTGCGTATTGTTGAACTGCGCGAGGGTGCCAAAGAGCGTCTCGGTGATCAATTCGATATACGATTGTTTCATGACACCGTATTGGGGAGCGGACCGGTGCCACTGAGTAAGTTGGCGGATAATATCGATGCAATGGTGGCTTCCCAACTGACAGAGATATAGCACTCCCTGTGTTCAAACAGGCACTGTTCTTGGGTCGGATTAAAGAACTCGAACAATCATCAATAGAGCCAGCACGGTCAAAAGAAGTTTAAGAAGAGTTTGAAATAACTGCTCGGGGAGTCGACCAAGAAGCTGCAGGCCTATGAGCGTTCCACCAAAGCCCGCAGCAATCATTAGAGCGAGGGGGAGTAGCCACTCGCTCCAGATGAATCCCAGGGTGCTAAAGAGAACGATCCGAAGAAAGTTCATGGTAGATACACTGGCCGCCATGGTCGCCACAAGTTCTTTTCGATTGGCTGCTTGATGCCTAAGAAATGCAGCGATCAAGGGGCCGGTGGCGCTCACAAAAACACCCACGAAGCTTACCGTCGTACTAAAAACCAAGTTGCGGCGCGTGCTATGTGTTTTTACGGCAGGGATCGGGACCCAGGTAACAACAAGGGTAAAGGTGGCGAGGAGCAGCGTTAACTGCATATCCGTTAACCAGAAGGCGGAAAGTGGTGCGGCGAGCAGGGTGCCAATAAAAGCGCCAATAACCAGTGGCCAGAAAAGTTGTCTTGATATGTGATGTCGTGTCATGACCGTTCTGCCGGAGTTTGATCCAAGCTGAACGACACTATGCAGGGGTACGACCGCTGTAATGGGAACGGTAACGACCAGTACGGCCAAAACGAGTGTGCCACCCCCGATACCCAACGATGCGGTCAATAACGACGCAATAAAGCTGGTTGTGATCAGGACATACAGAACGTCTAGGCTGATAGGTAAGTCCGGCATTAGATTGCTACGTTAAGGTATGCATCAAGCATAACGCAGGCGATGACTGTTTTGATGTCGTAAAAGAGTATCCGCCTATCGCGGTGATATCAGAAGAAGGTTGCCCCGGAAGCTCGGAGGGGAGCCGAGCCCGGGGAGGGGAAAGTAAAGGGATACCCTAAGCGACAGGGGTTAGGAATGTGCCGGTCTTAGTCGCTACGGCTTTGCTATGAGATTGCACTGTCTTGATCTTTAGAAGGTGGTTTTCAGGTAGCTGTATTTCAACTTCGCGCTTGCCGCCACGTTGCTTAACGACGGTGACTTCACGATACGCATTGATATGCAGTCTAAGTGAGACGGGTGTGGCATCGGTTAGCGCATCACTTGACCTAAATAAGAACAGCAGCGTATCGGTACTCGCAGCTGCGAGTTGTAGCTTTCGTATTTCAGCATAACGATAGTGAGTGCTCCCTAACCACACAAAAACGGTGCTGCAAGTTGTACTTCGAACAGCTTGCTCTGCTGCCCACAACGTTTCATCCCGGTGTTTGGGGTGCACCATCAGTATCTGTTCTGAGGGAATGTTGTGCGCGCGTAACAAGGGTGCATACGGTGTGTGTGGCGAATTAATAAATGCTTGCCAGCGTTTTTCACTGGAAAGTCGCTCCATGGTTGGCAGAAATAACCCCATGCACTCAGTGCCGTCGTGATCGCTTAAGACCTCGACAGCGCCATGCTTTGGCCAGCCGTTTAGTTGTAATTCTTCATCGAGAGATGCAAAACCCGTTGGTACACTCTGCCTATTATGCCAATCTGTATTGGTAGGTTTGGTGGTTAAGATAACGCGGGAGTTTGTGTGGTTGTCGATGCCCTGCCAGGTGTCAGGACGATTAATGATCTGTTCGATGGAATAGGTCATGATGAGCTCCGCAAAGTAGATGTGATGCTTTTCGGAAAAGCACCAGTAAAAATACTGTATAAATAAACAGTAGTTCCATTGCGGCTGAAAAGCAAGAGAGGCGCCATTTGTGTGTCGTGAAAAGCGACAGGTGAAGCATTCTGCGTTAAATGCACCGCGCTTTAGACGCTATTACCCAGCCAGTTGGTGTTCAGGCTTGGGTAGTTGGATGTTGCGTTTCCTCCTGGGATGGAACGCTTGGGAGCTGACACAGTCGGCACTGTGGGTGGGAATTGTAAGCGCCCTCATGCTTGCGCCGGCGCTCCTGCTATCGCCTTATTTCGGTGTTCAGTCAGATCGCATAAACCCCAGATACGGCTTGATATGGTCAATGCTCATTCATGGAGCGATTGCTATGAGTGGTGCGCTGGCCACCTATTTCGGGATGCTCAACTTATCGGTGCTACTGATTCTTGCTACGGCACTGGGCTCCGTATCGGCAATGCACAGCCCTATGCGTCTCGCTCTGGTACCGCTGTTAGTGCCGCGCGAGGCACTTCCCAGTGCAGTCGGGCTGACCGCCATGTCATTTAACATTGCCCGTATTTTAGGTCCGGCTATTTGCGCGACAATTATTGCCCGTGCCGGTGCTACGTGGGCGTGGTCAACGCCTGTCCTCATATTTGCAGCCTCGGGTTTTATCCTAAAATCCCTAGGCGGCGTGGGGACACGCCAAAAACGAGCACATGGCAGTGTAAACAGCGAGTTTGTCGACGGACTCCGCTATGTCTTCAGCGCTGCCCCCCTTGTCATTATTCTCGCGCTGACATCGATCAATGGGTTTCTAGGGCGCAGTTTTATCGAACTCTTACCCGCGGTATCTGGGCGCCTCATCGCCGGCGGTGCTGCGGAGCTGGCTTGGCTGACCGCGGCCGCGGGAGGTGGGGCTGTTTTGGGTGGCTTTCTCATGAGCCGTCTGAGGGCTGATATTCGGTACTTATATAATATGAGCGTCATGGCCATGCTTTTTGCAGCGGGTTTGCTCTCTAATCTTTTCTGGATAACGGATCTATCAAGTCTATTTGTTTTAGTGGGTTTGCTCAGTTTATCGACAACTCTGGCGGGAACTGCGTGTCAGACTCTAGCGCAACTCGTGATCGATCCGCCGTATCATGGCCGCGTCATGAGCTTATGGTCGATGACCATGATGGCAGCCCCTGCTGTGGGTGCAGCAATTCACGGTGCTGTGGCGGAGTGGCTGGGTTTTGTTGTCGCTTTTGCCTTTGCCGCTTTTTTCGGAGTTTTGAGTCTTATAGGACTCTATCGGCGGCGTCGGGGCATGACCGAAGATGCGCCGGTAGCTAAGGTTACAATGAGCGACTCAAGGTAGTCCCAGCAGTTACCGGGCATATAGCCTTTGGCGCTTCCATCCGCGGCAAAGTTGAGTGATAAACAGACTTCAAGCGACTCTCTGTTGTGCCTTGCTAGCGCTGACTGCAATAGATTTATTCGACTGCGCCAGACGCCTAAACGGTCGAGGGCATTGGCGGGTGAGGTTCCTTTTCGCACGGCAGATTCCGCATCGATTAGTAGCCTTAACTCTTTCGAGACTGGCCATAAGATGACAGGTGCGGCGTTGCCCTCGGCTTGCAGTCCTCGCAGTGCTCTTAGGGCGCCGCGTGCATCGCCAGAGAGCGCCGTATCGACCATGCCAAATGTATTGTAGCGAGCGCTATCGCCCACCGATTCAGCAACGTGTTCAACCGATAAGTGATCGTCACTGGCAAGGAGGCTCAGCTTTTCGATTTCCTGTGCAGCTGCGAGTAGATTTCCCTCGACTCGTTCGGACAATAGGGCGACTGCGTCGCGATCGGCCGACATACCGCGTAGCTTGAGTCGCGCCTGAATCCATGACGGCATTTCACGCCGTCCCACGGGCCATACGGTAATAATGGCTCCACGCTGATCTAACGCGGTATACCATTTAGCGCGTTGGGATTGCTTATCAATTTTTCCGGCGACGATGAGTAGGACATCATCAGACTCCATCGTGAGATATTCCTGAATGGCTTTACTGCCCTCGGTACCCGGCTTGCCGCTCTCAACTTGAACCTCGATTAATTTACGGTCCGAGAATAGCGACATGGCGCTCGCACTTTGCAATAGATTTTGCCAAGCAGCTTTATCGGTTGTATCGAAGCGCTCACGGTCGATACAGCCTTGGCCTCTTGCCGCAACGCGAATGGCGTCTGCGCACTCTTGGACGATCAGGGGTTCGGCACCTGTGACGAGGTAACAAGACGATAAGCCTTGCTTTAAGAATTGGTCGAGTTGCTCAGGCCTTATCTGCATTATCGGCCGCGAGTCTGTAATCAATGCGGCGCGTCAGCGCCTCAACCAAGGTCGTCCGAAGCTCAGCCTGCAGAAGTCTTAGCTCCTCCGTCTTACCGACCACATTGAGAGGATCGTTTAGCATTTGATCCACCACCGTGAGGGTTTCACCTTCGACTAGCCAGCGCTCGCCCAGCTGCAGCGAAAATGTAACGCTTGCTCTAATTTCGAGCTCTGCGGCCCGTGCTCTTGCGGTCAGTGACAGGTTTCTTTGTTCAAAGCGCTCTGTGCCCACCTGCAAAATGAGCGTCGCCTCAGATGGGCCGACGACGCGCGCGCCTAACCTAAGTAGTGATGTACGTAGCTGCGATGCAAATTCACTATTTGGTGCGGAGCTGACAACAGAAATAGGATACAGCCCAAGGGTCTCAGCGCGCGCATTTTGGCCGCGTAGCTCGAAGCCACAGCTTGTCAGCACGAGCGCAAGCAGCATACCTGCTAGCGCTCTACCGCGCAGAGGTAACCTAGTTAGCAACCACATTGACAAGCTTTCCCGGAACAACAATGATTTTCCTGATGCTAACGCCCTCAATGAAGCGTTGGACATTCTCATGAGCTAACGCTATTTCCTGCACCGCGTCTTTGTCTGCATCGGCGGCAACAGCGATTTTGGCTCTGACCTTACCATTCACCTGCACCACGATGTCTATTTCATCTCGAGTCAGTGCCGACTCATCAACCACTGGCCACGTCGCATCAAGTAGGTGCTCACCTGTTAATGTCTGATAAAGCGCTTGGCTAATGTGCGGAACAATCGGCGCCAACAACAGGACGGCCGAAGATAACGCCTCGTGGATCACTATCGCGTCTTCGGCAGATCGTCCATCGTGTCGGCTCACTTCGTTACAGAGCTCCATCACTGCAGCGACAGCCGTATTAAACGTTTGTCGTCGTCCGTAGTCATCGCTGACTTTAGCAATCGTTTCGTGTGTTTTTCGACGCAGGGCTTTCTGTGCCTTATCGAGCGTCGCCGCTTCCAGAGTTTGGGCGGCGCCAGACTCTGCTTCTTGCACTAAGCGCCATAATCGCTTGAGAAAGCGATGAGAGCCGTCCACACCAGCATCCGACCACTCAAGCGACTGCTCGGGTGGCGCCGCAAACATGCTAAATAGTCTGACGGTATCTGCACCGTAGCGATCTATGAGCTCTTGGGGATCGACGGTGTTTCCCTTTGATTTTGACATCTTCGCGCCGTCTTTGAGCACCATGCCTTGTGTTAACAAACGCTCGAAGGGCTCGTCAGAGCTGAGCAGCCCTTCATCGCGCATAAGCTTGTGGAAGAAGCGAGCGTAAAGAAGGTGCAATATCGCGTGCTCAATACCGCCGACATACTGATCGACGGGAAGCCAGTAATTCGCGGCGTCCGAGTCCAGCATTCCTTGATCATAGTCAGGGCAGGTAAATCGCGCGTAGTACCAGGATGACTGCATAAAGGTATCGAACGTGTCGGTCTCACGCTCGCATGTGGCGCCGTCGATCTCAAATTTACGCCAGTTGGGATCGGTCTTTATGGGTGACGCCACGCCATCCATGACGACATCCTCCGGGAGAAGCGAGGGCAGCCGGTCCGCAGGAATGGGTACCTCACCCCCGCCCTCGAGATTCAACATGGGGATCGGCGTGCCCCAATAACGTTGTCGAGACACACCCCAATCACGTAAACGATATTGTGTGGTCACTTTGCCCAATGACTTTTCTTCGAGTGCGCTGGCTATTTTTTCGAAGGCGTCTTCGAAGGCGAGGCCATCGTAAGTGCCCGAATTCGTCAGTGTTCCGCGCTCAATATAGGCCGCGGTCGTTACATCAGCAGGTTGTCCGCCCTCGTCATTGATCACGCTAATAAGCGGTAACGCGTATTGCCGAGCGAATTCCCAGTCTCGCTCATCATGCGCTGGAACAGCCATGACGGCGCCCGAGCCGTAGTCCATCAATACATAGTTTGCGATCCAGACAGGGATCGCTTCCCCAGTCAGAGGGTGGCTCGCACGTATTCCCGTATCCATACCGAGCTTTTCTGCCCGCGCCATATCAGCTGCGGCAACAGAGGCTTTCTTGCAGTCACCAATAAAGGTCGCAAGTGCCGGATTATCTTTACCAAGCGCAAGGCTGATGGGGTGCTCCGCTGCAAGGCTGACATAACTCACGCCAAAGAGGGTGTCGGGGCGGGTTGTGTAGACGTCGATCTTATCCAGCCCTGCAATGGGCGTATCGAGCTCGAAGCTCAACTCGACCCCGCGACTCTTGCCAATCCAGTTGCGTTGCATGAGTCGAACTGGCTCAGGCCAACCCTCCAGCTTGTCTAGGTTATCCAATAATTCTTCAGCGTAATCGGTGATGCGAATAAACCATTGGGGGATCTCTCTGCGCTCAACCTCGGCGCCTGATCGCCATCCGCGACCGTCGATCACTTGCTCGTTTGCAAGCACTGTTTGATCGACAGGATCCCAGTTGACCGTGGCCATTTTCTTGTAGACGAGACCCTTTTCATAAAGTCGTGTGAAAAACCATTGTTCCCACCGATAGTATTCGGGCGTACACGTGGCTAATTCACGGTCCCAATCGTAGGCGAAACCCAGCCGCTGAAGTTGCCGTCGCATCTCTGCGATGTTGCTCTTGGTCCAGGCGGCCGGTGCGACCTTTTTTTGGATCGCTGCGTTTTCGGCGGGCAGTCCAAATGCATCCCAACCCATGGGCTGCAGCACGTTCTTCCCCATCATGCGCTGATAGCGCGCAATTACATCAGCAATCGTGTAATTGCGTACGTGCCCCATGTGGAGTTTCCCACTGGGGTAGGGAAACATAGCTAAGCAGTAAAACTTGTCACGACTCGTGTCGACGTCTACTGAAAAGGCTTTTTCGGTCAGCCACGATGACTGAATCTCGGTCTCGAGGATCTCTGGTTGGTATTCGCTTGGATTCATTAATTTGACGCAGACGTTGGTGATTATGATTGCGACCGTAGTCTATCAGGATAGAGGCGATTAGCGCTGAGCTTTTATGCCAATTTTTCTGGCAACGCTTGCTGCGACACTCGTGATGCTAGGCAGTAAAAGCAAAAGACTTAATAGGATTACAGGACCGCTCCCCCAGCGAGCAAACGGGGTAAGGCCCTCGTGCGGCTCAACGCTCAGAATCAGATTGCCTTTCTCGAACTGTGGGAGTGCCTTATCTACTTCGCCCGAGGGCAAGACGACGGCAGTGATTCCGTTGTTGGCACCGCGTATTGTTGGTTTCTGCAGCTCAAGTGAGCGGAAGCGGACCATTTGAAAATGTTGATGAGGTCCATGGCTGGTTCCAAACCAAGCGTCGTTGGAGATGGTGACAAGTATTTGACTGGTCCTCGACCGCTTTGCAACAAAGTCAGGATAGACCACTTCGTAACAGATAAAGGGCGCGAGTTCACCGATGCCCGTCATCAGACTACCTTGGTCTTTGCTGCCACGTGAAAAATTAGACATTGGTAGATCAAAAAAGTCGATAAGCCCTCTCAGTTGGGATTCGAGGGGCACAAACTCACCAAATGGGACGAGTTTTTGCTTTCGATATTCATCCGCCGCATTGCCAAGCGTCACGATGCTGTTAAAGCGCTGCGATCCCTCACGGGTTGCAACGCCCAGAACAATGGACGCGTCATTGATTTCACCGAGCTGATTCAGACGAGCGATGTAATTCGGCGCTTGATCCAAGTAGAAGGGCAACGCGCCTTCTGGCCAAATAAGTAAATCTGTGTCGGGAGTGTGAAGTTGGGCATGTGTCAGGTAATCCTCGAGAATTGCCTGAGTATTGTTGGGGTCCCACTTATCGGATAGTGAGGTGTTAGGCTGGTAAACGACAGCCTCCGCCTTATTGCCAGTACGGGTTGTCCAGTTTATTTGCTCAAGTAGCGCGCCAACGAGCAAGAGCGAGAAAGACCAAGAAAGCCAGATGAAGGCTGTGCGTCGAGCCTGCGTTAAATAGATTTCGGCTAAGCCTGCAGCACTGAGCGCAATGAGTAAGGAAACACCCAATACACCTACAACAGGAGCCCATCCTGCGAGTGGCGTATCGATGCTGGCATAGCCAGCAAATAGCCAAGGAAAGCCGGTTAAGAGCCAGGTTCTGATCCACTCAAAGGTAACCCATAAGCCGGCAAAAAAGAGACCTCGTTGAACGACGTTCTTCGGCTGTAAGTGGCAGAAAATAGCAGCCTGTACGGCTGGTAGTACGGCGAGTCCGCCGCAGAAGATAAAGGTCAGTAGTAAGGCGAGTGAGGTCGGTGCACCGCCGTAAACATGAATGCTTACAAAAACCCAAGACACGCCCGCACCAAAGAACCCAGCGCCGTACAGCCACCCCATTAATGCGCCTTCCTTGGCCGTTTGATTAACCAGGGCCCCGTAAAGCATGGCGAGGCTGAGCAGGGAAGCTATTTTGAGGTCAAAGGGCGCAAGACCCAACGTGAAAATCAGCCCCGCTGTGAGGCTGTAGGTTGCGCGCTGTACTTTACTCCAGCGCACCCTAAGTTAACGCTCGTTCATTAGGGTCACGCGCAGACTGTTCAGTTTGCGCTGATCTGCGTTAATGACGCGAAACTCAAGGCCTTCAAAGGTTACGGTTTCGTTGCGCGTAGGTAGGCGACCAAAGGCTTGAAGAACGAGGCCACCAATAGTGTCGAACTCCTCGTCACTGAAATCGACACCAAATGCCTCATTAAACTCCTCTACAGGGGTTAAGGCTTGGACAAAAAAACTATCCTCAGTGAGCTTGCGAATTTGAACCTCTTCATCTGAGTCGGTCTCATCCTCAATTTCACCAACGATCTCTTCGAGCACGTCTTCAATGGTGACAAGCCCAGCGACGCCACCGTATTCATCGATAACGATGGCCATGTGGTTACGTGCCTGACGAAACTCTCTGAGCAGTACATTTAGTCGCTTGCTCTCCGGAACAATTACGGCCGGGCGAAGCAGCGCCGCAATATCAAACTCAGTGTTGGGGTTTAGTACGAACGGTAATAAGTCTTTGGCGAGGAGGATTCCCTGCACATCGTCGGTTCCTTCACCCACTACGGGGTAGCGTGAGTGGCCCGTATGAATAATTTGTGGCAACACTTCATCGAGGGTTGCACCTTCGCGAATAACAATCATTTGTGCCCGCGGAATCATCGCGTCTCGGGCTTGCATCTCCCCGACAGTGAGAGCGCCTTCCATAATATTTCGCGCATCATCATCGATAACTTCGTTGTCCACGGCTAATTGCAGCAACCCTTCTAGGTCAGCGCGCGTGTAGGGAGTCCCCGTGACCATCTGAGTCAATCGATCCAGCCAGGAGCGCTCTTCAGTTTCGTTATTACGTGTGTCGTTACTATTCATCAGATGTTGGTTTCAGAAGAGGTGTAGGGGTTGGGAATTGATAGCTGTGCCAGATAGCCTATTTCAAGCGCCTCCATCACGTCGGCGTCTTCATCCGCGATGTGGTCGTAGCCCAATAAGTGGAGGGTTCCATGAATCGTCATGTGCGCCCAATGATGCTGCGTCAACTTTGACTGCTCGCGCGCTTCACGAGCGACAACCTCACCACAAATAATCAGGTCACCGAGTAAGCCTGTTCTTTGTTGCATTTCCGAATCAACAGGAAACGACAGAACGTTAGTGTCTGTATTTTTACCCCGGTACTGGTGATTAAAGCGGATCATCTCATCGGTATCGACCACTTGAATACTGACTTCAGCTGCCTCTGTAGATCGCCAATGAACGTGATCGCCCGACAGTGCGGTAGCGACCCACTTTTCGAATGCTTGTTGCTCTGGCGCCTCGTTATGGTTGCAGTCGAGATGTACAGAGAGCTTCATTAGCGCTGCTCCTGAGCGTTGTTTCCCATGATTGCATCGTGCTCTTCGTAAGCGTTAACGACGCGCTGAACCAAGGGATGGCGGACCACATCTTTTTTATTGAACCAGGTAAAGGAGACACCATCGACGCCATCTAGAACCTGCGTTGCATGAACCAAGCCGGAGGGTTGGCCGCGGGGTAGATCAATTTGGGTTGCGTCTCCGGTAATGACCGCTGTTGACCCGAAACCCAAGCGAGTCAGAAACATCTTCATTTGCTCGCGAGTGGTATTTTGTGCCTCATCGAGAATGATAAAGGCGTTGTTGAGCGTGCGGCCGCGCATAAACGCCAGTGGCGCCACTTCGATAATATTTCGCTCGATGTACTTACCGACCGTTTCGAAACCGAGCATCTCGTAGAGTGCGTCGTAGAGCGGTCGCAGGTAGGGATCGACCTTTTGCGTCAGGTCGCCGGGTAAAAAGCCCAAACGTTCACCTGCTTCCACTGCGGGGCGAACAAGCAGAATACGCTTCACGTCTTCATCAAGAAGCGCCTGCACGGCACAAGCTACAGCTAGGTATGTTTTACCTGTTCCTGCAGGACCGACACCGAAATTCAAATCGTAGCGCTGTATGTCTTTAACGTAACTGATCTGACTGTGACCGCGCGGCTTAACCGTGCCGCGCTTGGTCTTTATGCTTTTTATCAGAACAGACTCATTGGTCTCTTCCTGACCTTTTAGCAACTCGAGATCAGCCTGTTGTAACTGCAGGTGAATGGCCTCTGGGCTCAAGCGAATACCCTTAGTGACATCGACGTAGAGTTTTCTAATGAGGCGTTCCCCAGACTCGCACGCAGCAGCAGGGCCGCCGATCTTTATCTGGTTTCCGCGATTGCTAATCGAAACGCGAAGACGATCTTCGATCAGTTTGAAATGGGTGTTGAGGTGCCCGCAAAGCAGTGCAACATGCTTCGCGTTCTCAGGTTCAAGCGTGAAAGAGGAGGATACTATGTCCTCCCGACTGTCGGGCTCGGGAGGTATCGGGTCAATGTCCAAGGACTGTTTGGCCGCTCATATAACGTATGGCTGAGTGAAGATACAGAGCTTGCGACGCATGTCAACTCACAAGCACGCCGTGAAGCGAGTTTGGCAGCGCGTCGACAATATCGACTGTCGCGAACTCGCCGATTAAATCGTGGTCAAGGCTGGTAAAGTTGACCACACGGTTGTTTTCAGTTCGTCCAGCTAGCCGGCCAGGATCTTTCTTCGATACGCCGGTCACGAGAATCCGTTGAGTCGTTCCGACCATACGCCGACTTATTTCCATCGCTTGCTGATTGATACGGCTTTGTAGGAGATGCAATCGTTTCTTTTTAACGTCCTCCGGTGTCTCGTCCTGCAGATCAGACGCTGGAGTACCGGGTCTTGCACTGTATATAAAGCTGAAGGATGTATCGAACCCCACTTCTTCTATGAGCTTCATCGTGGCGTGGAAATCTTGCTCCGTCTCCCCTGGGAACCCAATGATGAAGTCTGAAGATAACGATATGTTAGGACGAATCTTCCGCAGTGCGCGTATCTTAGACTTGTATTCTATCGCGGTATGGCCTCGCTTCATCGCCATTAAAATGCGATCTGAGCCGCTTTGCACGGGCAGGTGAAGATGGTCAACCAGCGCGGGAATATCGCGGTAAGCTTCTATTAACGCGTCGCTAAATTCCACGGGGTGGGACGTGGTATACCGAATGCGCTCCACACCGGGGACTAAATTAACCAGCCCAAGTAGCTCGGCAAAGTCCACGATCTCTCCAAGATGGTTCTCGCCGCGATAAGCATTAACGTTTTGACCCAAGAGATTGACCTCTTTCACCCCAGACGATGCGAGGTGTGCAATCTCGGCAATGACATCATCCACTGGACGCGATACCTCTTCGCCTCGTGTGTAAGGGACGACGCAAAATGTGCAGTACTTACTGCATCCTTCCATAATCGATACGAACGCTGTTGCGCTGTCGCTTGACGGCTGAGGTAGCCGATCGAACTTTTCTATCTCCGGGAACGAAATATCGACTACGGCACTGTCTTTCTCATTGCGCGTTTCGAGCATCTCAGGCAGTCGATGGAGTGTCTGAGGGCCAAATATTAAGTCGACATAGGGCGCTCGCTCGCTAATGGCCTCGCCCTCCTGGCTCGCGACGCAGCCGCCGACACCAATGACCACATCGGGGCGCTTGGCTTTTATCGATTTCCAGCGGCCGAGTTGATGAAATACTTTTTCCTGCGCTTTTTCACGAATGCTGCAGGTGTTCAGCAAAAGCACATCGGCCTCTTCTGCGTTATCCGTTCGCTCCATGCCGTGGCTCTCGCGCAATAAGTCGCTCATTCGCGCAGAGTCGTATTCGTTCATTTGGCAACCATGGGTCTGGATAAAGACTTTTGATCGTGTTGTTGTGCTCACAGACTTATGCTCGATGTGTCGGTAATCAGCTATTATACCTGTCTAACTGTGAAATGGCGTGGCGCTAGCCCTTTCGAATTTTGGCAAAAGTGGTAGCATCGCGCGCCTCACACTAAACACCTGAAACAGCATGTCGAATCAGCCTGTGTATAAAATTATTTTCCACAATGGAAAGGAAATCTTCGAAGTCTTTGCGAAGCACATTTATCAGAGTGATATGTGGGGCTTTGTAGAAATCGAGGAAATGTTGTTTGGTGAGCGATCCGCGATCCTTGTTGACCCTGGCGAGGAGAAGCTCAAATCTGAATTCGCGGGGGTCAAGCGCAGTTATATTCCCATGCAGTCTATTATCCGGATTGACGAAGTCGAAAAGCAGGGTGCGGCAAAGATTAGTGAGGGCGGTGAGTCAGGCAAAGTCGCCACTTTCCCCATGAGCCCAGCGATTACATCGGGCGGTGCTTCAGACGACTGAGACTAGGGGAGCCGAGCCGTAATAATGGCGCGGCGAGGTGCTGGGTGGCCTTCAATGGTTTTAGTGTGATCCATTGGGTCTAAGAAGTTTGCTAAAGAGTGGAAGGTCATCCAATCCGTAGAACGTTGTTCGTCCTGTGATGTTGCGCTGACATCAACGAGTTTTGTGTCCGCGAAACCCACCTTTGAAAGCCAAGTCATTAGGGCTTTAGGGCTCGGTAGAAACCAGACGTTGCCCATCCGTGCATAGCGCCCGGGCGGAACGAACACCCTGTGCTCATCACCTTCCACCACAAGTGTCTCAAGAACTAACTCTCCGCCGGAAACGAGGGTATCGCGAAGGTCGGTCAGGTGATCGATCGGAGATCGGCGATGATAAAGTACGCCCATTGAAAACACGGTGTCGAAAGCTTGTAGTTTAGTGGGCAGCTGCTCGAGTGTTAGCGGGAGAACGTGCACAGCTGGCTCGTTAATGTATTTTTGAATCGCCTTGAACTGCAGTACAAAGAGAGGCGTTGGATCGATACCAATAACCTCCGATGCGCCCGCGCCTCGCATGCGCCAGCAGTGGTAACCACTGCCACACCCGACATCCAGTACTCGGCGACCTGCCAGCGGTGTTATGGCATCTGTCAGGCGAGCCCACTTGAAGTCTGAACGCCATTCGGTATCGATGTCGACACCAAACAGTGAGAAGGGGCCTTTTCGCCAGGGATGTAAACCACGAAGCGCGCCCTCCAGCTCTTTTCGCGTGTGCTCGGATAGGTTGCCTGATACGCCGACATGATTAGCGTTGAGACTGACTGTCTCTGGCGCAATATCAGGAAGAGAAGAAAGGGCTTCTCGCCAGCGTTTCAGGTCGCCAAAGCGCTTCTCTGACATGGACTGCGCAAGTTGCTCGGGCAGCGTCTGTAGCCAGGCGCACAACTTAGGGTCGTCCCAGCGCGCCGTGAAGGCTTTTATATCTGCGAGCAACTCATTAGGCACGTCCATCGATAATCAGGCAATCGCAATAAAGGAGGCAAAATTCAAGCATTGAAACCATATGCTCGATCGAGAAAAGCCCGCATCGGCCAGCCGCGCGGTATGAATCTGCGCTGTTTCAGGGATTAGAACATTGTCGATGGCGTCACGTTTCTGCGCGATTTCGAGGTCACTGTAGCCTTGGCTGCGCTTAAAGTCGTGATGTAAGTCGATCATTAGGGCGTCCATGGCTGGATCAGCCATAGTAAGCTTCTCAGAGAGGATGAGCAGTCCTCCGGGTACCATTGCGCGCCGAATAGCTTTTAACAGTCTCAGCCGCTCATCAATGGGAATGAACTGAAGGGTAAAGTTAAGAATGACGACGCTGGTGGTTTCGAACTGCGTGAGCAGCGCGTCAGATTGAATCCATTCAATCGCTGAGCCCTGCAAGGATTGCTCTCGTGCGCGTGTAATCATGGCGGATGAGCTGTCGATGCCAATAAAACGGCACGTTTTGTTAGCGGCTGCATTATCGGCCAATGCACGCTCTGCAGACCGGATTGACTCCCCTAAAGAGCAGCCGATGTCGTAAATACACGTACCTGGCTGAGCATACTGTTCGGAGAGGACGCCGGTCATCCTGACGACAGTGGAGTATCCGGGTACCGAGCGCTGAATCATATCGGGGAACACATCTACAACCGAGTCGTTGAAGCTAAACAGGGTTGTATCCGCTCTTAATTCAGCGAAAAGATTGTCGCGTCTGTGGGAGGCCATGGCAGATCTGGATTTCGGACGGTTAGGATTTCAGCGTGAAATGATATCAGGCATTTATGCCGCCACACCCATATCGTATACTCGCGCCGTATTTTTTTTCCGAAAGAGTTTTTGATGTTAGAGCAATTATCCGTTTTGTCGCCCGATCCGATCCTTGGACTTGCTGCCGAGTGTCGTGCCGACCCTAACCCGAACAAAATTGATTTAACCGTCGGTATTTACATGGACGAAGCGGGTGTATGCCCTGTTTTTCAGGCTGTGCGTCAAGCGCAAGAGCAACTTGTTGCCGATGAGATAACGAAAGCCTATTTGCCGGCGGCGGGAGATGCCGCGTATTTGAGTGCAATGAAGTCACTTGTCTTTGGGGAAGTGCTTGCTGGGGACGGCGCCAACATAACAGCGATTCAAACCCCAGGCGGTTGCGGCGCGCTTCGTATTGCCTCGGAAGTACTCGCTGCCGCTGCACCTGATGCGACCGTATGGATTAGCAACCCGACGTGGCCAGTACACATTCCGTTGATGGGATCGGTTGGGCTGAAGTTTAAGACGTATCGGTATTACGACCCGGTATCGCATGGTGTTGACTTTGATGGCATGGCAAGTGACTTAAAAGGGGCGAAAAAAGGTGACGTGGTGCTTCTGCACGGATGTTGCCATAACCCCTCAGGGGCCGATTTAACCTTGGAGCAGTGGGGGCACATTGCCGACATGGCGCTGACACAAGGCTTCACGGTACTGGTAGATCTCGCTTATCAAGGGATGGGTACCGACTTGGAGGCAGACGTTGCTGGACTTCGCTTACTGGCGAACCGACTGGGTGAGCTGATTGTTGCCGCGTCATGTTCGAAAAATTTAGGTTTATACCGTGAGCGAACAGGCGTAGCACTGTTCTTTGGGAGAAATGCCCAAGTAGCAGAGGCGACCCACAGTCATGGTTTGGGTGCTGCGCGTCGAGTTTACTCTATGCCGCCAGCTCATGGCGCGCTGCTGGCTGGTCGGGTTTTGAGCGATCCGACATTACGCGCATCTTGGGAACTCGAGCTCCAGGAGATTTGTGCGCGAATGATCGATTTGCGGACACAGTTATCTGCAAAGCTCTCAGAGAAAACCAATCAGGATTTTTCTTTCATTTCGAAAGAGAAGGGCATGTTTTCTTTCTTAGGTCTGTCGGTGGAGCAGGCGCGTGGACTGCGTAAAGAGCGGGGCCTTTATATGCTGGACTCGTCACGGATCAACGTTGCGGCGCTTAACCAACAAAACATGGATATCGTAATCGATGCCGTTGCCTCGGTTCTCTAGGCCGAGACATGCAGCGTGGCAGAGAGAAGGTTAACCCTCTAGCTCGATAAGGCGCTCCAACGCGTCATCGAGCAGGTTCGACGCTTCGCTGAGACGGTCCAGAACCTCTGCTACTTCATTACTGTCACCCGAAAAAAATGAGGGATCCGCGGTTCTCGCTTCGAGTAGCGCCTGTTCTGTTTCCAGTCGGGCTATTCGATCTGGGAGATCTTCAAGCTCTCGCTTTTCTTTATAACTGAGTTTTCTTGAAACTGTCTTAGGCTCTGACTGATTCTTCGCAGAAGGTTTTGACGTCTTCTCGAGCGCAACTCGCCTGTCAGAAGTACGTACATCTGAGACGCTACTGACGAGTTTTCCACCTCGACTTTCCCAGTCGGAAAAATTACCCGCCTGCTCCTCAATCTCGCCATTGTCGTTGATTACCATCAAACTGGTAACGACGCGATCCATGAAGTCTCTGTCGTGACTGACTAAAAGAACCGTGCCTTTGAATTCGAGCAATACCTCTTCTAGCAGTTCTAACGTTTCAATATCGAGGTCATTAGTGGGCTCATCGAGCACTAATAAGTTGGCGGGTTGAGTAAACAGCTTTGCCAAAATAGCGCGGTTGCGCTCGCCACCAGAGAGCACCTTGGTTGGCGCCCTCACTCGGTCAGGCGAAAATAAGAAGTCACCAAGATAGCCAATGGCGTGCTTTCTTTTGCCGTTAATCTCGATAAATTCTTGACCACCACAAATGTTGTCTATCAATGTTCCCTCAGGATCGAGATGACCGCGGAGTTGATCTGAGTAAGCTATCTCTAATTTCGAGCCGATTTTAACGCTGCCCGAGTCGGGCGCGAGTTCGCCAAGTAACATTTTTATGAGTGTCGTTTTACCCGCACCATTGCGACCGACAATGCCGACCCGATCGCCGCGTTGAATGATTGTATTGACGTTCTGAATGACAGCTTCGCCATTGTATGCGACCCCTGCGTCTTTGGCTTCGGCTACGAGTTTGCCTGATAGCGCACCTGCACCGACGCTGATATTGGCGGTGCCCGTTTGCTGGCGCCGTCCCGCGCGTTCTTCTCTCATCGCTTCTAAGCGTCGTACACGGCCTTCGTTGCGGGTTCGTCGCGCTTTGATGCCCTGGCGTATCCAGACTTCTTCTTGCGCGAGTCTCTTGTCAAACAGGGCATTTGCGGTCTCTTCTGCCGCCAGCTGTTCCGCGCGGTGTTTTAAAAAGTCGCGGTAGTTACCGGGCCAAACGCTTAATTGCCCCCGGTCGAGCTCGCCAATTCTGTTGGCAATCGTTTGAAGAAACCGACGATCGTGGGTAATAAGAATAATGGCGCCGCGAAAGGACTGTAACTGTTGTTCTAGCCACACAATTGTCGGTATATCGAGGTGGTTGGTCGGTTCATCAAGGAGCAATAGATCGGGTTCCGACACGAGTGCACGCGCGAGTGCGACACGGCGCCGCCATCCCCCGGATAAGTCGGCCAACTTGTCTTCGCCATTTAAACCCAGTTGTGACAGCGTCGTTTCGACACGATTTTGAACATTCCAGCCGTCACTCGCATCGAGCGCAAGTTGCACCGCCGCGAGCTCGTCTAGCGCCGTCGCGCTGTCCGAGGACAGTAGACTTCGGTATTGGACCAGTAGATCGCCGAGCTCCAATAGGCCTCCTGCCACCCAATCAAATACGGACGTCATACCTTCAATTGGCAGCTCTTGCTCAAGACGTGAGAGCTTGATCGCGGGGTCGATCCATCGCTCCCCGTCATCCAGTTGCTGCTCCCCGGTAAGCACTTTAAACAGCGTTGTTTTGCCGACGCCATTTCTTCCGAGCAGGCCCAGGCGCTCACCTTTCGAAATAGTGAGGTTCAATTTATCGAGGAGAACGTGAGTACCGAAATGTAACTCGGCGTCACTTAAGCGTAAAAGTGCCATTAAATAGGATCCTTGGTGTCGCGGTGAGTCTACTTTAGTACCCGATTCACGTCTTGAGTTTGTTAAACTAATGCGGCTGTTTTGGGGGATTGAATGACTGCAGTGATTTCACATCGTAACGACATGATCGTAGGCCGCTGGTTGGCGATCTGCGCAGTAACGATTTTCGGCATGATCTTATTAGGTGGTGTAACGCGTCTGACCGAGTCTGGTTTGTCTATGGTTGATTGGCGGCCGATCATGGGTGTTGTTCCACCGCTGTCTCACGCCGATTGGCTCTACTTGTTCGATCAATACAAATTGTTCCCCGAGTACCAACTTGTCAATCAAGGCATGGGGCTAGATGAGTTTAAGCAAATCTTCTGGTTTGAATATTTGCACCGTATGCTCGGCAGGTTCATCGGTTTGCTGTTTTTTGTGCCATTTATGATCTTTTTGTGGATGGGCAAGGTTAAGCCTGAAATTAAGCCGCACTTGTTTTTTCTCCTGTTTCTTGGGGCCTGTCAGGGTTTGATGGGTTGGTACATGGTAAAGAGTGGGCTTGTCGATCGACCTGATGTGTCACAGTATCGGTTGACGGCACACCTAGGTCTCGCCATCGCTATTTACGCCTACATTGTCTGGTTAACGATTGGGTTGTTCTCGCCTGATCGCGAACCGACAAAAGATGCGAGTCTGGGTGTCTTTTCGGTGGTGGCATTGGTTTACGTCATGATTTTAAGTGGCGGTTTTGTAGCGGGTACAAACGCAGGACTATCGTTTCCAACGTGGCCACTGATGGGGGATAGTTTTATCCCGCCCGCTCTGTATTCAGGGGGCTGGATCTCGTCTTTTGAGCAGGTCACAACGATACACTTCAACCACCGTATGTTGGCTTATGTCACGGGGATTACGCTGGTTGTGCTCGGGCTGCGGACTTGGCTTGCCGATTCAGACGCTCGATTGCGCAGAGCGGGTGTACTTCTGCTCGGAGCCATCACACTGCAGATTGTACTTGGCATCAGCACGGTGCTGTCACATGTCGATGTCGCGATTGCCGCAGGTCACCAAAGCGGTGCTGTGGTACTTCTTACGACCGTGTTGTTTTGGGTGCATTGTTACCGAACGACCTTCCGGACCTCCGCTATTTCATGAGCTGATTGCGGCCAGTCGTGATCCTCACGGCAGGCAGATCGCCAAGACGTGTTACTAAGACAGCAAGCCTTCGTGTCAAAAAACTGTCGGCGGTCAAATGGTGTTTGCTGTAGATCGCGTTACCAAATCGTCTAAAAGCGAGCAAATGAGTCAGTTTGACGCCTAAAAAGTGATAGGTAGCTCACATTTCTCCTAGTTTCGGTCATGAAAAGTGACCTACCTTACAGACACTTAGCGCCATGAATGGTCACTATAGGCGGTCATTTCAGCGGACCTAAAGTGTCTGGCTATCGCGATTTGCTCTACACCACCCTGTTCGGAGCAACCCGCGGTTGAGCGAGGGGAGGAAGATTGGCGAACGATGCCGCAGCAAGTGAGGAGGTAGTGGGCTCTGCGAGAAGCGGAGGTGAGGCGCTTGTAACGTGTTTACAGCGAATCGCGCATCATCACAGAGCACCGGCAACACTCCAGTCCCTTACCGCTGGCCTACCGACTCGGCTGACTGATTTCACGCCCGATTTATTGGTGCGCGCAGCAAGACGTGCGGGACTCAGAGCCCGTTTACAGTCTGTAGATATCGATGACATTCCTGCATCCGCTTTGCCCGCATTGCTACTGCTAAAAGGGGATAAATGCGCGGTACTTGAATCGCTGGATGAGGACGGTTCCGCCTTAATTTTTCGACCAGAGTTGGGCGACGAAGGGGTTACGATCTCCTTGGAGAAACTGAAAGCGGAGGTCACTAACAAGGTACTATTTGCGCGACCCAAATTTAGATTGGCTGAGTCGTCTTTGGGTGCAATAGGCGTACATCGAGACCATTGGTTCTGGTCTGTTATGGCGGAGCATAGGACGCTCTACAGAGACATTTTATTTGCGTCCTTCTTTGTAAACCTGCTAGCGCTGGCGGTCCCGATTTTCACAATGAACGTGTATGACAGAGTCGTCCCCAATGCCGCATTTGAGACGCTATGGGTTCTGACCATCGGCGTTGTGGTTGCGCTGATTGCGGACCTTATTCTTCGAATATCGAGAGGGTATTTTCTGGATTACGCAGCGAGGCGAATCGATATTTCATTGTCGGCCAGTATTTTGGAAAAAACCCTCGGACTGCGGCTTGAACACAAGCCTGCGTCCGTCGGCTCGTTTGCTGCCAACCTGAGATCATTTGAGTTTCTGCGAGACTTTACGACCTCTGCAACCTTGACGGGTCTAATTGATATCCCCTTTGCGCTTATTTTTGTCGCGGTAATTGCTTGGATTTCTCCCACCATGTTGTTGCCGGTTCTTTTCGGCATTGTGCTTCTACTGGCGATTGCCATGGTGGTTCGTCCGCGCTTAGAAAAGTTAACCGAGACAAGCTATGCGGCCGGAGCACAACGTAACGCAACGTTGATCGAGACTTTGTCGGGATTGGAAACACTCAAGGCAATGGGCGCTGAGTCAATTATGCAGCGGCAGTGGGAGGAGGCCACTCGATTTTTGGCCAGCCAAAACCTGAGTGCTCGGAACCTTAATCTTCGGCTGACGCAAAGTAGTTCGACAGTACAGCGCATTGTTCAGCTTTCAGTCATTGTTATAGGTGTCTACATGATTGCTGCTGGCAAGCTTACGCTTGGTGGGTTGATTGCTTGCATGCTTCTTTCAATAAGAGCAGTTGGCCCCTTTGCCAAACTGGGATCGCTCCTTGCGCAATTTCAAAATGCGCAAGTGGCAATGAAGTCCTTGACCGCCCTATTCGACACACCCAGTGAGTACCAAGACGAGAAGGCGTTTATTTCTAGGGACTCATTCCAAGGGACATTCGAATTTAAGAATGTCAGCTTTAAGTACCCAAATTCAGGGTTGAACTCTCTGCAAAAGGCATCCTTTAAATTTTCTGCCGGTGAACACATAGCCTTACTGGGACGCGTGGGTTCTGGTAAATCGACCATAGCCAAGCTGGCGCTTGGGTTGTTTGAGGCCACCGACGGAGAGATCCGAATTGATGGCGTTGATATTCGACAACTGGACCCGCGTGAATACAGAGGTTCGGTAGGTTACGTGCCTCAGGACGTCACGTTATTCACTGGGACATTGAGAGACAATATAGCGCTTGCAAGGCCAGGCATTTCAGATGCACAGCTGATCAAGGCTGCTGAGCGCGCGGGTATTGCCGACTGGGTAAATCGACATCCATTGGGCTTCGATATGCCTATCTCTGAGCGAGGTGACTCCGTTTCTGGCGGTCAGCGAAAATGTATTTCAGTTGCTCGCGCCCTCGTAACTGAGCCAGCAATTCTGATCTTAGACGAGCCGACTGGCGGTACCGACCAGAGTACGGAGCGCGTGATTATTGAGAACTTGAAGACCTACATGGAGGGACGGACCCTAATTGTAGTGACTCACCGAAACGCATTATTGGCCCTGGCGGACCGAATATTAGTTGTCGATTCGGGAAAGGTCGTCGCTGACGGGCAACGCGATGCTGTGATTTCAGCTCTTCGGGAAGGAAAGATTGGGAGAGCAGATGCCTGATCAAGATGCCGCAAAATTAGTTGCTCATCGCAACTGGAGCGAGCTTTCCGACGAGGCGATTCTTGAGCAAGAGCCAACGACAGCCCGTCGGCTTCTTTACGGTGTGCTGATAGCACTGACGTGCCTGCTAGTGTGGAGCGCATTTGCGGGCATAGATACGGTCACTCGAGGTACCGGTAAGGTTATTCCGTCGAGCCAAGTTCAAATTATTGGTTCACAAGATGGTGGCGTGGTGCAGCAAATTTTTGTCTCAGAGGGGGAGTTTGTCGAACGCGGGCAGGTACTCCTGCAATTAGACAGAACACGCTCTCAGGCCTCGTTAGGCGAAAATCAGGCGGAGTTACAGGGGCTGGAAATTCGGGCTATGCGCTTGGATGCCCTTGTTTCTCAGCGAGATTTTGTTTTTGACGAATCAATGCGTGAACTCGCGCCCGAGGTGGTCGCTGAGGAGCTGGAGCTTTTCCAAACAAGTCGCACAGAGCTAGAGACAAAGGAATTAATTGCGCGGCGTCAAAAGCGGCAGCGGGATCAAGAGCTATTGGAGCTAATTGCTAAGCGCGATCAGCTTGTGACCGAGGTGTCCCTGGCAAGAAGTGAGCTGGAGGTGACAAGACCATTGATTGCTTCTGGCGCCGCATCTCAAGTTGAAATACTCAGGCTCGAACGTGAGTTGAACCGCGCGAGTGGCGAGTTAAGGCAAGTCCGAGCTGGTATTCGGCGATTAGAGGAGGCAGTTCAAGAGGCCTCGAATAAGATCGAGACGGTTCGACTTGAGTTTTTGAATGCCACGCGTGAAAAACTCGCCGAAACCTACACCCGGATTGCAGCGCTCACTCAGGCAGGTGAGGGCCTCACTGACCGGGTGAACCGAACGGAAGTCATCGCACCGGTATCTGGAACGATAAAGCAACTGCACTACAACACTGTTGGTGGCGTTGTTCTCGCGGGACGAGACATTATCGAGCTTGTTCCCGCCGACGATACGCTGCTTCTCGAGGTTCGAATTAAGCCTCGTGATATCGCGTTTATTGCGCCGGGTCAGGAAGCGAATGTGAAATTTACCGCTTATGATTTTGTGGTTTACGGGGGTATGGAAGGCACCATCGAACAGATTGGCGCAGATACGCTAATCGACAGTAGTGACCAACCCTATTATGAGGTCACGGTAAGAACTAAGAACGTCGATTTTGGACCCGAGCAGCCCATCATTCCCGGTATGACAGTGGATGTCGATATCCTCACTGGTCGAAAAACCGTTCTTTCCTACCTCATGAAGCCGGTGCTTCGAGCTCAGCAACGCGCGTTATCGGAGCGTTAATGTCAAATACGATATTAACTCTTGCAGAGAAGCCTGCTGCTCGCTGGACTGAGGCGCTTGGCACACTCGTGCTGCGGTCTTCCATTGCAGGTCTCCGCATTACGCCCTCGGTTACCTACTGGCTGGACTTTTCGACGCTAGACTTTGATCAAGCATTGACGTTTATCGATCGCATCGTGGCTACCAATGAGTCGGTTCCCATCGTGTGTATGGTTTCATTCCCCAAGGACGAGGATGCATTTGCACTTTTAGCTCGAGGCGCGCGGGGCTATTGCCACGTTGCAGCCGCGCCGACTCAGTTACGTCTTGTTGCTAACACTGTAAAAAACGGCGGCTTTTGGTTGCCGGCATCGCTCATGCGCAGGGTGATGGCCAGCGCTGATGGTTTGGTTGCGCAGATTTCTTCCAGTAATGCGGTGTCCTTGGATGAGCTCACCAAGCGGGAGCGTCAAGTGGCGAATGCCGTTGCCGATGGATTGAGTAATCGAGAAATTGCAGCCCGCCTAAGTATCTCGGAAAGAACTGTTAAAGCCCGCCTTACCTCCGTTTTCCAGAAGCTTAGTGTGCGTGATCGAGTTCAATTGGCCTTGTTACTGCGTGGTGGTGTCGCGTGAACCTCCCCATGATGACCCCAAAACTCTGCCCTTTGGTCTCTATTGTCGACTATGTCGCTATGGGATCGTATGTCTGCGGAAATGAATCAACCTTGGGTCATGCTATATGACTGGGATCGTTACATCGCTTACAGGCAAGGCGACTGTCCTCTCGGAGGATGGGGTTGCGCGTACCTTGAGGGAAGGCGACGAAGTTCAACAAGGCGATATTGTCATAACGGCGTCGGGTTCCTCGGTGGAAATCGAGAGCGTCGGTGATACCTCATTTTCTGTACCTGAAAATAATGAATTTTTAATCAATGACGAGCTTTTTGGTGTCGGGGTCGCAGGCTCCGAAGCCGAGGTCTTGGACGCAACGGTTGCGACACTACTCGAGGCCGTTGAGGCCGGTAGCGATTTACTCGAAGGCCTCGACGCGCCCGGAGCAGGGGCAATTGCAAATAATGGGCATACCTTTGTTCGGTTAGGTCGAATTTTGTTTGACCTTCAGGAGCGCGGCCTTGAATTGGGTGAAGCTACAGATACACAACCTAAGCCGTTAATAGACGCTCTTGAGGCTTTGGTCCTGGCACCCGAACCAGAACCCGAGCCTGAGCCGGAGCCAGAACCCGAGCCTGAACCTGAGCCAGAACCGGAACCCGAGCCTGAACCTGAGCCGGAACCTGAACCTGAGCCCGAACCGGAGCCCGAACCGGAGCCCGAGCCAGAACCAGAACCCGAGCCTGAGCCGGAACCTGAGCCCGAGCCCGAGCCAGAGCCTGAGCCGGAACCCGAGCCCGAGCCTGAACCGGAGCCCGAGCCAGAACCTGAGCCAGAGCCTGAACCGGAACCCGAGCCGGAACCCGAGCCGGAACCCGAGCCCGAACCAGAGCCTGAGCCCGAGCCCGAGCCCGAGCCTGAGCCGGAGCCGGAGCCGGAGCCTGAACCGGAACCCGAGCCTGAGCCCGAGCCCGAGCCTGAACCCGAGCCCGAGCCCGAGCCCGAGCCTGAGCCAGAGCCCGAGCCCGAGCCTGAGCCAGAGCCCGAGCCCGAACCGGAGCCGGAACCAGAACCGGAGCCCGAGCCAGAACCGGAGCCTGAGCCCGAGCCAGAGCCTGAGCCCGAACCCGAGCCTGAACCGGAACCAGAACCAGAGCCAGAGCCAGAGCCAGAACCAGAGCCCGAACCTGAGCCTGAGCCCGAGCCCGAGCCCGAACCCGAGCCCGAGCCAGAGCCGGAACCTGAACCTGAACCCGAGCCGGAACCTGAGCCAGAACCGGAGCCGGAGCCTGAGCCAGAACCCGAGCCGGAGCCTGAACCTGAGCCAGAACCGGAGCCCGAGCCGGAACCAGAGCCGGAGCCGGAGCCTGAACCAGAGCCAGAGCCAGAGCCAGAACCCGAGCCCGAGCCTGAGCCCGAACCTGAGCCCGAGCCTGAACCCGA